>CAYMMT010000161.1:0-6233 GCA_964391555.1 uncultured Rhodobacterales bacterium
GCGCGGGTATGGTGAAAAGGTATCACGCGAGCTTCCCAAGCTTAAGTTACGGGTTCGATTCCCGTTACCCGCTCCAGCAACAGCAGTGCACGCTGCCGCTCTGCAACACGTTCAAAGATTGCTACGCCGGGTCAGCCTTCTTTGCGGCACTCATCGAGACATTGCGATATGATTTCTGGTATCGAATTGACGGTCCCGACGATGTCATCGCCAGCCAGACAAGGGGCCGTTGCAACTAGGGGAATACAATGAAGACGCTCTTGCTCTCAGCCGCAACCATCGCGCTGTTCTCGCTGCCACTCTCGGCACAACAGTTCAACACGTCCATCGAAGGCGGCCTGTTCCTGTCCGACCGAGGCAGTTCCGACAGCGACGACGAGATCGCCGACGCGACTCCTTTCGGCGGGGTGTTTATCGCGGGTCAGTACGGTCGCTCGCTCGGCAACGGGCTCGATCTGGGTGTTGACCTGCGTTACGAGGCCATCGGCGAAGATACCGAAGATATCGACGATTTCGGTCGCATTCAGACCGGCGTCCTCGGCGTGCACCTCGGAACCGAAGTGGCGGCGGGCACCTATGCGGGTGGCTTTATCGGCGTCGGATATTTCGCGGCTGAAGACGGTGACGACACCAACACCGGTTATATCCTCGGCGGCGAAGTGCTGAAGGACTTCGGTGGAATGACCGGCTTTGCCCAGCTCGGCTATGCCGTTGCCGAGCCTGATCCGGACGACAACGCATTTGTCGGCCCCGTCTACCGCATCGGAACCGCGTTCGAGCTGACCCCGGCCATCGACATGATGGTGACCTATGAGGGCGGCACCTCTCCGAACATCTTCGAAGATGACGATGACTCCGGGCGCTTTGGCTTCTTCACGATTACCGGGACCTACGAGATCAATTCGGGCCTCGAGGCGATCGCCGCCGTATCGCTGGATACCTACACCGCCAATACCGAGGACGAAGGCACCGAAGCCAACCTCTACCTCGGCGTTCGGTACACCTTCGGTGGCGGGGACGCCTCTCCGCTGACGACCCCGATGGGAGCGTTCAAGGCGGTGGACTGGGCCAGCGAACTCGACTGAGCCACGGCAGACGAGAAATCCAAGGAGCGCGCCCGGAGTCCCCGACCCGGGCGCGCTTTTTCGTGCGGGCCCTCCGTGGCGCGCCCCTTCACTTGACCTCCGGCCTTGTTCGGGGCCACCTCGGTGCATGACCCTGCCCTATCTGCAACCGCTCGAAACGGCTGCGCTCCGGGACCTGCAAATCCCGGAGCCCTGGAGCTTCGGCATCCCCAATCGCGTCGTCTTTTCGGATCTCGACGCCTTGGGACATGTGAACAACGCGACGTTTTTCAGCTGGTTCGAAAACACCCGCCTGCCTTATCTGCGCGCGATGGAGGTCACCGACTATGGCCCCGCTTCGCCCCGGCTCGTACTCGCCGAGGTGGGCTGCATCTACCGCGTCGAGATGCTGCTGGATCAGGACTACGTCGTGACGGCCCGAACGCGGGAGTTGGGGGAAAGCTCTTTCACCATGGACTATGCCGTCTTTGCCCTGACGGGAGACGCTGCCGTGATGACCGTCGAGGCCCATGCCGTGATCGTGCTGCGCACCCGCGACGGCACGGGCAAGTATCCGATTCCCGACCGCGCCCGTGCCATCCTGTCCGCCGACGGCGCGGTTCCCCGGCCCGGACGCGGAAATTGACGCAGGGGAAGCCTGGCAGCTAAGCTGGCGGCATTCCCCTATCGCCATCCTGAGTCTGCCATGACCGTTATCAATATCAATACCGTCCCCAACGAGGGACTTCCCGACCTCATGACGCTCTTTGAGGGGGTGTCTCCGACCGCTGCGGACAAGCTGGCCAATATGACCGCAGCGAGCCCGATGAAAGACGCGGATGCCGTTCGCGCCGCGTTGATCGAGGTCGGTGTCAGCGAACCGGATGCCGCCGCGCTTCTGGACTGGTTTTCCGCCGATGATGACCCTTGCGATTGCTGGCACAAGATCAACATCAACGACATTCCCGCCGAAGAGACCGCCCGTCTGTTTGCCCGCCTTACCGGCATCGACGGGACCACTGCCGAAACCCTCGAAACCATCCGCTTGTCCGCGCCGCGTCCGGCGGATGGGACGGAATGGTCGGCCCAACTCTCGGAAGCCGGGGTGCCTGCGGCACTCATCGAGAGGCTCGGGCTCTGGTTCGATGCGGAGCGCCTTGACGACACCAACACCTTCAATTGCGCCGAATTCGAGGAGGCGTATTTCGAGATTCCGATCCTGGAGGATGTGTCCCCGATCGAGGCCGCCCCCGGCGACACCATCCGTCTGAGCCTCAATCGGGTCGTCGACGATGAGAGTCACGTGGTTCATGTCAACGGCTACCCTGCCGAGATCACGGCGATTGACCCCAAGGCTGCGACCATCGACGCCAAGGTGCCGGACGACGTCTTCGGCCCGGCCGAGGTGGGCGTCACATGTGGCGGAATGGCCAGCCCGTTCACGGTTCCGATCGAAACCCTGCCGACGATCCGGCGGGAGGACTGCCCCGACAGCATCGATGCGCATTTGACCGTCCTCGGCACAGCTGATCCGGTCCTGATCGACGTGACGGAGGTGGACCCTGTCAGTGGTGAGCCATCGACCCGAACGCTGGAGACCGAATTCACATGCGGCACAAACAGCGTAGCATGGCGCGGGGGGCACAGCGCGTCGCCGATCCAGACCAGTTTTGCGCTGAACAGCATTGCCAGCCCCGCCTTGGCCGGGCTCGCCACCGCCCTGCCGGTGCTCGCCTCGGTCGTCTATGTGCAGATCGTGCGGCGCAAGGAAACGGTGAACGGGAAGGAGGTCTACCGCTACTATTTCCACCGAAACGGAAAATGGTGGAAGATCACCGATCCCAAGCAGATGCACCCGGACGCACCCACGCTGATCGACGTGCGCGAGGGACCGGACCCCAACTTCACCGAAGCCGACGCCGCCACCCAGACCAGCCTCGACAAGAAGTTCTTTCCCGACAACTGGGAGTTGGCGTGGCGGGCCTGGGATGCGGCGGCGCGGCGGGACTTCCAGATCATGTGGGCGCTTCTCTGGCAGATGAACGGCCTCGGCGAGGAAGAGGCCAAGGTCCTGTTCGATATCAAGCGGCGGTTGGACGCGGGCGAGTCAGCCGGCAGCATTCTGGACCGGTACTGGAAGTTCATCCTGTTTCGGGTGCTTCTCGTGGCCGCGACCGCGGGAGCGGGAGTTCTCCTCAAGCGGCTGTTTCAGTCGATGTGGGTCAAGCGCCTCGTTGAAAAGGTCACCTCCGAAAAGAAGACCCGCAAGGGCATCACGCTCGAGATCAAGAAAGCCCTCCGCTCGGGCGAAGATATCCCGGTCAAGGACAAGACCTTCAAGGGCGGTTTGCGCGGCCACATCTCGGGCGAAGTGAACCGCAAGCGCCGGACGCTGGACTGCAAGATGTCGTTTGTCGAATGGCAGAACCTCACCGAAAAGCGCGGCTTTGCCACCGAGGTCTTTCGCAACTGGATCGAGCGCCTGAAAAAATATGCGCGTCAGCGCGGGCTCAAGGCGGTCTGGATCGAACGACTGGCAACAACGGACAAGGGCAAGGCGATGCTCGAACGCCTCGGCTTTACCGTGGTCAAGGAATACCGGCTCGCCAGTGGCAAGATCGCGCGCAAGATGATGAAGCGGGTGCCCGTCGACTGACCGAAGCCCGGTCAGAGACCGTGGAGGCGCAAATGACCCACCAGCGCGCGGGTCGATCCATCCTTGTCGCTCGCATCGGCGCCCTCGACGACCGGTTGCAGCGCGGTTGCAAGTTCCTTGCCAAGCTCGACACCCCATTGATCGTAGGAATTGATGCCGAGCACCACGCCCTCCACAAAGACGCGATGCTCATAGAGCGCGATGATCTGACCCAGAACCTCTGGCGTCAGTTGCGGGTAGCTCAGCGTGACCGAGGGGCGGTTGCCCGGAAACACCCGATGGGCAGCTTGCCGCTCCAATTCGGGCCCCTCGAACGTCCCGGCGACTTTCGCCCGCGCCTCGTCCAGCGACCGGCCCCGCATCAGCGCCTCGGACTGGGCGAGGCAATTGGCAACGAGCAGGCGATGCTGATGGTGCAGGTCATCCTCGTGCCCCCGCGCGGCCACAAGAAACTCGCAAGGCACCACCTGCGTGCCCTGGTGGATCAACTGATAAAACGCATGTTGCCCGTTGGTACCGGGCTCTCCCCAGACGACGGGACCGGATGCGCTTTCGACCGGCTCGCCGTCCATGGTCACGCCCTTGCCGTTGCTCTCCATCTCCAACTGCTGAAGGTAGGCGGGCAGCCGAGCGAGGCGGTTGTCGTAGGGCAGCACGGCGCGGGTCGGATAGCCGCAGACCTGATTGTGCCAGATGCCGACCAGCGCCAACAGGGCCGGCAGGTTTTCGCCCCACCCGGCGGACCGAAAGTGCCGATCCATGGCCTGCCCGCCGCGCAGAAAGGCACGAAACGCGTCCGGGCCAATCGCGATCATGAGCGACAGCCCAATTGGCCCCCACATGGAGTAGCGCCCGCCGACCCAATCTTCGAAGCCGAACACCCGGTCCGCCGCGATCCCGAAGGCCTCGGTCTTGTCGGCGGCAGTCGAAAGGGCCGCGAATTGTGCTGCCGGCTCTGTCACCGCATCGCCCATCCAGGCCTTCGCCGTGCGCGCGTTTGTCATCGTCTCGATGGTCGTGAACGTCTTGGACGCCACGATCACCAGCGTCGTCGCCGGATCACAGCCACGCAGAACGTCGGCAATATCCGCCGGATCGACATTTGAGACAAAATGGCAGCGCGGGCCGTCATGGTACGGCGCGAGTGCTTTGGCCGCCATGGCCGGGCCAAGGTCCGACCCGCCAATACCAATATTCACCACGTCGGTGATCGCGCCGCCCTGCCCGGTGAAGCGCCCATCCCGAACATCCGCCGCAAAAGCCTCCATCCGCGCGAGGGTCTCCCGCACTCCGGGCATGACATCGGTGCCGTCCACCATGACCGGGCCACCGTCGAGTGCTCTCAGCGCCGTGTGAAGAACGGCGCGCCCCTCGGTCTCGTTGATCGGCCGGCCACCGAACATGGCTTCGCGCTTCTCCGCGACGCCCCGGCTTTCAAGCAGCGAGATCAGCAGCGCCAGCCCCTCCGCATCGAGGTTGGTCTTCGCAAAGTCGAACCGCATATCCCCCACCTGCGCCGAGAATGCCTCCGCCCTGTTGGCGTCATCGAAAAGCGACAAGATGGGCCGGTCGGCCACGCGGCCCCGATAGGCGATAAGGTCGGAAAACATGTCTCTATCCTTTGGAATTCTCAGCTGTCGGCCCAATGCACTGTCGCCCCCCGCAGCACCGCAGCCACCGGGGCCTCCGCGGCCGGCAGGTCTTGTGCCCGCTCGATGGCCTCTCGTTTCTCGGTGCCGGTGATGACGATGTGGCGCGACATGGCCCCGATCAGGACGGATGCCGAAAGCGTCACTCTCGGCTCCGGCGCGCCCGGCGCGCGCATGGGCACCAGTGGCGCATCTGTGGTCAACGCTTCTTCGAGCCGGTCGGCCCCCGGAAAGATCGACGCGGTGTGCATATCCGTGCCCATGCCCAGAAGCAGTACAGAGATCGGCAGCTCCGGCGCCAAGGCATCGGCCAGTGCGGGCAATGCCTCCTCCGGGGTTGGCGTCTCGGCGTAAAGTGGGACATAGACTGCTTCAGCCGCCCGGTCGGTCAGAAGCCGCTGCCGCACAAGCCGCGTGTTGGATCGCTCGTGATCTTCCGGAACCCAGCGTTCATCGGTCAGCATGACATGAACGCGCGCCCAATCCAGATGGGTCGCACAAAGACTGTCGAAGATCGGCCCGGGCGTGGTCCCTCCGGGAACCGCAAAGCTTGCGTGATCGTGCTGGGCGAGACATGTGCGCAACTCGCTCGCCAGCGCATCGGCGAGGTCCATCATCATCATCTCGGCATCCGGATATTCGATCAGGTCCATGGCGCCTCTCCTTTTTCGTGAAGTCAGTGTAGCGCAGCGGCGCGACGTTCAGGACTCACGCCCGGATGTCCCGCCACCGGCGCCCATCCCGGTGCAGCAGCATCAACGCGTCGTCCGGCCCGGCGGACCCGGTTTCATAGGCCTTCGGCACATCTCCCCGCGCCTGCCAGCCCTCGATGATCGGATCGGTCCACGCCCAGGCCGCCTCGAC
>CAYMMT010000162.1:0-6222 GCA_964391555.1 uncultured Rhodobacterales bacterium
ACCCCCGACACGCGGATTATGATTCCGCTGCTCTAACCAACTGAGCTACTCCGCCAAACCGGTGGCTCACTTACGAAAGGCCCGGCCACCCGTCAAGCGCTGTCTTTCCAATTCCGCCCAGTTGGTCCACCTTCGCGGCGCAAGGGAGGACCCGCCATGGGCTTGATCGAGACACTTCGCGCCGAACTGGGGGATGCCGCCGTGCTGACCGGGGCCGACGCGGAGCCGTGGCGCAGGGACTGGACCGGCAAGTTCACCGCCGATCCGGCTGCCGTGTTGCGCCCGAAGACCACCGCAGACGTCAGCGCGATCCTCCGCGCGGCCCATGCCGAGGGGACGCCGGTGGTGCCGGTGTCGGGCAATACCGGGCTCAACGGCGGGGCGGTGGCCGGGACCGGCGCGCTGCAACTGTCGCTTGACCGGATGGACCGCATCCGCGCCGTCAAACCCGACGCCCGGATCGCCATCGTCGAGGCCGGGGTGATCATGGAGAAGCTGCACGCGGCCGCCGAGGCCCACGACCTGCTCTTTCCCATGACCTTTGGCGCCAAGGGATCGGCCCGCATCGGCGGCATGCTGTCGACCAATGCGGGCGGGTCGAACGTGCTGCGGTACGGCTCCATGCGGCACCTCTGCCTCGGTCTCGAGGCCGTGCTGGCTGACGGTCGGGTGGTCGACCTGATGTCGGAGCTTCACAAGGACAACTCGGGCTATGATCTGAAGAACCTGCTGATCGGCGCCGAGGGGACCCTGGGCGTGATTACCGCCGCAGTCCTGCGGCTGGCCAAGCGTCCCCGCGCCTATGCCACGGCCATGGTCGCCACGCCGGACCTGACCGCCGCCCTGAGCCTGTTGCGCCGCCTGCAGGATGACACCGGCGGGGCGGTGGAGGCGTTTGAGTACATGCCGCGCAGTTATATCGACATGCACCTGCATCATGCCTCCGCTGCGCGCGAGCCCTTTGAGGCGCCTTTCGAGACCAACATCATGGTCGAGATCGCCGCCACCTCGGACCATGACGCCACACCCGGCCCCGATGGCACGCTGCCCGTCGTGGCGCGGCTGGAAGAGCTGCTGGCGGCGGCGATGGAGGACGGGCTGGTGCTGGATGCCACGCTCGCGAGGTCCGAGGCCCAGAGGCGCGCGTTCTGGGCCCGTCGGGAGGCCGCGGGAGAGGTGATGTTCACCCGCAAGCCGGTGCTCGACACCGATATCGCCCTGCCGCTGGACCGGGTGCCGGAGTTCTTTGACGCCATGACGGCCCGGCGCGATGCCATCGATCCGGGATCGGAAGAGACCAGCGTGGCCCATCTCGGGGACGGAAACATCCACTACACGCTTTATCCGACGTCGGGGGACCCGGACCTGATCGACCGTCTGCGGGAGGCGGTGGAAGACGTGGCCGTGGGCCTTGGCGGGTCATTCTCGGCCGAACACGGCGTCGGCCTGTCGAAACTGCCGTCGATGCGGCGGCGCAAGGACCCGGTGGCGCTGGACATGATGCGGGCGGTCAAGGCGGCACTTGACCCGACAGGCATCCTGAACCCCGGCAAGACGCTGCCGTGACATGACCCAAACCCTGCGCCTGATCGCGGGGGACCCGCATCTCCGGCTTGCCTGTCTGCTTCTCGTGGTCATCGGCGCGGCGGTGTCGTCCGTCATCCCCTTCCAGTCGCTCATCGCCGTCGACATTCTGGGCATGTCGGACACCGCCTATGCGGCGGTGCTGGTTGGCGAGGCGCTCCTTGGCGTCGCCAGCGCGGTCTGGGGCGGGCTCTTGAGTGACAGCTGGCTCGACCGGCGCCATCTGGCCATCGGCGCGACGGCACTGGCGGTTTGCGGCACCGCGCTGATGCTGGCGGTCCCGTCGATCCCGGCCTTCGTCGTCACCCATGCCATCCTCTACCCGATGTCGGGCGTGGTCTTTTCCCAGACCTTCGCGCTCACCCGGCTCGCCAGCGAAGAGATGGCGCCGGACGCAAGGGACGCCGTGCTTGTCGCCGTCCGGGCCTTTCTGGCCGTCCCCTTCGTGATCGTGCTGCCGATCTGGTCGGTGGCCATGGCCGCAGGCGCGCCGCTTCTCTCGGTCTATCCCGTGGTCATGGCGCTGCACCTGATGCTCCTTGCGCTGGTCTGCCTGTCGTGGCCTTCGGACCGGACGGCGGGCTGGCGGACCGGGAAGTCCCGCCTGTCCCTCGTCGCCGGCCTGCGTGAACTGGGCGAGCCGCGCATCGTGAGCCGGGTCCTGATCATGGGGGCCATTGTCTCGGGTCAGCCGATCTACATGGCGGTGCTCGGCCTGATCTTTGCCGACAACGCCGCGACGGCCCTTTTCTTCGGGCTTGTGGCGGGGCTGGAGATCCCGGTCATGCTGTGGATGGGCGCGCTTCTGGCGCGCTACCCCCGGCGACAGCTGATCGCGGGCGGGGCGGTGCTTTACGGCTCCGCGCTGGCCCTGGTCCCGGCTCTTCTGGGGTCATGGACGGTCTGGCTGCTGGTGGTGCCGGCGGCCCTGGGGGGCGGGGTGATCCTCAGCCTGCCACTGGCCTATTTGCAGGATCTCCTCGCCGCGCGGCCGGGGGCGGGCGGATCGCTCATCGCCGTCCAGCGGGTGATCTCGCAAGGCATTGCCGCGGCGGTTTTCGCTATCGGAACGACAATCGCGGGATACGGGTTGGCCGCCGCGCTGGCGGGCCTCGGCATGATCGGTGCCGCGGCACTCTATCTCTGGGTTGACCGTGAGGGGCGGCCTCAGCTCTGAAAGAAGTTCGGGCCGGCCTGACCCAGCAGCGCGCCTGCCAGATCCCGCCCCATGGCCGCGCCGTCGCCGACGGGCCCCGAGCGTTCCCCGGCAAAGGCCGCCGAACCATCGTGTTTCAGGATCTCGCCCCGGAGCCGCATCCGGCCGCCCGACACCTCTGCCAGCCCGGCGATCGGCGTCTCGCAGGACCCGTCGAGCGCGCCGAGGAAACTGCGTTCCGCCGTCAGCCGGTCGCCGGTTTCTCCATCATGGATCGCGGCCAGCATCTCTGCGGTGCGCTCGTCGGCCTCGCGCCGTTCGATCCCGATGGCCCCCTGCGCCACGGCGGGCAGCATCTCGTCCACCTCGATCGCCTGTCGCGGCACGTCGTCCATGCCCAACCGCTTCAGCCCCGCCATGGCCAGGAACGTGGCCGCGGCGACGCCGTCCCCCAGCTTTTTCAGCCGGGTCTGCACGTTTCCGCGGAATTCGACGACCCGCAGGTCGGGGCGCCGGTGCAGGAGTTGGGATTTCCGCCGCAGGGAGGACGTTCCGACCACCGCGCCGTCCGGCAGGTCGCTCAGCCCCTTGGCCCGCAACGAGACGAAAGCGTCCCGCACGTCCTCGCGCGGCAGGTTGCAGTCCAGCACGAGGCCCGCCGGCTGCTCCACCGGCATGTCCTTCATCGAGTGCACGGCCATGTCGATGGCGCCCGCAAGCAGCGCCTCTTCGATTTCCTTTGTGAACAGCCCCTTGTTGCCGATCTCCTTCAAGGGCCGGTCGGCATCGATCAGCGCCCGGTCATCGCCGGTCGTCTTGATCACGACGATTTCGAAGGACGCCTCGGGCAGGTCGAACGCCGCACCAAGGCGACGGCGGGTTTCGTGGGCCTGGGCAAGCGCCAGAGGCGAGCCGCGCGTGCCGATCTTGAGGGGGTCGGCAGGGGTCGGAAATGCAAGTGTCATTTGGGCCATTCCTAGTTGCGTAAACCAATGCTTACAATCCCTTGACGACGCCCGTCAGACCTGAAACCACACCCGCATGACCGACAAGACAATCCTTCGAGCCCTTGCGGGTGAGACGCTCCCGACCCCGCCGGCGTGGATCATGCGGCAGGCCGGGCGGTACCTGCCCGAATATCGCGCCACGCGGGCGCAGGCCGGGGATTTCCTGTCGCTCTGCTACAATTCCGAACTCGCGGCCGAGGTCACGTTGCAGCCGATCCGGCGCTACGGTTTCGATGCTGCGATCCTTTTCGCCGATATTCTGCTGTTGCCCCAGGCCCTCGGCGCGGAGCTGTGGTTCGTGACCGGCGAGGGGCCGCGCCTTTCGACAATCACGACCAATGCGGAGATGGCGCGGCTCAAGGGCCCTGACGATGTGCATGACCACCTTGCCCCGGTCTATGAAACGGTCCGCATTCTCCGCCGCGAACTGCCGCCCGAGACAACGCTCATCGGCTTTGCCGGCGCCCCGTGGACCGTCGCGACCTACATGATCGCGGGTCAGGGCACGCCGGATCAGGGCCCGGCCCATGCGCTCAAGGCCGAGAACCGCGCGCTGTTCGAGGCCATACTCGAGCGCCTGACCGAGGCGACGATTTCCTACCTGTCGAGGCAAGTGGAGGCGGGGGCCGAAGTCATAAAGATCTTCGACAGCTGGGCCGGATCGCTCCAGGGCGAGGATTTTGTCCGCTACGCCGTGGAGCCCGTCGCACGGATCACCGCCGCGCTCAAGCACCGGCATCCGGGTCTGCCCGTCATCGCCTTTCCGCGCGGCGCGGCAGAGCGCTACGAGGGTCTGCATGCCGCCATCGGCGCCGACTGCATCGCGATTGACGACGGGGTGACGTCGGACTGGGCCGCCGCCCATGTCCAGACCGGCGGCTGCGTGCAGGGGAACCTGCCCAACAGGCTTCTGGTGACCGGAGGCGACGCCTTGGTCGAGGCAACCCGCGCCGTCCGGCAGGCCTTTTCGGGCGGGCCGCATATCTTCAATCTCGGGCACGGAATCACGCCCGATGCCGACCCTGAAAATGTCACACTGATGTTGGAGACTCTCCGGAACGGCTAGGTTCCGAACCGGAGGTGGCATGGGCCACATCGTGAAATCGCTGATGAAAGGCGTCTCTGCCCTGATGCTGATTGTCGGGCTGACGCTCAGCTACATGCCCGCGACGGAGGCCGAAGAAACCGCGCTTGGCCCCGAGGCTGCGCGCCTGTCGCTTGTCCAGATGCGCATGGCGAAGATCTCCCTCGCCGTGGCCCCGGACCGCACCGTCCGGGTCATGGCCGACGCGCTCGACATCCCTGAGCCCTATGTCCGCGACGCGCTGACCGCCTTGGCCGAGGGGCGTCCGCTGCGACCATCGGAGAGCCAGATTGCCGAGGCGCCGGTGCCGGACACCGGGCGGCGCATCGATGCCGGTGGCGCCTTGTTCGTGACGGCGCCGGACTGACGTCAATCCCGTCGGGAAGAAAGAGCGACGCGTTTCGACTTTCGACCGCAGAAATGGCGCGGAGTCCGGTCTTCTGAAACGATCCGGAAATCCGGGGAGCAGCCTGTCGCTTGTGTCCGGCCGGTGATTTGGGGCTGGGCAGGGCGCCGGTTTCGCGCTAAACGCCGGGACATGGTACAGACCCGCACAGAAACGCGAGCCATTTTGCGACGCCGCTGACCCGGTGATCGCCGCCCCGTGCCCGCATCCCGAGGGATGCCCTCTGTCCCACCATTTCAACCCACTATCCAAAGGACGATTGACCCATGATCCCCGCCGTTCTGCCGACCTACAACCGGGCGCCGTTGAGCTTTGTCTCCGGCGCGGGAAGCTGGCTGACCGAGGCGGATGGCCGACGTTTTCTGGATCTTGGCGCCGGCATCGCGGTGAATGCCCTGGGGCATGCCAATCCCGAACTTGTTGCCAGCCTGACCGACCAGGCAGGCAAGCTGTGGCACGTGTCCAACCTCTACAAGATCGGCCCGCAGGAGCGGCTGGCCGAGGCGCTGGTCGACAAGACCTTTGCCGACACGGTCTTCTTCACCAACTCCGGCACGGAGGCCTGCGAACTCGCCGTCAAGATGGCCCGCAGGTACTGGCATGACAAGGGCGAGGAGCGGACCACGATCCTGACCTTCGAGGGCGCCTTCCACGGACGCTCCTCCGCCGCCATTGCCGCGGCCGGTTCGGAAAAGATGACCAGGGGCTTCGGACCGCTGCTGCCGGGTTTTCATGTGCTGCCCTTCGGCGACCACGAGGCCCTGACGGCCGCCGCCGCCCGGCCGGACGTGGGCGCCATCCTGGTCGAGCCGGTGCAGGGCGAAGGCGGCATCCGCCCACTGCCGGATCAGTGCCTCAAGGGCCTGCGCGATCTCTGCGACGAACACGGGCTGCTTCTGATCCTCGACGAGGTGCAATGCGGCGTCGCCCGGACCGGTCGCCTGTTTGCGCACGAATGGGCCGGGGTGACGCCGGACATCATGAT
>CAYMMT010000163.1:0-6157 GCA_964391555.1 uncultured Rhodobacterales bacterium
GGTGATTGCTTGGATGAGTAGAAAAAGATTCAATTCTTGCAAGGCATTTAAGAGGCATAAGACGAGACCGAGAACAGCACATGGCCTTCCGCCTCATAGGCATGACCCTTTTCAATGAGGTCGGCGATCATGTCCTTCATCGCGCCGATCCACTCGGTCGCCCGTGGTTGATGGGTCGGATCCAGGTTGCCGACGGCGCGCATGTCCTCCTGATACCAGCCGGTGGTTTCATCCGTGATGTCCCGGATGCTGCGACCGGACTCGGCGGCGCGGGCGTTGATCTTGTCATCCACATCCGTGATGTTGCGGACGTAAGTCACTGATGTTTCGCCATAAACCTGACGCAGCAGACGGAACAAAACGTCAAAGACGATCGCCGGTCGCGCGTTGCCGATATGGGCCCGGTCATAGACCGTCGGCCCGCAGACGTACATCCGCACATTGCCGGGATCGAGGGGGACAAACTCCTCCACCCGACGGGTCATCGAATTTCTCAACCGGATCATATCTCGTCCTCGGCGCGGTTTTGCCCCGCGGGTCCGGTCGAAATTTCAGGGAGGTGAAAAAGAGCGGCCCGCGTGACGTGTCAGCAGGGAATAATGCAGGCGATGATGCAGATGCTCTTCATGTCACGGCTCTTAGCAGGGGCGGGATCACCCGTCCAGCCATTCCGAAAGTTTCCTCAGCGTGTTGAGGTTCCGGGCGGTCATCTCGGTCCCGGTGATGATCCTCGGCAACGCTCCGGCAACTTTGGAGGATCCAAATCCGCCGGGCGTGTGGAGCCAGATGATGCCGTCGCCCGGGACTAGCGCATCACCCGGGGCCTTCAGCCTCTCGAAAAGCGCGAGGTCCAGCCTTGCGATATCCCATGTGAATACAGCGTGAACGAGGCTGCCCTTCACAGGATCGAACGGGCCGTCCCGCAGTGCTCTCCTGACCCTGTCACCCGGAAGCACGAGGACCGGCACGTTCACGGACAACTCATCGGCCAGCGCAATTCTGAGCGCTTCTGCCAACTCCGCCGCCTGCCCCTTTGCGCCGAAGACAAGATTGCCGCTGGCGATGTAGCTGCGTACGTCCAGCCAACCGAGGTCGACGCACAGCGCCCGTAGGTCCGCCATCGGCACCTTGTTGCCGCCGCCCACGTTCACACCACGCAGGAGCGCCACCCATTTGTCAGTAGAAACCCTGGCCGTCATGGCGCAAGCTTGCGTCATGAGCCGCGAGACGATCAACGCGATTTGCAAGGGTCTGCCGGGGGCGGAAAACTCCGACCCCTGGGGTGGCGGTCACGACGCCTGGAAGGTTGGCGGCAAGATGTTTGCCTGCATCGGCGCCATCAACCCCGGTGTTTCCGTGAAATGCGAAAGCATCGACGAGGCGCTGCATCTGGAGGACATGTTCGGATGGCCCAAGGCGCCCTACTTCCATCGGTCGTGGGTGCAGGTGCCGTTTGACACGGCAGAGGACGAACTGCGCCACCGCATCCATCGCTCCTACCGCGTGGTGCGGAGCGGTCTGACGAAAAAGGCGCAAGCGGCGATGGAGCCATTCGACGGGTAGGTCGCATGGCGTCGCAGCGCGTCGATCTCGGGCGCATGGGATCCGCATGTCACGCAGGCCCTTCTCGGCCTTGGCATTCCATGCAACAAGCGCCTTCCGCCCGGAGAACTCGCCCGGAGCGAACCGGTTCGCCTAGCGCATGAAGCGACGCGCGATGTTGAGCGCGCGACGGCCCTGGTTCATCTGCTGTTGCGTGGCATTGGCCTGCTGACGCTCTTCCGTCGTCATGTCGCTGAAGTTCTTGCCACCGCGGGCGATGGATTGCATGCCTTGCTGCATGCCGCGACGGAAAAGCTGACGGATGATCACGTTCAGAAATCGGTTCATGGGACTGCTTCCCTTACTGCTGCTCGGTGTCGACGTTTGTCTTGTTCTTTTTGACTGGAGTGAGTGTAGATCAGTTTCACCCCATCTCCAAACGGCTAGCGCCGGATTATGTCCTTAATCTGACGAATCGGCTGGCTCTTGCCCATCGGTTTCGGCGCCCGGGTCCTCGAACATATCATCCTGACCGTCGTCCTCCTCCTCCGCTCCGTCTCCGGGCGGCAGCCGGTTTTCGAGCAACCCCGCTGCCCGCAGGTCTTTCAATCCCGGCAGGTCCCGCGCGGTTTCCAGCCCGAAATGATCGAGAAACGATGGCGTCACGATAAACGTCACCGGCCGCCCGGGCGTCATCTTGCGCCTACCAAAGCGGATCCAATCCAGTTCCAGAAGCTGATCGATTGTGCCCCGGCTGACGCTGACGCCCCGAATTTCCTCAATCTCGGCCCGGGTCACGGGCTGGTGGTACGCGATGATCGCCAGTGTCTCGGTCGCGGCGCGGCTCAACTTCCGCGTCTCGACGACTTCGCGCTTCATCAGGAATCCGAGGTCGGGCGCGGTGCGGATCGCCCAGGCCTCGCCGACGCGAACCACCTGCACTCCGCGCCCCTCGTAGCGTTTGCGCAGATTGGCGAGCGCCTCGGCCGGCTCGGACCCGTGGGGCATGCGACCTGCCATCTCGCGCAGGCTCACCGGCTCCGCGCTGGCAAAGAGGATCGCTTCGACCATGCGCTCCTGCTCGCCCATGGGCGGGGCTTCGAAGAGGCTCTCTTCGACGGGGCTCCCGGGGTCGTCAGTCATCGCGTTTCTTGACCTGAATGGGCGCGAATGTGCCGCTTTGCCGAATATTGATCTTGCCTTCCTTCACGAGTTCCAGCGACGCCGCAAATGTTGAGGCCGTCGCCGATCGGCGCATTGCCGGGTCACCGCTCCAGCCGTCCGGAAGGTAGGACATGATATCTGTCCATTCCCCGGCAAAACCGATCAGATGCCGCAATCGGTCGAGCGCCTGCTCCATCGTCATGAGCTTTGCCCGATCCAGCGCGTAAGGACGAAATTCGTCTTTGGTCCGCACCCGGGCATAGGCCTGCATGAGGTCGAGGAGCGTCGCGGTATAGGTCACCTTCCGGACCGCTGTGACATCCTCGGAAATACCGCGCACAAAGAAATCCCGCCCCCGCTGATCCCGCGCCATCAGCTTGGCCGACACCTCGCGCATCGCCTCGAGCCTCTGCAACTGGAAGGCCAGATGGGCGGCAAGGTCCTCGCCCGAGGGTCCCTCCTCCGACGGGTCGGGAGGCAGAAGAAGGCGCGACTTCAGAAACGCCAGCCAGGCCGCCATCACCAGGTAGTCGGCGGCCAGTTCGATCCGCAAGACCCGCGCCTTTTCGACAAAGGCGAGGTATTGTTCCGCCAGCGCCAGGATGGAGATTTGCCGCAGATCAACTTTCTGGGTCCGGCTTAGCATCAGGAGCACGTCAAGCGGCCCCTCGTAGCCGTCGACATCGACAATCAGCGCTTCTGCGGCCTGCCGGTCGGCGATGCTGAGAACGTCCGGTGCGTCGGTTTCGGGGGTCAACGGAAAGGCCTGCCTCAAGGCTTGGTCAGAAGTCCCTCAAACTCGGCAAGTACGCTGGAAATGTCAATCGGATCGGGGGGGCGGCGCGCGGCCAGGGCAGCCTCGGCCCGGGCCTGCGCCGGACCCGTGAGCGCGGGTGCCACGGCGGCGATCGCCTCCATATCCGCCATCTCTCCGTTGCAGTGCAGCACGATATCGCATCCCGCGGCCCAGGATGCGGCGGCGCGGTCTGTCACCGTGCCCGAAAGTGCCTCCATGGAGATGTCGTCGGTCAGGATCAGACCACCATAACCGATACGCTCCCGGATCGCGGTCATGACCACGGGCGACACCGTGGCGGGGCGGTCAGGGTCCAGCGCCTCGACGATGATATGGGCCGTCATCGCCATGGGCAGATTGACCAGAGCCTTGAAGGGGGCGAAATCGCGGGCATCAAGTGCGTCCAGCGGGACCGACACCCGGGGCAGGCCAAGATGCGGATCGACGCTGGCCCGCCCGTATCCCGGCAGGTGCTTGACCACCGGCAGAACGCCGCCCGCGAGCAAACCGTCGGCGCACGCCGCCGAGGCGGCCACCACGGTGTCGACATCCTTGCCGTACAGACGATTGAGCAGGACGGGATGCGTGTCGGGTTCCACGAGGTCGGCAACCGGCGCGCAGTTCACATCAATCCCAACTGCCAGCAACTCTTCGGCGATCAACCGGTTGCGCAGCCACATGGCCCGCATCGGATCCGAGGCACGGGCCATCTGATCAAGGGCCGGCAGGTATTCCCGCCACTGTGGCGCGCGCATCCGCTGAACCCGCCCCCCCTCCTGGTCGATCATGACCGGGGCGTTCCAGCCCACGGCGTCCCGCAGGTCGCCCGTCAGTTTGCGCAGTTGGTCGGGCGCATGAACATTGCGGGCGAAGAGGATAAAGCCCCAGGGCTGCGCCCCCGCAAAGAAGGTGGCCTCATCGGCAGTCAGTTCCGGCCCTGCGCAGCCAAAAATGACCGCGCCGGTCGGCACGTCAGCGGACCACGACGGGAATGCAGGCGGCGTTTTCTGCCATCAGAACGGCGCAGAATCGACGCGCGTCGCTGACGTCCTCGAACCCCTGCGCGCGCAGCCGGAAAAAGCTCTGACCGCCGCTCGTGGCCTCCTGAATGACCGGATCCTTGCCGACCATGAAGTCGGAAAAGCGGCCCGAAATGCGGGTCCAGTCCGTTCGGGCCAGATCGGCCGTTTCGTAGGCGCCGAGTTGTACAAGGCGCGTCCCGACCGGCAGATCGCCGGTCACGGGGATCGACGGTGTCGTGGCAGGGACCACGGATGCATTGGCCAAGGTTGCATCGGGCACGGCGGTGGCCGTGGCAGGCCGAGGCACCGGGCGCTTGGAGCGCGCGACACCGGGGATGGAGGCCGAGATCACTTCAATCGCCGGGGCGGGAACTTCGACAACCGCTGCCGCGACCGCTGCGGCCACGGCGTCTGCGGTTGACGGTTCGGTCCCCGGTTCGGCCGTTTCGGTCAACAACGTGTGGCCCTCGGCCTGAGCCTGGGCGGCCACACGATCCGCCAGTTCCAGAACTTCGTCCGCCGTCAGGGGCTGGTCCGCGTTGGCCGCTGCCGTGACGACCCCCGCCTCTTGTGGTGCAGGGGGCACCTCCCCGGCTTCGGCGGTGGGGGTCACTTCCAGATCTTCCTCGGCCACGTCGACGCTTTGCGGTGCGAGAACCAGCCTGTCCTCGGGCGCGCCCGCCTCTCCCTCCGCGGCGACGTCATTCACGGTCAACCCCGCATGGACGGCCACGTCGCCTCCGGGATTGTCGGGGGCGATCCTCATCGGTCCGTCAGACAGGGCCTGAACGACGGGAATTCCGCTGACATCGCGCATGACGATGGTTCCGCCCCAGACCGCCACGCCGACGATCAATCCCAGGGACACGATACCGCCTAACAGGTGGACGACAGACACGTTTCTGGACGCGTTGCGGTCGACCTCACCATAGGCCTCACCAAAGGTGATCTCTGCCATTTTGCCTCACTGCCCCGGCATTCAATGCGCCGGTGGTCCGTTGTTTCCTGCTCAACCGTACCCGGCAGCGGTGCGTTCACATCTCTTCCACCGGGCTGACACCAAGAATACCGAGCCCCTGCGAAATCACAATCGCAACGGCCCTGATCAGGGCGATTTTTGTCAGTGTTGCTTCCGAATCACTCTCTTGCAGGAACCTCAGCGACGGCTCCTCGTTCCCGCGATTCCAAAGCGCGTGGAATTCACTCGCAAGATCATAAAGGTAGAAGGCAACCCGGTGCGGCTCATGGGACCGCGCGGCGGTTTCGATCAGACGCGGCCATTCGGCGAGTTTCGCCATCAGGGCCAGTTCCGCGGGGTGGCTGAGGCCCGAAAGGTCCGCGGATGTCAGTGCGGCGTCGCTGGTGTCGATCTCGGCCTTGCGCAGAACGCTGCTGATCCGGGCATAGGCATATTGCACGTAGAAGACCGGGTTGTCCTTCGACTGCTCCGTCACCTTGTCGAAGTCGAACTCCAGCGCCATGTCGGATTTGCGCGTCAGCATGTGGAACCGGGCCACGTCGGGGCCCACCATTTCGACCACGTCCGCAAGGGTCACGAAGGTGCCGGCCCGTTTGGACATCTTGAAGGGTTCGCCGTTCTTCATCAACTTGACGAGCTGCAAGAGCTTGATGT
>CAYMMT010000164.1:0-6136 GCA_964391555.1 uncultured Rhodobacterales bacterium
GATAGCCATCGATCATGGCATCGGCGTCGGCGATGGCACGGGCCACGGTGTCCGCGTCGATCGCACCGGTGGCCGGGCTGTCCCGGTCAGTCAGATCGATCAGCGCACGGGTGCCGTAGCGGTCCTCGAGCTGCTCTGTGGTGACGTAGGACATCAATCAACCACATGCGGTGGACGATGGTAGATGACACAGTCTTTGTAATCGCCAATCAACTCGACCTTTGTAATCCGGCCATCGACGCGATCCTTGAAATGTCGCTGCTCTAGCGCTGCGGGGATCTGGCTCAAATCCTTGACGACCGCATAGTAGCCGACAGGATCGGTCCCGCCTGTCTCGCAGTCGACGCGGTAGAGCTGCAGGTCTTCCAAATCGACGCCAAGTGTGACGGACATTTCAATTTCTCCTAAGTATGGCCAATATGGCCTCTCGGTCATGTCTGTGGCTGCCGGGACCGGGGCTTTCCGCACGGCCCCGGCAACCTCGTCTGCCTCACGGCACCAGGCCGCCCTGCACTCCGTCCAGCACCTCCGGCAAACGATCCCGGGTGTCAGCCGTCGGCTGCCAACTCCGTGTAGGTCACCGTCAAGAGCGGATCGCCCTCCAGCGCGGCGAGATCGCCAGAGCTCAATTCATCCGCGGGAATGTGCACCGGCTCATCGGTAAAGAACCGACCCGCCCGTCGCCGGCCGCGCCGGGGTCCCGTGACGACAAACCCCTCGACGTCCTCGGTGGGAGGCGTTGCCGGGTTTGGCTGCGCGGCGGCGGCCTCGGCGGCAATCACGCGCTTTTCGAGCTTGGTATCGCCGAGGTTCCAGGGGTACTCGAGGCCAACCTTTTCGGCCCGGGCCTCGAGCGCCTTGCGGTGATCTGACTTCCCGGTCATGGCCCGCCTCAGCTCAGCCAGTTCGCGACAAAGAGGTCAGCGGTGTTGCGGTAGACGTTGGTCGCGCCATTGGCGTCACGCTCGGAGTTCAGAAGCTCCATGGCCTCGAGTTCCAGCGACTGCGGCACCACCAATGTCAGACGCCGACGCGGCAGCGGTCGGCCATAGTCCGTCTTCATGGTCAGCATCGCGTTCCGCGCGGCCTTGTAGTTATCGCCGTTGAGCGTCTGGCGAGAGGCATAGGCCATCTGCCAGAAGCCGTAGCCCACCGAACACCGTCGGTCGGCACCGTAGACGAACTGGCGGTTCATGAAGACCCTTTCGTCCGCCGGGTTGTCCTTGGAGACAAACTGCGGCGCCTGACGCTCCTGGAAGATGATGGGCTTCAGCGGTTTCGTCAGGTCGAGAACAAACCAGGCCGTGCCGGCGCCACCCGCGGTGTTCGACACCGACTGCGGGTTGCCCTTCGCGTCGAGCACCGGGTGATCGGTGTCAAAGAAGTTCTGCCCGTCGTAGCACAGCTCGGTGAACCCGTTGGCCAGGGCGGTGAAGACCAGTTCGTCCGGCAGAGCGCCAACCGCTTCGCCCATGGCCGTCATCAGCGGCGCATAGATCCCGAGGTTGTCGTCCTCGATGTCGTTGCGATCGACGGCCTCGGTCAGTTCATAGGACCGGTTTTCGATCGCGTAGCTGTGCTCTGCGATGCCACGGATTTGCCGTTCGCCAATCCACTCGCGCATGCCGGGAATCTTGCCCAGCCAACCGAACTTGTTGGACTTGGTCGAAGACGGGACCGTCGTGGCGATCCGGCCATACTCGGTCTCAACACCGTCCAGTCCGCCCTGGAAGTTCGATTGAAAGCCGACGCGGATCGCGTCGAGGCTCGCTTGGTTGATGTTCATTGGTCAGCCTCCTCAGGCAGCGGCGGCAGCGGTCAGGGCTTCGTCCAGGCGAACCCAGACCCCATTGCTGTCAACGGCGTGAATGGTTCCGGCGGGCGAGCGGGTGTTGGTGCCGTTCGTCAGCGCCACGGTCTGGTCGTCCACGGCAAAGCAGACGTCGCCGATATTGGCCTTGGTGATCTCATCGGCGCCCGAAGAGTTGGCGTAGTGGAACACGCCCTGGGCGTATTCGGCGACGAGGTCGCCGGCGGCACCGGCGGAGTTGTCGGCACGCCTGACGGCGCAGCCCACGCCCACAAGGCCGGTGGCGGTCTGACCCGCGACAAGGTCGCCGGCGGCGTCCCGCATCACCAGCGCGCCCTGGTAGAGCGTCACGCCCGCGGCGACATCACCCGCGGAGTGACCCGGCATGATCTGGGCCGTGTTGCGATCAGTGGTCAGGGCAGCCATCAGCTCACCTCCTTCTCGGTTTTGCCGTCACGGGCGGCAATAAAGTCCTCGTGCGACAGACCCAGCTGCGCCGCGACCGCGACCTCTTCGCTGTTGAGCGCCACGGTTGTGCCGTCCTTCTGCGGCACCGACCCGCCTGTCAGCTGACCACTCAGAGTGGGCAGTGCTGCGATGGCCTTCCGGGTCTGATCCGGGTCGGACTTCATCAGCGAAACGTAGGTGTCGCGTGCGGGTTTCACGCCGACCTTGCCGGCGGCGATGGCCGCATCGACTTCGGCCTCGGCTGCCTTGTTGGCGGTGTCGGCTTTCATGGTCTCGATCTCGGTCGAGAGATCAGTCACCTGCTTCATGAGCTGGGTGACCTCGTCTTCGGGTTTCGCGGCCTTGGCGGCCGCGAGGATGACGGAGTGCTCGGCACTCGCATCGCAGCCCAGGGCGACGCCGATGTCGCTCATCCGGGACTGAAGGGCGGCCTCCTCGCCGTCCCCCTTCTTGTATTTCATGACCGCGGCGACGATCGCATCGTCATCCGCGCCCTCCTCAAGGCCCAGCGCTTTGGCCAGGCGGGCGGAAAGGTCCATTTCGGTCTCCTGTTTCAGTCGGGTCAGGCCCTTGAGGCCGGGATGATTGACGAGGCTGGCGTCCTGAAGGCGGACAACCGTCTGTTTGTCGCTGGCAAGCACGAGTGCTGGGGACACCGAGCGGTAGGCCCGGCCCGTCACCAGCTTGCGGCCCTCTTCGGTCCACTCGACACGCCCCCAAAGGCCGTCGGCACGGACCTGCATTTGCTCGATCCAGCCTCGTGCCGGGGCGGATGAGACATCCTTCATGTGGCTCGCGTGATTTTCATCGAAGGGGATCGCGCCGTTCGCCAAGCTGGCGTCTGCAATCGCCTGAAGGCTCACGACCCGGTACGGGCCGCGTTTGTCGTTCGTCTGAATGTATCCGTCCACCGGCGCTGGCAGGAGGTGGACCCAGTCGGGGGCCTCGCCATTCTCGGGCGCGGGCAGTTCTCGCATCAGGGCGAATATTTCGGAGCGGGGCGTCATGCCGGAAAAGCTATGGCGCGGACCCCGCCCCGATACATGCGCAACCGTTTGGGCAGATCAGGTCCAGCACCTCGCCGCGCCATCGTGGATGGCCGGGCCGCACCGGTCAACCCGCTTGCTTATGTCGCGAAAACCGCGATTTCCGAACGTATCGACGGGGACGTGTCAAGAAACCGGCAGAAGCTTAACACGAGGCCCTACTCGAACGCATCCTTCAGCCATTTGGTAGCGATCTCGCCGAGCATCTGTCGGTCCAACTCCGAAAGCCCGATGAACGGCCGGGCGGGGATGGTCCCGAAGGGGATCGGCTGGCCTCGGGACGTTTGCCCGAACGCTCCTTTGGCCGCGCCGCGCTGCATCACGCCGGCATAGTCCCGCGGCGATCCCCAGATCAGGAGGTTGCGGGAGGCCGAGTAATAGATCGACAGACGCAACGCGCCCGATCTGCCGCGCAGGATATCGGCGTGTCCTTTGCGGGAGATCGTGAGCAGTGAGTTCGCTGCCCAAGCCGTGCCGTCCGGGGCGGTCTTGCTGTCAAACCGGGCGTTGGTGCTGGCGACGGTGTATTCCCCGAATTGCTGCATGAGCTGCGTGGTGTCGGTCAGCTGTCGCGCTGCGCGTTCCAGGACGCCTTGCGCCTCGCCCAGGTTGAGTTCGATCGTGCTGGCCATTATGTTCTCCCTGCCAGTGCATCGGGGGCCGTGCTTGAGTGTCGGACCGTTTCGGACGTAGACCCCGGGGACTGGTCCTCAGCCTGCCACGAAATACATCGTCACCAGGCGAAGCCAGCGCCGACGCCGACCGCCGAGTTCCCAAACAGTTCTGAGCACGCCACCTGAGACCGGCGTATCGACGACGATCCGGGGTGCCTGGTCATCGAGACGACCGAGCCGGATTTCGCCCGGCGCATCGATGACCCCAACGAGGCGGCGGAACGTCTCTGTTGAAATCGGTGCCTGCCCGCGAAGCGCCTCGCGGCCAAGATCGGCATGTCCCGCCAGGGCGTGGCGGATCGCATCGGCCGAGATCTGGACGGAGTGCCCCGAAACATCCCGACCTAGAAGCCGGCTGATCTGCCGGGCGACCTCGTCCGGCAACAGCCCCAGACTTCGGGCTCCGTCCACGGTTTTCCCGGCCTCGACCTTGCGGGCATATTTGGCGAGGGCGTCAGAGGTCGAGGGAAGCCGGCGCATCGCCCGGCTGATCTCGTCCGCCCGCTCCCGGGGCAAGGCGTCGAAGAACGCGCGGGCGATCTCGAACTCCCAGGCAGGCGGCTTGGAGGCAATGGTGCGGATCTCCGCCTCGGTGGTGGCGCCCGGTTGGTAGTCCCAGCCTGTTCCGATCCCTTTGACCGCCCCGGTACGCGGGTCGATCGACTTCCAGTCAGGGGGCAGTTTCACGCCCGGTTTGCCGCCCAGACGCCCGGCGATGCTACGCGTTGCCGCGCCGACAACGTAGCAGCTGCACCCCCAGTCGTTGGGCGGGTACCAGTAGAGCCAGAATTCGTGATCGGCGGGCAGGATCAGACCGTCGAGTGCCAGGTGGTGTTCCCGCGGCTCCCGCGATCCGCCGTGGCGATAGACCCAGTATTTGAACCCGGCAGCACGAAGCTGCGCCAGCCGCCCGGCATGGTAGGACGTGGCCATGTTGGTCCGGTAGATGGTCTTCATGCGCCAGGCTTCGCCCTTGCGCGTGCCCTCGCCGGTCCAGCCGTGCCAGCCGTTGCGCTCGACGATCTCGCGGAAGTCCCGTTCGAAGGCGTCGAGGCCCGTGCCCTGGGCAATCGCCTTGTCCACCGCCGCCGCCAGGTCAGCCAGAAGGTCCGCCTTGGCAGCACCCGCCACCATGAAGGCGCGGTCGTGCTGGTTCTTCAGAATGTCGTCCCAGCGCGCGGTCGGGACCAGGTTGCCGAGCCTCAGCCGGAACGCGGCGAGTTGCTGGGCAAAGGGTCGACCAAAGACACCTTCGAGGCGGGGGGCAGCCATCTCGACCCTCCTTCATAAGGCCATGCGATGCGCGCAATCTGAGAAGCTTAAGGAGGTGGTCGTTATCCATAGCGGGTATCAGTCATTATTTTGACCATTTGGGAAGTACGGAAATCCTTGCTTGTGCGCAGAGCGGTGATTAGTCATTTTTTTGACTATGATGACTGGCGAAGAACTCTATGAGCTTCTCGACGCCCGGCGGCGTGAGCTTGGCTATTCTCAGGCGCAAGCCAGTGCGCTGGCTGGTGGCAAGTGGACGTCGGGAGCCTTTCAAAGTATGAAGAGCGGCTCCGATCCGTCAATTCAACGGGTCGCCAAACTAGCGGAGGCTCTGGGGTACGAGGTCTATGTGGGACCGCGTCGGGGAACAGGCTTTCAGGAACAAAACGTCTCATTCCGCCGCAAGGATGACGCTCCGCCGGACTTCGTCGTCCTGCCGTACATCGCCGAAAGTCCCGAGGATGGATTACAATCTCCACTCGCGCTCGATACAAAATACATCGAAGCGATGGGCTGCAAGCCTGATGACCTTGCGGTCGTGAAGGCGCTTGAAGAGTTCCCGATGGAGGGCATCGCGCTTGGAGACCTCATCATCATCGATCAGAGTTGCAGGTTGCCAGAGGACGGCAAGGCGTTTGTGGTTTTCACGGGCCTGACATCCGGTGCGATTGTCACCCAGCTCTTCCAAGGCGCTGAGGGCTTCATCGCGATGCATTCAGGCCCACGCGCCAAAGCGCGCCGCCTGGACCTGACCAAACCGGGGGCGCGGATATTGGGCAAGGTCGTGTTCTTCGTGGCCCACCACGACGGCTGTGGCCCTATCTAACCAGGGACAAGGATGAACCAATGGCTACCTGCAATGTCTG
>CAYMMT010000165.1:0-6123 GCA_964391555.1 uncultured Rhodobacterales bacterium
GGCCCGGCCAAGGCCGCGACCGAGGCGCCCATCGCCGCCGGCAAGAAACTCGCAACAGCCAACAAGGCCCTGCTGGCCCACCATGGGCAGTCGCTTGCGCTGGCCGCCGAAGCGGCGGGGCAGGTCATCCGCTACGAAGCCGCCGTGGCGGGCGGCATTCCGGTGATGAAAGCTTTGACAGAGGGGCTCGCCGCGAACCGGATCATCCGGGTCCTTGGCGTGATGAACGGCACCTGCAACTACATCCTCACCCGAATGGAGAATGCCGGACTGACCTATGAAGAGGCTTTCGCCGAGGCCGACGGTCTGGGCTACGTCGAGGCGGACCCGACGCTCGATATCGGCGGCATCGACGCAGGTCACAAGCTGTCGCTGCTCGCCTCGGTAGCCTACGGAACCCAGGTGGACTTTGATGGTGTGGAACTTGAAGGCATCACCAGGGTGTCCATCGAAGACATCCGCGCCGCCGCCGATATGGGATATCGGATCAAGCTCCTCGGCGTCGCGCAGATGACAGGTCGGGGATTGGAACAGCGCATGTCCCCGTGTCTGGTCCCTGCGACATCGCCTTTGGGCCAGCTTGAAGGCGGAACCAACATGGTGGTCATCGAAGGGGACGCCGCGGGTCAGATCGTCCTGCGCGGAGCCGGCGCCGGTGAGGGTCCGACGGCCAGCGCCGTTCTGGCGGATGTGATTGATATCGCCCGAGGGATCCGGATTCCGACGTTCGGGCAGCCTGCGGGTGATCTCATGAAGGCCCGACGCGCCCGCGCCGCCATTCCGGCGCCCTACTATTTGCGTCTGAGCCTTGTCGACAAACCGGGTGCACTGGCCAAGGTCGCAGCGGTTCTCGG
The DNA here is from genome assembly GCA_964391555.1 of uncultured Rhodobacterales bacterium. Lineage (GTDB taxonomy): Bacteria > Pseudomonadota > Alphaproteobacteria > Rhodobacterales > Rhodobacteraceae > JAMWZF01. The sequence goes on from CAYMMT010000165.1 coordinate 855, forward strand.
CAACAGCGGCGTGTCGATCGACCGGATGCGTCAATACGGTCACGAGAACACCGAAGCGCCGGTTCTGATCGTGACTCACAAGACCGCGCCCGACAGCATCGCCGAGGCCATACTGGCAATGGAGCGGACGGATGTTGTCGTCGGCTCGCCCGTTGCGCTGCGCATTGAACCTGTCTAGCTCCCGGCTGCATCCGAACTTGCGCCGCCTCTGCGCGCGCGGCACGGTGCCGGGATGACCGGCACACCGATCGACCTTTCCACCTGGCCCCGTGCCGGTGCCTACCGGCTTTTCCGGGGTTTCCAGCAACCGCGGTTCTCCCTTACCGTGCGGCTCGACGTCAGCCGGGTTGCCGCGCGACGCGCGAGTGGCCTTTCCCCGTTCCGCGCCTGCCTGTTCGCTATCGCCAATGGGTTCCATGCGGTGCCGGACCTGCGCGTGAGGTTCACGCCGGACGGCCAGGTGCTGTCCTTCGACCGAATGACCCTCTCTCACACCGTGGCATTGCCGGACGGCAGTTTCGGATATGCCTACGTGACCTTCGATCCCGATTGGGACACGTTCGACGCTGCCTCGAAGGCCGAGAACGAAGCCATCCGCGCAGGCAGCCGGCGAAAAGCCAATCTGGGCGAACGGGTCGACATGATCTATCTCTCGTGCCTGCCCTGGGTCGATTTCACCGGGATGACAAACGCCATTCCCGGGCCGGAGGACTGCGTTCCGCGGCTGAGTTGGGGCAAATTCGTGCAAGAGCGCGACGGCAGCACAACCTGCGCCTTCGCCGCGGAAGTCCATCATGCCGTTTGCGACGGGGCGCATCTCGGGCAGGCAATCACGGTCATTCAGGAGACACTGGACCGGTTCTGATCGCGCGTCAGAGCCCGAGGTCTTCGGCGACCAGCGACTGAGCGAACGCCTCTTTCGGACGCAGACGGAACCGGGTTCCGGTCCGTCTCGCCGACAGGATCCGGTCGCAGCGAAACGTGCGTGGTTCTTTCCTCAGATGGTCGGCGGCGATCACGTACCAGACCGGGTATTTCAGAAGCAGATAATGCGGCTCGATCTCGCGCTCCGACACGGTCCCGTCTTCGCGCGCGTAGCGAATGGACAGCGTCTCCCGATCGATAAAGCCCTGGTGCAAAGCCTGCACCACCCGCCTCGGCGGCTGATTCACCGTAGCCTGAACATGGGTCGAGGCCGTGAGTCCGATCAGGATGCGGGACTTCAGCCGCGCCACCTCGGACCGCCGCTTGGGAGAAAAGGACGCCACCAACTGCCGGCGCACCGACCCGAGATTGGCAAGGAATAGCGGCGACCCCATCTTTTCGGCGACGTCGATGCCGATCAGCAGGTCGATGGCTTCCGCATAGCTGAGCGCCACGCGACCGACACCCCAGTGCGGATCGAGCCGCACGCCGCCGCCGCGCCCACGCTCGGCTTCTATGGGCAGGCTCTGCGCCCTGAGAAGGTCGAGGTCCCGCGCAATGGTCCGGCCACTGACACCAAACCGATCGGCAAGTGTCGCAACAGTGCATGGGTCGCCGAGCTTCATCTCCGCCACGATCCGGTCGATCCGCAACAAACGGTCCCTTGATGAATTCCGTCCCATGGAAAGTAATATGACATATAATGTCTTATTACTGAATAGGTCGAACTCCAGCCAAACAGCAAAGGAGATCTGGCCATGAAGATGAACTATTTTGTATTCGGCACCAATGACATGCGTGCGGCCGAGGAATTCTATGACGCGCTTCTCGCCGATGCGGGACCGGCCAAGGTCCAACCCACGCCTAGAATGACATATTGGATCGGCGACGACTTTGCCTTTGCGCTGGCAACCCCGTTCGATGGACAACCCGCAACAATTGGCAACGGCACGATGGTCGGCTTCAGCCTCGGGTCCGCCGAGGCGGTGAGGCGTCTTCACGCCCGCGCCCTGACGCTCGGCGGGCAGGACGAGGGGAAACCGGCGCAGCGCGGGCCGAAATTCTCGTCTTATGTCAGGGATCTGGATGGCAACAAGATCTGCCTCTCGGACTGATGCGCCAGCATGCCCAGAGCCCGACGACGGGGGCGGAGTGACAGAGGAAGGAGCCCGCCTCACCGCCAGGGACACTTTCGAACGTCGCCCCCTGCTTGGTCGAACAGTTAGCGCCACCTCTCTTGCCCCTGCGTCCGCGCCCGCCCATAGAGGGGCCAATCACGACGAAAGGCACACAATGACCAACGAAGCCCCCGCATTCCACGACCGCATGCTGTCTCTCGGCCTCGCCCGGGTGTCCGAAGCCGCTGCCATGGCCTCGGCCAAATTCATCGGACGGGGGGACGAAAAGGCCGCCGACCAGGCTGCCGTGAACGGCATGCGCGAGCAACTCAACAAGCTTGAAATCCGGGGCACCGTCGTGATCGGTGAGGGGGAGCGCGACGAAGCTCCCATGCTCTATATCGGAGAGGAAGTCGGGGACGGCACCGGGCCCGAGGTCGATATCGCCCTTGATCCCCTCGAAGGCACGACACTGACCGCGAAGGACATGCCGAACGCCCTGACGGTGATCGCCATGGGTCCGCGTGGCAGCATGCTGCATGCACCGGACGTCTACATGGACAAGCTCGCCATCGGACCCGGCTTTCGGACCGGCGTCGTGACCCTCGACATGGACCCGGCGGAGCGTGCCTCGGCCCTTGCCGCCGCCAAAGGCTGTTCGAACTCGGACATCACCGTTTGCGTGTTGGAGCGCCCGCGCCATGAACAGATGATCGCCGAGATCCGCTCAACCGGCGCCGCCATCCGAATGATCACGGACGGCGATGTGGCCGGGGTGATGCATTGCGCAGAGCCGCACCTGACGGGCATCGACATGTACATGGGGTCGGGGGGCGCGCCGGAGGGCGTGTTGGCCGCAGCCGCGCTGAAGTGCATGGGCGGCCAGATGTTCGGCAAGCTCCTGTTCCGAAATGACGACGAACGCGGGCGCGCCAATGCCGCCGGGATCACCAACCTCAATCGCGTGTACACCCGCGACGACATGGTGACGGGCGACGTGATCTTCGCCGCGACCGGCGTGACGGACGGGTCCCTGGTCCCCGGTATCAAGCGCGAACCCGGGTTCCTGACCTGCGAAACGATCCTCATGCGGTCCAAGACCGGATCGGTCCGGCGCATGACCTACCGCAACCCTGTCTGAGCAAAGGGAAACTGCCGGGACCCAGAGTTGAGGTGCAAACCAAACCCATGCCAGGGACCTCTGCGCGGTTCGGGGGTGCCGCGGTTATCAGACCCTTTGCGAAGTCCGCATCTTCTGGATACGGTTGTTCAAGACCAGGAATACCCAACATCTAGCGTTGATGGCCCACGATTTGACCGAGACTGCCTTTCTTGGTGTTGACCACTCCCTGACGGGGCGTCGCTGGATCGGGCCCGATCCCGGCCTGGAACGCATAGGCGACGCGTTGGCCCAGCAAACCGACCTCCCCCTGCCCGTGGCGCGGACGCTGGCCCTGCGGGGTGTCACCGACGCGGCCTCCGCCAACGAATTTCTCGCGCCGACGCTCCGGGCGCTGCTGCCTGATCCGCGTGCGCTGAAGGATATGGAACCGGCGGCGGCCAGACTGAACAGCGCTGCCCAAGGAGGGCGCATCGCCATCTTTGCCGACTACGACGTTGACGGCGGATCCTCCGCTGCGCTCCTGATTTCGTGGCTTCGGGACCTCGGTCAGACCGTGACACTCTACGTTCCCGACCGGGTCGACGAAGGCTATGGGCCAAACGTCGAGGCCATGGAGAAACTCTCCCGCGATCATGACCTGATCATTTGCGTCGATTGCGGAACCTTGTCCCACGAGCCGATCGAGGCTGCGAAGGGCGCGGACGTGATCGTTCTGGATCACCATCTGGGCGGTGAGACCCTGCCACCGGCACTGGCCGTCGTGAACCCAAACCGACAGGACGAAACCGGCGAACTGGGCCACCTCTGCGCGGCGGCCGTGGTGTTTCTGACGCTGGTTGAGGCGAACCGGCAACGGCGAGAAGCGGGGCTGCCGACACCGGACCTGATGAGTCTTCTCGATCTGGTGGCGCTGGCCACGGTGGCGGATGTGGCGCCACTGACCGGCGTGAACCGCGCCTTTGTCCGTCAGGGATTGACCGTCATGGCGCGACGGGAAAGGCCCGGCCTCGCCGCCCTCGCGGACGTCGCACGGCTCGACTCGGCACCAACGTCCTACCACCTCGGGTATGTGCTCGGCCCCCGCATCAACGCGGGCGGACGCATCGGGCAGGCAGACCTCGGTGCGCGGCTTCTCTCGACCGCTGACCCCCACGAGGCCGCGGCCCTGTCGGAAACGCTGGACCGCCTGAACACCGACCGGAGAGAGATTGAGGCAACAGTGCGCGACGCGGCCCTCGCGCAGGCGGAGGAACGGGGCCTCGACGCTCCCCTGGTTTGGGCCGCTGCCGACCGTTGGCATCCGGGCGTTGTCGGCATCGTCGCCTCGCGGCTCAAGGAGGCCACCAACCGCCCGGCCATCGTCATCGGCTTTGACGGGGATGTGGGCAAGGGCTCGGGCCGTTCGGTCCCGGGCATCGACCTGGGTGCAGCAATCCAGCGGTTGGTCGCGGAGGGGCGGATTGACAAGGGCGGCGGACATCGCATGGCAGCCGGGCTCACACTGACCCGCACGCAACTCGAACCTGCCATGGCGCGGCTCGCGGACCTGCTGGCGCGACAGGGGGCGAGCGAGATCGGCCCCGCGGACCTGCCCATCGCGGCAATGATAATGCCGGGCGCCGCAGAGGTGACCCTGATCGAAGAAATCGAACGCTGCGGTCCATTCGGTGCCGGGGCACCGGCCCCCCGCTTTGCCTTTGCGGATGTTGTCATCGGCCACGCCAGACCGGTGGGCTCCGGCCATCTGAAATTGCGCTTTGGTGACGGTCTGGGCGGAAGCCTGGACGCCATCGCCTTTCATGTTGCCGGAAGCCCATTGATGGACGCGCTGGTCAATCATGCTGGCGGGCGCTTTCACCTCGTCGGCCGGCTCGACATCAACACCTGGCAAGGGCGCCGCACCGCGCAACTCCACCTAGAGGACGCTGCGCGCGCCGCATGACGCCACCGTCCATCGGGTCAAAAAACCCCTTGCCCCCGAACCGCCCTTGTCCTAAGTGACGCGTCACACTGCGTGGCCCGTTCGTCTATCGGTTAGGACGCCAGGTTTTCAACCTGGAAAGAGGGGTTCGATTCCCCTACGGGCTGCCACTTCTTCCCGATT
>CAYMMT010000166.1:0-6103 GCA_964391555.1 uncultured Rhodobacterales bacterium
CGGCCCCGGCACGGTTTTCGGTCGCGAGGAGCCGGGACGCTCTGTCGCCTAGATGGCGGCCATGGTGCGATTCTAGCGCAAGATCGGCTCCAACGGATCATAGAGCGGGGCACTGGGCCCGTCCGGCCAGGCCACCTGAGCAAGGCCGTCCGGCTTGACTGTCAGCGCGCCGAAGTCGTCTCTTGTCACCCAGCGCCGCGACTGCACGACGCCTTCCGGATCGGTCCAGTCCGCCGGGCGTGGCGAGCCCGGCACGACCGTGGCGCGAAAATAGATGTCGACCTGATGAAACGTGCCGCCCGGGTCGTGGAACTCGTTGACGAGGCACGGCGCGCCGACGGAAATAGTGAGCCCGGTTTCCTCGTGAACCTCGCGGATCAGGTTCGCGGGAAGCGAGCTGTGCGGTTCCACCCCACCTCCCGGCGCACACCAGAGATGAGACCGACGGGCCCACGCATTCACGAGAAGAAGGCGCCCCGCCTCGACCAGGACGGCCCGGACAGCGATACGAACCTGCGGACCGGCCACGTTCCTATCCGTAGAGCGTGACGGGCGTGCCCGCGATCGCAGCCATGTTCAACAGGCCGCGCGCCGTCACGCCGGGCGTCACGATATGTGCCTTGTTGCCCAGCCCCATGAGGATCGGACCAACTTCCAGCCCACCGCCCTTCATCTTCAGGATGTTGCGGACCCCGGACGCCGCATCAGCATGGCCAAAGATCAGCACATTGGCGGGACCCCGAAGCCGGTTGTCCGGCATGAGGCGCGCCCGGAGGTCCGGATCGAGGGCCGTGTCGATATTCATCTCGCCCTCATAGGCAAAATCCGTCTTCATGCCATCGAGCAGGGCGATCGCCTCGCGCAGTCGATGTCCAGACCCCTGGTTCTGATTGCCGAACTGGGATTGCGAACAGAAGGCGATCTGCGGCTCGACGCCGAACCGCCGGGCGTGCCGCGCCGCCCCCAGCGCGGCGCCGGCCAATTGTTCGGGCGTGGGCGCCGACCAGACATGCGTGTCGGCCAGAAAGAGCGGTCCGTCCTCAAGGATCATCATCGACAGCGCGCCCTTGGCTTGCTGAGTCTCAGATCCGAGAACCTGACTTATGTAGTTGAGGTGCCAGCGATATTCCCCGAAGGTTCCGCAGATCAGGCTGTCTGCATCACCGACATGGACCATCACCGCACCAATTGCGGTTGAGTTCGTGCGCATGATCGCCCGCGCCAAGTCAGGGGTCACGCCGCGCCGCGACATGAGCTTGTGGTAGGTTTCCCAATAGTCCCGATAGCGCGGGTCGTCGTTCGGGTCGACGACGTCGAAATCGCTTCCCCTCCTGACGGACAGCCCCGCCCTTTCGGAACGGGCGTCGATCACATCGGGACGACCAATCAGGATGGGACGCTCCGTGGTTTCTTCCACGATGGCCTGCGCGGCGCGCAGCACGCGCTCGTCCTCGCCCTCGGCAAAGACGATCCGGCGGGAGGCTGTGCGAGCCGCTTCGAACACCGGCCGCATGAGAAAGGCGGACTTGAAGACGGAGCTGTCGAGCTTGTGCCTGTAGGCTTTGAAATCCGAAATCGGACGGGTGGCGACGCCGGTTTCGCACGCCGCCTTGGCCACCGCGCCCGCGACCACGCCAATGAGCCGCGGGTCGAAGGGTTTCGGGATCAGGTAGTCCGCACCAAAGGTAAGCTGTTCCGAGCGGTAGACGGCAGCGGTCTCGGCGCTGGTCGTCGCGCGGGCAAGCGCCGCAATGCCGTCGATGCAGGCCAATTGCATGGCGTCGTTGATTTCCGTCGCACCGACGTCAAGGGCGCCGCGAAAGATGAACGGAAAGCAGAGGACATTGTTGACCTGATTGGGAAAATCGCTGCGGCCGGTTGCGATGATGGCGTCCGGGGCGACCTCACGGGCGAGGTCGGGCAGGATCTCGGGCGTCGGATTGGCGAGGGCAAAGATGATCGGTCGCGCCGACATCTTCCTGACCATGTCCCGGGTCAGGACCCCGGGACCCGAAAGTCCGAGGAACAGGTCGGCCCCGTCGATGACGTCGTTGAGTGTCGCGGGCGTGGAGCCCTGAGCATAGGCCGCCTTTTGCGGTGTCATCTCGTCTTCGCGGCCCTCATAGACGAGGCCGGCAATGTCGCAGAGCCAGACATTCTCCCGCTTCAGCCCGAGTTTCAGCAACATGTTGAGGCATGCGATCCCCGCCGCACCGCCGCCGGTGGAGACAACCTTGATATCCTCGATCCGCTTGCCGGCGACACGCAGCGCGTTGGTTGCCGCCGCCCCGACGACGATGGCCGTGCCGTGCTGGTCGTCATGGAAGACAGGGATGTTCATCCGTTCCCGGCAGAGTTGTTCAACGATGAAGCATTCCGGTGCCTTGATGTCTTCGAGGTTGATCGCCCCGAAGGACGGCTCCAGAGCGCAGACGATGTCGGCCAGCTTCTCGGGATCGGATTCGTCGATTTCGATGTCAAAGCAGTCAATTCCGGAGAACTTCTTGAAGAGGACGGCCTTGCCCTCCATGACCGGCTTGGAGGCCAGCGCCCCGATGTTGCCCAGCCCGAGAACGGCGGACCCGTTGGTGACAACCGCGACAAGGTTGCCGCGCCCGGTGTAGTCGGCCGCGGTCGACGGGTCGGTCTTGATCTCGATGCAGGCCTCGGCGACGCCGGGTGAATAGGCCCGTGCGAGGTCTCGTCCATTGGCGAGCGGCTTGGTCGCCCGAATTTCGAGTTTTCCCGGTTTGGGAAGGCGATGATAGTCGAGCGCGGCCTCACGGAGAGCGTCTTTTGTCGTATCGTTCATGACTGTTCCTCAAAATAGTTTAACATTAAACTATTCAGATCCCCTTTAATCAGGTCTCGCGGACCTTGCATATCCCAAGTTGCCGCGACACGGTGACATCCATGACCGAGACTATCCGCGCGGAGGTGGTTTTGCCCACCTCCGATCTTACCGGCGACCTGCGATTCTTCGGAACGGAGCTGCGGATGCGGCTCGACACCATCTACCCGGCTGACGACCCGAAAGTCGCCGTGCTTTCGGGTCACGGGCTGCGCATCCGCCTTGACCGCGGCAGCGACGCGCCGCCGGGGCAGGTGAACGTGCTCAGCGATGAGACCCTGTCGGACGCGGAAACCCGACAAAGCCCGGGTGGCACCACGATTCATTTCCTGCCACTGAACCCGCCGCTGTTTCTGCCGGAGACGGACCATGCCTTTGTTGTTCGCCGCCTTGCGGATCAGGCGCCCTGGGTCATTGGCCGCGCGGGGATGGAATATCGGGACCTGATCCCGACGCGCCTCGGCGGCTCCATCATCGCCAGCCATATCCGGATTCCGGATGGCGGCCCGGTTCCCGACATGGTGCATTTTCACAAGGTCGGGTTTCAGCTCATCTTCTGTGTCGCGGGCTGGGTGGACGTGGTTTACGAAGATCAGGGCGGGCCGCGCAGACTTCATGCCGGGGATTGTTTCATCCAACCACCTGAGATCCGGCATCGCGTGCTAGAGGCCTCCGACGGGATCGAGGTGATCGAGATCGGCGTTCCGGCAGAGCACATCACCGAGATCGACCACCATATGGAATTGCCGACACCGCATCTGCGCCCGGATCGCGAGTGGGACGGGCAAAAGTTCGTGCACAATGTCGGGGCGGAGGCGGAGTGGCATCCCGCCCGGCTGCCCGGTTACTTGGCGCGGGACACGACCATCGCGGACGCAACCAGGGATGTTGCCGGCGTCATGGTGATGCGTCCCGACACCGGCAATCCGCAATGGACAACCCATGACGCTGACATCCTCTTTTCCTTCGTGATGGGCGGCGGCGTGACGTTGGAAGGTGAGGGCAAGGCGCCGTATCGGCTCGAACGCGGCGACGCCTTTGTCGTCCCGCCCGGCATGGCGACACGTCTGTCCGACCCGACCGGGGATCTGGAACTGCTCGAGGTCACCTTGCGGGGTCGACCCGAAACCAAAGTGGTCCCCGACCCGGCGTGACCACTTGCACCGCCCCCGGGGCTGCCGCACTCTGGACGGGAAGGGAGTTCGCCTTGGACCTGTTGGATGCCGCCAGAGAGATTCGTGAAAAAGCCTATGCGCCCTATTCCAACTTTCAGGTTGGGGCCGCGCTGCGCACCGTTGATGGCAACGTGCACGTCGGGGTGAACGTGGAGAACGCGGCCTACCCGGAAGGCACATGTGCCGAAGCCGGGGCGATTGCCGCGATGTGTGCGGCGGGGGAGCGCAGGATCGCCGAGGTAGCCGTCATAGCGGATTGTCCCCGGCCGGTTCCGCCATGCGGCGGGTGTCGGCAAAAGCTGGCCGAGTTCGCGGGTCCCGATGTGATCGTGACGCTGGCCACAATCGAGGGGAAGACCATCACCATGACCGTGGCCGAACTGCTGCCCGGCTCGTTCGACGCCAGTTTCATGGACGGCTGACGGATGGACGCCCGGTCAATCATCGCAAAGGTGCGCCACAAGCGCGACCTGACGCCCGAGGAACTGGCGTGGTTCGGGCAGGGCCTCGCCACCGGCGCCGTGACCGACGCACAGGCCGGAGCCTTCGCGATGGCGGTCTGCCTCAACGGCATCGGCGCATCGGGCCGGGTGGGGCTGACATTGGCCATGCGGGAGTCCGGCGATGTGCTGTCGTGGGACATGGACGGCCCCGTGATCGACAAGCATTCAACCGGCGGCCTTGGCGACTGCGTGTCGCTCGTCCTTGCCCCGATTCTGGCTGCCTGTGGAGCCTACGTCCCGATGATCTCGGGCCGGGGGCTGGGTCACACGGGCGGGACGCTCGACAAGATGGAGGCGATTCCGGGGCTGACCGCACAGGTCGATGAGCCGACCTTGCGCCGCGTGGTGGGCGAGGTCGGTTGTTGCATTGCCGGGGCAACGGGGCGGATCGCCCCGGCGGACCGGCGGCTCTATGCAATCCGGGACGTGACCTCGACGGTGGAGAGCGTTGATCTGATCACCGCCTCGATCCTGTCGAAAAAGCTCGCGGCCGGGCTTGAGGCATTGGTCCTCGATGTCAAGGTCGGGTCCGGGGCCTTCATGAAATCCGCCGAAGAGGCCGAGGCGCTGGCCAGGTCGCTCGTCAGCACGGCCAACGGCGCGGGCTGCGCCACCGCGGCGCTGATCACCGACATGAACCAACCGCTGGCGCCGGTTCTCGGAAACGGTCTTGAGGTGGCGGTGTCGATGGAGGTTCTTGCGGGCAACCGGGCGGCGGCGCCGCGCCTGCATGACCTCACGATTGACCTCTGCGCGCGGCTTCTCGAACTCACCGGCATAGGGGCGCCGGTGGCGCGGGCCAAAGTGGAGCGGGTGTTGCGCAGCGGCGAGGCGATGGAGCGGTTTGCAAAGATGGTCGAGCTGATGGGCGGACCACCCGACATGGCCGAGGACTGGCACACGCATTTGCCGAAAGCCCCCGTCGTCGGGGACGTGCCGGCGCCCCGGGCCGGGCGGCTGACCGCGATCGACGGACAGGCGCTGGGCATGGTGGTGGTTGCCATGGGGGGAGGACGGCAGGTGGAGACGGACCGGATCGACCCGGCTGTGGGCATCACCGATTTCGCGGATATCGGCGCCAGCTTCAGCCCCGGCGACCCGATCTGCACCCTTCACGCCCGGACCGAGGACGAGGCGGAATCGGCAGCCCGCGCGATCCTCGCCGCGGTCACGATATCGGATGAACCGGCGCCCGATCTGCCGCTGATCGCCGGGCGGGTCGACCGATGAGCCGGGCCTTCCTGATCGTGATCGACAGCGTCGGCATCGGTGGCGCACCGGATGCGGACCGGTTTTTTAACGGCGACCTTCCGGACACCGGCGCGGACACCGTCGGGCATATCGCGGAGAACGCCGGCCTCGTCACACCGACGCTTGACGCGCTGGGCCTGCGTGCCGCCCATGCCCTGGCCAGGGATCTGCCCCATACCGGGCCGGAACCGACAGGTGCCTGGGCCGCCGCCACCGAAGTCAGCCCGGGCAAGGACACGCCCTCGGGCCATTGGGAACTCGCCGGGGTGCCGGTCCCGTGGGTTTGGCATACGTTCCCGGACACCACCCCCGCCTTTCCACCG
>CAYMMT010000167.1:0-6059 GCA_964391555.1 uncultured Rhodobacterales bacterium
TACCGACGCCGATCCTGATCGCGTCGATATCGCCATTCCGGCCAACGACGACGCGTTCCGGTCGGTCCAGGTGATCATGGGCAAGCTCACCGACGCGGTGAACATGGGCAAGAAGCGCCACTCGATCCGCGGTGGCATTCCGGCGGCCAAGACCGGCGCCCCCGCGCCCCAGCCGGTCGAAAATGACCGTTTCATCCAGACGGTTGAGGAACTCGGGCCGGAAATGCGACCGGACAGCGTCCATCACATCCCGCCGGGCGTCGCTTGCGTCGGCACCGTCGGGCAACTGGCTCAACGCCTGCGAACCGAGGTTCGACGTCAACACGATCAGCGTCTGCTTGAAGTCCACCGTGCGGCCCTGACCATCGGTCAACACCCCATCATCGAGCACCTGCAAGAGCACGTTGAACACGTCCGGATGCGCCTTTTCGACCTCGTCGAAGAGCACGACCTGGTACGGGCGCCTGCGAACAGCCTCCGTCAGCACGCCGCCCTCGTCATATCCGACATACCCCGGAGGGGCGCCGATCAGTCGGGCGACGGCGTGCTTTTCCATGAATTCGCTCATGTCGATCCGCACCATCGCGCCGTCGTCATCGAACAGGAATTCGGCCACAGCCTTGGTCAATTCGGTCTTGCCGACACCGGTCGGTCCGAGAAAGAGGAACGAGCCCAGCGGCCTGTTCTCATCGTTCAGGCCCGCCCGCGCCCGACGCACGGCATTGGACACGGCGCGCACCGCGGCCTCCTGTCCGATCACGCGGCCGTGGAGCGCCTCTTCCATCCGCAAGAGTTTCTCGCGTTCGCCTTCGAGCATCTTGGCCACGGGGATCCCGGTCCAGCGTTCGACGACGGCCGCGATCTGCTCCGGCCGGACGGCCTCTGCCACCATGGTGTCACCGTCGGCGCCCTCCGCATCCTCCAGCTGCTTTTCGAGCCCCGGAATAATGCCATAGCTGAGCTCACCGGCGCGGGCGAGATTCCCGTCACGCTTGGCGATTTCAAGCTCGGCCCTGGCCTTGTCGAGTTGCTCCTTCAGACCGCGCGCGCCTTCGAGCCGGTCCCGCTCGGATTGCCAACGGGCGGTCATCTGCGTGGATTTCTCCTGCAGGTCGCTCAATTCCTTCTCCAACCGCTCCAGGCGGTCGGCGCTGGCGGCGTCGTCCTCTTTCTTCAAGGCCTCTGCCTCGATCTGAAGCTGCAGGATCTGGCGGTCAAGCGCGTCGAGTTCCTCGGGTTTGGAGTCCACTTCCATGCGAAGGCGCGAGGCGGCTTCATCCACGAGGTCAATCGCCTTGTCCGGCAGGAACCGGTCCGTGATGTAGCGATGGGACAATGTCGCCGCCGCAACAAGGGCCGAGTCCGAGACCCTGACGCCATGGTGCAGTTCGTACTTTTCCTTGATGCCGCGAAGGATCGAAACCGTGTCTTCCACCGTCGGTTCTTCGACCAGCAGGGGTTGGAACCGCCGGGCCAGAGCCGCGTCTTTCTCCACGTATTTGCGGTATTCGTCCAGGGTCGTCGCGCCGACACAGTGCAGTTCGCCCCGCGCAAGCGCCGGCTTGATCAGGTTTGCGGCGTCCATGGCACCATCGGTCTTGCCTGCACCGACCAGCGTGTGCATCTCGTCGATGAACAGGATCACCTCACCGGCTGCCTCGGTCACTTCGCTGAGCACGGCCTTCAGGCGTTCCTCGAATTCACCACGGTACTTTGCCCCCGCGATGAGCGCCCCCATGTCCAGCGCCAGCAGGCTCTTGTTGCGCAGGCTTTCGGGGACGTCGCCATTGACGATCCGGAGGGCCAGTCCCTCCGCAATCGCGGTCTTGCCAACGCCGGGTTCCCCGATCAGAACCGGGTTGTTCTTGGTCCGTCGGCTGAGCACCTGCATGGCGCGGCGAATTTCCTCGTCGCGGCCGATGATGGGGTCGATCTTGCCCTCGCGGGCCCGCTCCGTCAGGTCAAGCGCGTATTTCTTGAGCGCGTCATACCCTTCCTCGGCGCTGGCGCTGTCAGCGGTCCGGCCCTTGCGGACATCGTTGATCGCGGCATTGAGCCCCTGCGGGCTCACGCCCCCCGCTTCCAGCGCCGATTTCGCCTCCGATTTCACCATGGCGAGGGCCATGAGAAGGCGCTCGACGGGCACGAAGCTGTCCCCGGCTTTCTTGGCAATCGCCTCCGCCTCACCCAGAACCTTGCCGACCGCGGAATCGACATAGACCTGGCCGGCGTCCCCGGACACCTTGGGCAGCTTCGAAACCGCCATGTCGATGGCCTGCCGCACGCGCGCGGATTGCCCTCCGGCCCGGTCGATGAGCGTGGCGGCAAAGCCCTGCTCATCATCCATCATGGCCTTGAGAAGATGTTCGGGGGTCAGGCGCTGATGGCTTTCGCGCATCGCGATGGTCTGTGCAGCCTGTATGAAGCCGCGCGACCGCTCGGTGAACTTGTCCAAGTTCATGATCTTACTCCTCTTCAAGCGCCCGTGGTTCGGGATGCCCGCCCGGCGGCACATCCCCTTTCGGGCCTCACATTGTCAGATGGGGGCCCAAGGGGCGCCCTGCAAGTGCCGCATTCATCGCAGAAACCTGATTAACACAGCGCAAAGAAAACCCCGGAACGGATTGATGAAGCCACGCTCGCCAAAACCCAGTGAATCGCCCCAACCGCCACTGCCGGCGTCGGTCTTGCGCCGCCTTGCCGCCCATGACCGTGAGGTCGCACGCCACGGTCTGCGCCGCTGACACAACGCTTGGCATGTTCCGCCCGGCGTGGTTCACTGCACCGTGTGAGGTGCGCCGGTGGCCAGTCTCGATGACATCCGAAACAACTCCAGTCCTGCCGCTCTGATCGAGGGACAGCCGCAACACCTGTTGATTGCGATCCTCCTGACGCTCGGCGCTGCATCTCTTCTGACCGCACCGGACAGCCGCATCCTCGGCCTTGCGGCACCGCAATGGGCGCGCGTTTCGATCTCCCTTGCCCTGCTTCATCAGGTCCTGGTCGCGGTGGTGTTCCGGCTGCAACTGCATCGCGGGACGATGACACGATTGTTTGGCGCCAACGACATGCGGGTCTGGGCCGCGCTTTTCCTGCCACTGCTGATCGCGCGACCCGTCACCGTGATCCTGACGGGATGGGCTGACGACGTGCCGATCACCGGGTGGCGGGGGGCCGAGGTGATGATCGGCCTCGCCCTGCTGTGCGCCGCAATCTGGGCCATTCACTCGACGCTTGTGCACTTCACCCTTCCCCGGGCCTTGGGTGGCGATCATTTCAGAGAGGAGATCGCCCGCATGCCGATGGTCGACAAGGGGGTCTTTCGCTACACCGCAAACGGGATGTACGGCGTTGCCTTTCTGGGTCTTTGGGGCATCGCACTCCTCTTCGGATCCTGGAATGCCCTCGTGCTGGCGCTGTTCCAGCACGCGTATATCTGGGTTCACATGTACTGCACCGAAGCGCCGGACATGGCGCGGATTCATGGCCCCGTTGCAGACACCCACGGGACGGACTAGACCGGGAAAAATCCCGATGGAGTTCCCCGAAATGTCCGATGACCGGCTGATCGTCGCCCTTGACGTGCCGAACGCCCTGCAGGGCCTTGCCATGGCCGAAACCATCGGAGACGCGGTCTCGTTCTACAAGATCGGGCCGGGTATGCTCACCGGTGGAGGATTGGCGCTGGCCAATGAACTCAAGGCAGAACACGACAAGCGCATCTTTCTCGACATGAAGCTCTTTGACATCGGTGCGACGGTTGAGGCGGCGGTCCGGGGGCTGGCGCAATTCGATCTCGACTTCTTGACCGTGCATGGCGACCCGCACGTGGTTCGCGCCGCACGGGAAGGTGCGGGCAACAGCGGTATGAAGATCCTCGCCGTCACGGTGCTGACCTCGCTTGACCGGGATGATCTCGACGCCTGCCTGATCACAAAGGGCGACGTGCCCGACATCGTCGTGGACCGCGCCGCACGGGCGTTGGAGGCGGGCGCCGATGGCGTCATCGCCTCGCCACAGGAAGCAGCTCTTGTCCGCGCATTGCCCGAGGCCGAGGGTCGGCTGATCGTGACGCCGGGGGTAAGGCCAACCGGGTCCGACCGGGGGGACCAGAAGCGGGTCATGACGCCGGCTCAGGCCATTGCCGCCGGTGCGGACCACGTTGTTGTCGGGCGCCCCGTCTGGACGGCCGAGGACCCCCGGGCAGCAGCAGAGGCGATTTTGGCAGAGTTGAATTCGCCGCAAGCCCGCCAACCGAACGCCTGACATCTTGCAGCGCCAAGTTCTCCGGAACGGCAGAGGCTGATCCTCCGGGGAGGCTTCGTCTTCGACAGGGCGCCCTCCTTCCATCTGCTTCCATCTGCACATTTCCTCACCGAAAGGTGACGGATAAGTGAGGGTCCTCCCCCTCAAAACACGTTCATCGAATTCCCAACTGTTGGGCAGAGCAGAAGGAATGGCCGCGCGTCAGACGCGGTGCGATGAGACGAGATATGACGAATATTCAGCCAGGAGTGATCCGGTACAACGCGAGTGCCGGTGCGTTCGAAGCCCGGGTGGACGTGCACCGTGGCGGGCATGTCTACGGCTACCCCTGCGCGGTCGACGCGCCAATGACCATGGCCCAGGGCGAGGTCCGCGCGCGCCTGATCGCCCAGGCCGAACGCCGGTCGACCGGACGAGGTGGTCTTCGGTCGGTCCTGTAAGAGAGTTCCCCCCACCGTCCGGTCCCCAGTTCCCCTCTGGACCAGGACGGATCACCGGCCCGGCTCCTTTTGTCCCCAAGGAGCCGGGCCAATTTGTTTCCAATCCCCTGAGCAGCGCCGATTTGCGGCTGTGCGGTCAGTCGTTGATATCCCGGTCCCAGTGCTTCACCTGCCCGTGCCGCACGCCAAGCGCCGCCCGCAACACGATGAACGCAGCCAGCGAAATCAGCGCGAACAGGACCAGCATCGCCGGCAGCCCCAACCCTGTCAGGAAACCGAACCACAGGCTTGCGCCCACAAGGGCCGCGCCAAGCGCGAAGCCAAGGAAGATATAGCCCGGCACAATCACTTCGAGAATGCCGAGCACAAGCCCGGCGCCAAGCCAGACCCACCATGCATGGATCATGACGACCGTCCTCCGGATCCCAGCATCTTGAACGCGTCGCCAAAGGCCTCCAGCGCGTTTGCCGGCACCACGATTGTGTTCGCGGACCCGCTGGACCCCAGGGCGTTCAGTGATTCAACCTGTTTCAGAGCAACCTGATACTGCGCCGCCGGTAGGCCGCCTCCGGCTATGGCATCGGCAATGGTGGAGGTGGCGAATGCCTCGGCCTCGGCCAGCACGCGCTTGGCCTTGGCCTCTTGTTCGGCCGCGTAGAGGTCCGCGTCGGCCTGCAGTTCAACGGCCCGTTTCTGGCCTTCGGCCTCGGTCACCGCGGCGCGGCGCGCCCGCTCGGCGTTCAACTGCTGAAGCATCGCATCCCGCGTCGCCTGATCAAGGTTCACATCCAGGATCTCGGCCCGCGTGACCTCGATCCCCCAGTCGTCCACCTGCGCGCCAAGCTGCGTCTTGACCGCGTCAATCAGCTGCGCCCGGTTCGACTGCACCTGGTCCAGTTCCATGCGCCCGATTTCGGACCGTACGATCCCGGCCACCGTGGTGGCGATGGCGCCGTCGACGTCCCGGATCCGGTAGACCGTCTTCTCCGGCTCGATGATCCGGTAGAAGACCGACGTGTCGACCTGCACCAGGACGTTGTCCGACGTGATCGCGTCCTGCGTCATCGTGGGCAACTGCCGTTCCAGGATGGAAATCCGGTGCGCCACCCGGTCGAGAAACGGCACAATGAAGTTGATGCCCGGCCCCAGCACCGATTTCAGCCTGCCAAAGCGCTCCACCACATGTTTCTCGGACTGCGGCACGATGCGTACGGCCGAGAAGATGCAGACAATGATGAACAGTGCAAGAAGCAGGAAAACCAGATTCTGCCCAAGCAGTTCTTCCAGAATTTGCTCGATATCCATACTTCAAATCCCCGGTTTCTATCACTGCTCCACATCATAGCGGGGAAT
>CAYMMT010000168.1:0-6057 GCA_964391555.1 uncultured Rhodobacterales bacterium
TGGCCTCGGGCGTCTCGGCTGCGAATGTCGGATAGGTCATGGTGCGGTACCTCCGAGGCCAACCTATCGGCGCGCCTGCCGACGGCAAGGGGTGGACGCAGGAGCGCTGAAAAGGATGTGGTCCAGAGCACTTCCCGCATGGAAGGCAATCGTCCCTCGACCGCCAAGGATCGGGACGGGACGTGCGGACCCAATCCCACCGGTCACCGTTCGAGGGTCACCGTCACGACCCTGTTGTCATGTCATCTCAGGGTCTCGTCCCCGCCATGGCCGGGGTCGAGATCCCAGATCGCAGCAAGGGATTGTTCGGTCAGCCGGCCCAGTCGCGCCATCGTGGCCGCCAGTGCCGTGGCATCGCGATTGAGCGCGCAATCGGTCACTTGAGAGGCCGCGTGGGCAACGCCGTTGAAACCGATCCCTTCGGCCACCCCGACCATTGACCGGGTGAGACGGGCGAGATCCCCGAAACGGCAGGCCCTGTGAAAGGTCTCTGCCTTCAGGAGCCGTTGCGACAACTCGTCCATCGCGCCACCGATCACCTGTTCAGCCGCGGCCTCACCACGCTCGGCAAACAGCCGCGCGATGGGAGCAGGATTCAACCGGGGATCGTCCCGCGGCACAAGCAGCGGAACTCCCATAGTTGGATCGGTCTCTGAAAAGAGCTCTGGCATCGAGTTGTCCATAAACGGACCCTCACCCCGAAAGCGTAACCAAGGGATTGAGGTCCAAGAAAGAAATCCCTCGAAATTCCGGCAAATCAGCAGTATTTCTGGGTGCCGCAAAAGGACGAGGAGCATTTCATGGACAAGGCGCGCCCACTGCCGGACTACCTCGTACGAAGGTACCATGGCTGGAAGGCCACGACCTACGCGGACAATTCAAGCTGGTATCAAAGACTGGCCGATGAGGGGCAACGACCGCGCGCCATGATTATCTCGTGTTGCGATAGCCGGGTGCACGTCACGTCCATTTTTGGGGCCGATGAGGGCGAATTCTTCATTCACCGCAACATCGCGGGTCTTGTGCCACCGTATGGGCCCAGCGGGGACTACCACGGGACTTCCGCGGCGGTCGAATATGCCGTCACAACGCTCAAGGTGTCAAACCTGCTTGTTCTGGGGCACTCCAACTGCGGCGGTGTGGCGGCCTGCGACGCGATGGCCGCCGGCGACGCGCCGGAACTTGAGCAGGAGACGAGCTTTATCGGGCGCTGGATGGATATCCTCAAACCCGGGCTCGAAATGATAGAAGACGACTCGCCGGAGGACCGGCTGAAGCAGCTGGAAAAGGCCGCGGTTCTGGTTTCGATCAACAACCTGGCCGAATTCCCCTTTGTGGCGGCGGCCCGGGACGCCGGAACGCTGTCGGTTCACGGACTTTGGACCGATATCGGTGCGGGTGTGCTGGAGGTCTGGGATCCGAGGATCGGCAAGTTCTCGCCCATCTGACAACCCTGTGCCCACTGTCGGGTGCGTGATAGCGCCCTCGCCACCGAAGGAGGCAAACCTGTCTGAAATTCTGTCACTGGCCGCGTCGAACCTGATTTCGCCGGTCATCCTGAGCTTTGTCCTCGGAGCGGCCGCCGCCCTCGCACGATCAGACCTGAGCGTGCCCGAGGCAGCCGCCAAGGCGCTTTCGATCTACCTTCTGTTCGCGATCGGCTTCAAAGGCGGCGCGAGCGTGGCCGCACACGGCGTGGATGGCACACTCGTCGCGACGATTGTCGCCGGTCTGATCCTGTCCTTCCTTCTACCGCTTCTGGCCTATGCGCTGGTGCGCGCGCTGACCAGACTCGGACCCTTGGACGCCGCCGCCGTAGCTGGCCACTATGGCTCGATCTCGATCGTGACATTTGTTGCGGCGACCTCGGTTCTTGAAGATCGCGGGATCGATGCAGAAGGCTACATGGTGGCCGTGGCCGCCGTGATGGAGGCACCCGCAATCCTGTCAGCGCTCTGGCTGGTGGCGCGCGGCGGTGCAGGCAGAGACCCCGGCGGCGGTCGCATGGATTCGGCCCTCATTCGCGAAATCCTGCTGAACGGGTCGATTGTCTTGCTTGTGGGGGCGTTTTTCATCGGTTTGGCTACCGGAGAAGAAGGTCTCGCCCAGATTTCATCTTTCATCGTCGCGCCTTTCACCGGTGTCCTTTGCCTGTTCCTCCTTGATATGGGGCTGGTTGCCGGGCGCGGACTGCGCCAGGCACGGGGCGAGTTGGGCCTCGGCGCGGTTGTCTTTGGCATGGTCATGCCCCTTGTCGGGGCCTCTGCCGGACTGGGCATGGCCTTGCTGGTGGGGCTCTCGGCGGGAGGTGTGGCGCTTCTCATGGTGCTCTCGGCATCCGCGAGCTATATCGCCGTTCCCGCCGCAATGCGCGTTGCCCTTCCCGAGGCGAACCCGTCCGTCTACCTGACCTTGTCCCTGGGTATCACCTTTCCCTTCAACCTGACGATCGGCATCCCGATCTATATCGCCGTGGCGAATGCCGTGGCAGGAGGCCTTTGACATGCAGACCCATCAGGCCAAACGCGTCGCGATCATCATCGAGCAGGTCATGCAGGACCGGCTGGCGGATGCGCTGGAAGGCGCGGGTGTGACGGGCTACACGGTTCTGCCCGTGCTGGGCGGGTCCGGGCGCTCTGGCGCGTGGAGCCGCGACGGGCAGGTGACCCGGGCGGGTGGCATGGTGCAGTTCGTCTGCATCATCCGGCCCGAGCGGCTGGATGGCCTTCTGGATGCCGCGTTTGCTGTCGTGGAGCGTCACATCGGCGTGGTGACCGTCAGCGATTGCGAGGTCCTCCGGGCGGAGCGG
Source organism: uncultured Rhodobacterales bacterium (assembly GCA_964391555.1). Taxonomy (GTDB): domain Bacteria; phylum Pseudomonadota; class Alphaproteobacteria; order Rhodobacterales; family Rhodobacteraceae; genus JAMWZF01. Next base: position 2,810 of record CAYMMT010000168.1, read on the forward strand.
TTCTGAGAATCCGCAGGATCGTGGTAAGCTCTCGCCAGTGACCTGTTTGGTGGGAGGCTAACAAGATGCGTTTTCTCGGTCGGCTGCTCGGGGCCCTTGTGATTCTGGTCGCGGTCCTTGTGGCCGTTGCATTTGTGTTGCCGCGCGAGGTAGTTGTGACACGCACCGCGATGATCGGCGCCCCGCCCGAAGCGGTCTTCCCCCACATCAATTCCCTGCAAGCCAGCCAGGCCTGGTCACCCTGGAATGCACGGGATCCGGACATGGTCCAGGTTTTTGAAGGACCCGAAATGGGCGTCGGTAACAAGATGATCTGGACCTCAGATCAGCGCGACGTCGGCAACGGGTCGCAGGAGATTACCACCTCGGTCGAGAATGAACGGGTTGTGACGGCGCTCGATTTTGGGCCACAGGGTACGGCAGAGGCGTGGCTCGCCCTCGTCCCCACAAGCGACGGCACCGAAGTGACATGGGGTCTACGGACAGACATGGGCATGAATCCGGTTGGCCGCTGGATGGGCCTGTTCTTCGACAGCATGATGGGCCCCGACTACGAAGCTGGCCTCGGCATGTTGAAAGACGTCGTCGAAACGGACCGCTAGAGGCCGGGGTCCCGTTCAGCCGCGGCGGTGCTGAATGACATTGGGGGCCGACCCATCCCTGATCTCCTCCTCATCAAGGCCGGTCACGTCCTTTAGGTCCATTGAAAAGGTGCTGTCGACCGACTTGATCTCGTCAATCATGAACGCCCTGAGCAACGTTCCGGGCGTTTCACCCAGTTCGTTGCACAGGAGCCAGAAACGTTGCGCCAGGTACGGCGGGCATCTGAAGCTGATCTCGTCCACGGGACCTCCGAACTCTAAATCACAGTTCGCGCCCCTATGCCGTGGTCGGGTTAATCATTCGTGAGGCCCGGTAAACGGTTTCAGCCTTTCCCGAGGCACCGTTTGCCCAGCGTTTCGGCAATCTGCACCGCGTTCAGCGCGGCGCCTTTGCGGAGGTTGTCGCTGACACACCACAGGTTGAGTCCATTCTCGATCGTCGAGTCCTGGCGTATCCTGCTGATAAACGTCGCGAAATCTCCGACGCATTCGATCGGCGTCACGTAGCCGCCATCTTCGCGCTTGTCGATGACCATGATGCCCGGTGCCTCGCGCAGGATCTCGCGAGCCTCATCCTCATCGAGAAATTCCTCGAATTCGATGTTTACGGCCTCGGAATGGCCAACAAACACAGGCACCCGAACGCAGGTCGCCGTGATCTTGATCGACGGATCGACGATCTTCTTGGTCTCGGCCACCATCTTCCACTCTTCCTTGGTGGAACCGTCCTCCATGAAGACGTCGATATGCGGGATCACATTGAAGGCGATCTGCCTGGTGAAGGTTTGTGCGTCGCGCTCCTGTCCCGGCACGTACATGCCCTTGGTCTGGTCCCAGAGCTCATCCATCCCGTCCTTCCCGGCACCGGAAACGGACTGATAGGTCGACACGACCACGCGCCTGATCCTGGCCCGATCATGAAGCGGCTTCAGCGCGACGACCATCTGCGCGGTCGAACAATTCGGGTTCGCGATGATGTTCTTCTTGGCATAACCGTCCACAGCCTCGGCATTCACCTCTGGCACCACCAGCGGGATGTCCGGGTCGTAGCGGTAGAGCGACGAGTTATCGATCACCACGCAACCAGCCTTTGCCGCGCGCGGCGCGTGTTCCTTTGTGGGGCCCGACCCGATGGCAAAGAGCGCGATGTCCCAGCCGCCAAAATCGAATTGCTCCAGATCCTGCGTCTTGAGTGTCCTGCCGCCAAAGCTCACCTCGGTGCCTAGCGACCGGCGCGACGCAAGCGCGGCGATCTCATCGACCGGGAACTGGCGTTCGGCCAGAATGTTGAGCATTTCGCGGCCCACGTTGCCCGTGGCCCCCGCGACGACGACCTTGTAGCCCATCGGCTTGTCTCCTATGCAGGCAATCGTGCGGGCTATAGGGGGTTGTGATCCCCAAGGAAAGGGGTCACGGGGCGGTGAAAACGCTCCTATGCGTCTCACGCAACGCTGCCTTTTGCACCTTGCCCATCGTGTTGCGCGGCAGAGCGTCCGCGATCACCCAGTGGCGGGGGTGCTTGAACCGCGCAAGTTGGTCGGTGAGCGCGGTTGCCAGCACACCGGGGTCGAGCGTGGCTCCGGCGGCGGGAACGACGATTGCCACCACTCCTTCACCCATGTCCGGATGCGGCACGCCGATCACTGCGCTTTCAAGCACGTCGGGCAGCCCGTCGATGACCTCTTCGATCTCGCGGGGGTAGATGTTCAGACCGCCGGCAATGATCAGATCCTTGGCGCGACCGACGATGGTGACGTAGCCGTCCTCGCCCATCTGCGCGAGGTCACCGGTGATGAAGAAACCGTCCTGTCGGAACTCTTCGGCGGTCTTTTCGGGCATCTGCCAATAGCCTTGGCACACATTTGGACCGCGGACTTCGAGGATGCCGATTTCGCCGCGCGAACGCTCGGCGCCGCTGTCGTCGCAGACCTTCACCTCCACGCCGGGTAGCGGCGGGCCCACGGTGCCAGGGCGTCGGTCTCCGGCGTATGGGTTGGAGGTCGACATGTTCGTCTCGGTCATGCCGTAGCGTTCAAGGATGCGATGGCCCGTCCGGGCCGTCCAGGCCTCGTGGGTGTCGGGCAGGAGCGGCGCGGAGCCGGAGATGAAAAGGCGCATGTTGGAGCAAACTGCCGACGAAAGCCCGGGTTGTTCCAGCAGGCGCGTATAGAATGTCGGGACACCCATCATCGCCGTCGCTTCGGGCAGTCTCGACAGGATTTCTGGGGCGTCGAACTTCGGGAGGAAGATCATCGCGCAGCCGGTGAGAAGCGCGATGTTCGTCGCCACGAAAAGCCCGTGCGTATGGTAGATCGGCAGCGCGTGCAGGAGGACGTCATCGGTGGTGAATTGCCACAGCGCCGCCAGCGCCTCAACATTGGACAGCAGGTTCCGTTGGCTCAGCATCGCCCCCTTGGACCGTCCGGTGGTGCCCGAGGTGTAGAGGATTGCGGCGAGGTCGTCGGTGCTGCGCGCAACGATCCGAAAATCGGTTGGGGCCCCCTCGGCAAGATCACAGAGCGTGCCGCCTTCGGCGCTCAGGGTGAAGAGTTCGGCGCCGTGGGATGCTGCCATGTTGGCCAAAGCCGGGGCAGCATCGGGATCACAGACCAGCACCCGTGCGCCGGAGTTGCCGACGAAGTAATC
>CAYMMT010000169.1:0-5957 GCA_964391555.1 uncultured Rhodobacterales bacterium
TTCGGCATAAAGCACGGATCGATCACCACAATCCATGACGTGACGAACACCCAGACCATCGTTGACCGGCCTGCGAAGGACCTGCGCCGCGCGCGCTCGGCCCTGAACTCGCTGATCCCGACCACCACCGGCTCGGCCACCGCGATCACGCTGATCTATCCCGAGCTGAAGGGGCGGCTGAACGGCCATGCGGTGCGCGTGCCGCTGCTGAACGCCTCGATCACCGACTGTGTCTTCGAGGTGGAGCGGCCGACGACCGTCGAGGAGGTCAACGCGCTGTTCAGAGCCGCGGCCGACGGGCCACTCGCCGGGATCCTCGGTTATGAGGAACGTCCGCTCGTGTCGGCCGACTATACCAATGACACGCGGTCAAGCATTGTCGACGCGCCTTCGACAATGGTGGTGAACGGCACGCAGGTGAAGGTCTATGCCTGGTACGACAACGAGATGGGCTACGCCCACCGCCTCGTCGACGTCGCGCTGGTTGTCGGGGCGTCGCTTTGACTGACCGCCCAGCGCCCGCGCGACCCGACGGTCTGAGCGCCTATGTCGCGGTCACCGCCGCCTACTGGGCGTTCATGCTCACGGATGGCGCGCTCCGGATGCTGGTGCTGCTGCATTTCCACACGCTCGGCTTCTCGCCGGTGCAACTCGCTTATCTCTTCGTGCTCTATGAGATCGCGGGAATGGTGACGAACCTTTCGGCGGGCTGGATCGCGGCGCGCTTCGGTCTGACCTCGACGCTTTACGCGGGCCTCGGGCTGCAGGTGGGGGCGCTGATCGCTCTGGCGCAGCTCGATCCGGGCTGGACCGTCGGGTTTTCGGTCGCCTATGTCATGGTCGTGCAGGGCGCGAGCGGGGTGGCCAAGGATCTTGCGAAGATGTCGTCGAAGTCGGCGGTGAAGCTGCTTGCGCCGACCAAGGGCGGTGGTCTTTTCCGCTGGGTGGCCCTGCTGACCGGCTCGAAGAACGCGGTGAAGGGCCTCGGCTTTCTCCTTGGCGCGGCGCTTCTTGCGACGTTGGGCTTCGTCTGGGCAATTCTGGCGATGGCCGCCGTCCTTGCGGCGATCCTCGTGGCGGTCCTGATCGCCATGCCGCCGGGGCTGCCGAGAGGGCGCAAGGGGACGAAATTCTCCGAAGTCTTCTCCAAATCCGCCAACGTGAACTGGCTCAGCGCCGCTCGGGTGTTCCTCTTCGGCGCCCGCGACGTCTGGTTCGTGGTCGGCTTGCCCGTCTACTTCTATGCGGTGTTGTCCGACGGCACCGAGCAGGGGAACCGAGCCGCCTTCTTCATGATTGGCACCTTCATGGCGCTCTGGATCATTCTTTATGGCGCGGTCCAGGCCGCGGCGCCGCGACTCCTCCGGGCGGCCAGCCGGTCCGAGGCGGACCTGATCGGGGCCGCCAGAAGTTGGGCCTGGATGCTGGCATTGGTCCCGGCGGCGCTCACCGTCGGGGCGCTCCTGTCACCCGCTCCACAGACCTGGCTGACAATCTCGCTCGTGGCCGGGCTCCTCGTCTTCGGCGCGGTCTTCGCGGTGAACTCGTCGCTCCATTCCTATCTGATCCTCGCCTTCACGAAAGCCGAACGGGTCACGATGGACGTGGGCTTTTATTACATGGCCAACGCCGGGGGGCGCCTTCTGGGCACCGTCCTGTCCGGCCTGACCTACCAGGCCGGAGGCCTCGCCCTCATGCTCGGGACCGCCGCCGCGATGGTTGCGGTCTCGGCATTGACGGCCGGTCGGCTCAACAACCAGCCTCGAGAAAGGGCCTCCGGATGAGTATTTTCGAACGTTTTCTGTCGGTTTGGATTGCCTTGGCCATCGTGGCGGGGATCGTGATCGGCAGCGCCGCGCCGTCGCCGGTCGCGGCGATCGCAGCGGCCGAAGTGGCCAGCGTCAACCTCGTCGTCGCGGTACTGATCTGGGCGATGGTTTATCCGATGATGGTGGGTGTCGATCCCGGTAGCCTGAAGGATGCGTTCAAACAGCCCAAGGGGCTTGCCATTACGCTTGTGGTGAACTGGCTGGTCAAGCCCTTTACGATGGCCGCGCTTGGGGTCCTGCTTTTCGAAGTTGTCTTTGCGGACCTGATCGCACCGGAGGACGCGCAGCAATACATCGCGGGACTGATCCTGCTGGGCGCCGCGCCCTGCACGGCAATGGTGTTTGTCTGGTCGCAGCTGACGAAGGGCGACCCAAATTACACGCTCCTGCAGGTCACTGTTAATGACATCGTCGCGGTCTTTGCCTTCGCGCCCATCGTGGCGTTCCTGCTGGGGGTCACTGACATTATCGTGCCTTGGGGAACGCTGGTGCTCTCGGTGGTGCTCTTTGTTGCGCTGCCGCTTGTGGCAGGGATCTGGACACGGTCAAGGCTTCGCAGCGCTGACCGGATCGACGCCTTTCGCGCCCGGATCAAGCCGTGGTCGATCGTGGGGCTGCTCGCGACCGTTGTGATCCTCTTCGGTCTTCAGGGGCAGGTGATCCTCGATCGGCCGCAGGTCATCGCGCTGATCGCGGTGCCGATCCTGATCCAGTCCTACGGTATCTTCACGCTGGCCTATGCCGCCGCCTACGCGCTTCGTGTCCCCCACAGAATCGCGGCGCCCTGCGCGCTGATCGGCACCTCGAACTTCTTCGAACTCGCGGTGGCCGTGGCGATCAGCCTCTTCGGACTGAACTCCGGTGCAGCTCTGGCAACCGTCGTGGGCGTCCTGGTCGAAGTGCCGGTCATGCTGTCCCTCGTGGCCTTCGCCAACCGCACCAGAGCCCGTTTCGTCTGAACAACGCGCGCGCCGGGCGAGAGCCGATTGACGGTGATCTCGGACCTGCCCCGCGCGACGCGGTCGCAATTGGCACGATCCGAACCGGGATGATCGCTCGGGGGTCCCATATCGCCATGATGACGAGGGGCAAGGTCGGCGGTACGGGCATGGCCGGACTCCTCGACCGCCCCCAAAGAGCACCAAGCCACCAAGACCCATCCGCGAATACGCAAATGCTCGAGCGGCAATGGGACCGGGTTCAGGCTGGGCTCGACGCGCCGCGCCCTCGAGACACTCGCCAGGTCCTGACCGAAGCCGCGATCTGAAGACCCAAAACCGCCAGGACCAGTGCCACGAATGGCCAGCGCGCCCAGTTTGGTTCGGGCGTGTTTCGGTGGAAGTCCAGGAAATGCACGAACAGGAAATAGGCCGTATGCGCAACCGACAGCCACCACAGAACGTAGGTGCCCTGCTGGACGAATTTCCAGGTGGAATTGCCAAGAAACCGCATGCTGCGGTCATTGGATGTGACGGCCAATACGATGCCGTAGAGCAAGGCAAATATTCCCACCGCGTTGGCCAGGGCGAAGCCGTGGCGAAGCATGACATAGCGCTGCAGATCCGGATGAAATTCGAACCCGAACAGCCGCATCAGATCGAGGTTGACCCAGCCGAACAGGATGATCAGCGTATGGATCGCGGCCAGCACAATCGCATAAATGCCAAGCTCTCGCCGGTACGGAAGAAGCACGGAGAGCCGGCGGGACAATCGCGACAGCGGGCCAAGGACCATCGCCGCCGCCACGAGTAACAGCGACGCGTCGCCGACGGCACGATTCCACCGATGCATCGGAGACCACTCCGACCGACTGGCCAGGAAAACGTACACGCCAATCGCGCCAATTACGATGATCAAGACATGACGAATTTTCCAATTGTTCACGTATCTGTCTCGAAGCCGGCTGCTCATGGGCGAAGTTCCTCGTGGTAGATTGATCGCGCGGACAAGATACACTCGCCGGGTGTCTGTGCAACGTCCGCGGCGGCTTGTCTGGCGGCGGACAAAGTGCTCCGATAGGACGGAGTGAAACGCCACGCGCCTCGGGTGTGCGCGCCGTAGTGCAAGTGTTGCCACTACCGCGCGCAGGAGCGCAGGGAGGAGTCCGCGCGACCTATGGTGACGCCTACGCACATGATAATTGGAGCCGCTTTTTTTGCTCGAAAGGGCCGCGTGGCGAGCTTTTGGGCAGCCCTCGCAGGCGGGCTCCTGCCCGATATTCCGATTTTTCTGATGACGTTGTACGCCACGCGGATCGCTGGCGTTTCCGAGCGCGATGTCTTCGGCAGTCTCTACTTTTCGGACAGTTGGCAGCGGGTGTTCTCAATCGATCACGGTATATTGATCTGGGGTGTGCTGTGTCTCGTCGCGCTCTGGCGCCGGGCCGGCCTCCTTTTCGCCTTCGCGGGTGCGGGCCTGGCGCATGCGATTCTCGACTTCGCAACCCACTCCAGCGACGCGCGCGCGCAACTCCGACCACTGACCGATTGGGTCTTCACGAGTCCGGTTTCCTACTGGGAACGCGACCGCTATGCGGGGATCGTGACCGGAATAGAGATCGTCGCACTCGTGGCGCTGACGCTCTGGCTGATGCTCCGCCTCGAGAGGTGGCATGAACGAGTTGCCGCGGTCGCGGTGTCGGCGATCGTCCTTGGGCCGATCATGCTGACAGGAGACACCCACGGCCTGCACGGCATCGGCTAGTCTGGACCGCGGTTCATGTGATTGTGTCGGCGGGATCTACCAATCCAGTCCACCGCTGGTGGCGGATAGGCTCTCGGCCAGTGCTTCCGTATCCGCGACCGATCCAAGCGGGCGAACGGCCAGGTCGATCCGGCGCGCGGCATTGTAGGCCCGGGCCGCCGACAGGTCCGGCGGTTGGCCATAGGCCGCTCTGTATCTTGCGGCAAAATCGTTGGCCGACTGCGCCCCTTCGTCCCAGGCTAGGTCTGCCCGGAGCATGCCCGTTCCGATCACGATCCCAGAACCGGCACTGGCGTCCACCAGATCCTCTGCGCCAGCCATGTTCACCGTGATGTCGGGGTCGCCGCTATCCGTGCGCCTGAGCCAATCGATACCGTGATCCAATCCGGGGGGGCGTGTCAGGATGAAAAGGTCCAGCCCGCCAAGATGACCATCGGAGGTCTCGCCCGCATGGGCGTCGCGCTCGGTTGCGGCCAGCCTCATGCCGCGTATCGCCGACGCCATCACCGAGGCGCTGTCGGCGCGGATAGCGACAGCAAATTCATGCGCCAGCGCGAGTCGGGGTGTGGCCAGAAGCATCGCAAGAAGGAGTGCGACAACGCCCCTTGGCAAACGGTCAGGTCTCGGGTGAAGCAAGGGCAGCCGCATTGGCAAATCCTACACCAGAAGTGCCGTCGCGTACATCACCGCAAGACCGGCGGCGATGCCACCGGCACAGGCCGGCCGGGACAGCACTGTTGTGCCCTCGGCTCGGGCCGTCAGCCCGATAACTTCGATGATGACCTGCAGGATCGCGCCGGCACCCACACCAAAACAGAGCGCCACGAAATAGGGGCTGACGGCCTGGACGCCGACCAGGACCCCGGCGACGGCGGGCAGGCCCGCCAACAGGGCCAACCCCAGAAACACCATCAGACCGGGGCGCAGCCGCAACAAAGGTGCGGCAATGCCGATCCCTTCGGTGACGTTGTGGATGACAAACCCAACCACCAGGAATGTCGCGAGTGCCGCCGCACCGGACGCCAGCGACGCGCCGACCACGAGGCCTTCGCCGAAATTGTGCAGACCGATCCCGAACGCGATGAAGGTGGCAAGCGCCACGCCTTCCGGCGGTTTGCCACCGCGCCGCCCGAAGGCGAAGAGGACGAGTGTGGTCAGGCCTGCCGACACCCAGACCAGCGATTCTCCCCTCAGGCGCCCCAGTGTTTCCGCACCGGCCTCGAGTCCTTCGCGCAATGTATCGATCAGAAGGTAGGCCAACAGGCCAGCGGTCAGCGCGAGCAAGAAGTGCATGACCCCGGGTCCGGCGCCGCGAAGGGCAGGGTAGGCAAGCATGCCTGTTGCCACCGGGGCGACCCCCAACAGAAAACCGACCAGTCCCAACATCCACACAGTGGCGCCATTGAACGAAAAGGCACTCTGAGC
>CAYMMT010000170.1:0-5944 GCA_964391555.1 uncultured Rhodobacterales bacterium
TCTTCGTCGTCGTCATCAAGGAAATCTTCATCCTCGAAGTCAAACTCGACGCCTGCGTCTTCGTCGTCGGGGCTGTCGACGTAGGTTTTGCTCTTGAGGATCTCACCGGTGGCGATGTCGTAGATCACTTCGATCTTCTGACCGTTGCGGTAGGCTTCGACCTTGATCTGCGTGGGGCCGGTCTTGACCTCAACGGCGTCATAGCCGCTGTAAGCTTCGGCAACCTGTTCTGGCGTAATCTGGGCGATTGCGGGCACGCCGGCGAAAGCAAGGGCTGCGGTCGTCGCGAGAAGGCGGGTTTTCAGAGACATCTTTGGGAGTCCTTTCGGATACTTGGGTTTGTCTGGCGTCCCGCCGGACCGTCCGCCGGGATACCAGGACAAAAACACCTCGCCGCTCCACGGCCCATTGGCTCTCGGTTTAAGGGACCCTGCATACCCCGCCGGATTACGTCCATAAACCTGAGTTTATGCGTCGATTTCCGCACGATCGGCCCCACCTGGGACCCGCGGCAACCTCTCCCGGAGCTCAGATTCCCACGGAATGCGCAAGGTTTCGAACAATTGCGCGACCGCCGGGCAGACAGGGATTGGCTAGTCCATCACCCGGCCTTCGGGCCCCGACATGTCAAAGCCGAGATGCCGGGCAACCGTGAAGATGTCCTTGTCGCCACGGCCACACATGTTCATGCAGATGATGTGGTCCTTTGGCAGGTTCGGGGCGATCTTCATCACATGGGCGAGGGCGTGCGAGGGTTCGAGCGCGGGGATGATGCCCTCCGTCTCGCAGCACAGCTGGAACGCTTCGAGCGCCTCCTTGTCCGTGATGGCGACATATCGGGCGCGCTTGGTTTCGTGCAGCCAGGAGTGCTCGGGTCCGATGCCGGGGTAATCAAGGCCTGCGGAGATCGAAAAGCCTTCGAGGATCTGACCGTCGTCATCCTGCAGGAGATACGTCCGGTTGCCATGCAGCACGCCGGGGCGGCCGCCGGTCAGCGAGGCGCAATGCTCCATCTTCTCGTTGACGCCCTTGCCTCCGGCCTCGACCCCGATGATGCCGACGTCGGCGTCGTCAAGGAACGGATAGAACAGCCCCATGGCGTTCGAGCCACCGCCGATCGCCGCGATGATCGTATCCGGCAGACGGCCCTCGGCGGCCATCATCTGCTCCTTGGCTTCCTTGCCGATGATCGACTGGAAGTCGCGCACCATGGCCGGGTACGGGTGGGGGCCGGCTACCGTGCCAATGCAATAGAACGTGTCGCGGACATTGGTGACCCAGTCGCGCAGCGCATCATTCATCGCGTCCTTCAATGTGCCGCGGCCAGAGGTCACGGGGATGACTTCAGCCCCCAACAGGCGCATGCGAAACACGTTCGGTGCCTGCCGCTCGACGTCGTGGGCGCCCATGTAGACGATGCATTTCAGTCCGAACTTGGCACAGACAGTGGCGGTGGCGACGCCGTGCTGACCGGCGCCGGTTTCTGCGATGATCCGCGTCTTGCCCATGCGGCGGGCGAGGATGATCTGGCCAAGAACGTTGTTGATCTTGTGGGCGCCGGTGTGGTTGAGCTCGTCGCGCTTCATGTAGACCTTTGCCCCGCCGAGGTGATCTGTCAGGCGCTCGGCAAAATAGAGCGGGCTCGGACGGCCAACATAATGCGTCCAGAGGTCGTTCATCTCCGCCCAGAAGGTGTCGTCAGTCTTGGCCTTCTCATATTCGGCCTCGAGGTCGAGGATCAGCGGCATCAACGTCTCGGAGACGAAGCGCCCCCCGAACTGGCCGAAGCGGCCCTTCTCGTCCGGGCCGGTCATGAAGGAATTGATCAGATCGTCAGGCATCGCGCGTCCCCCTCTTTGGCAGGTCTTCCTAGCCCGCCCGCGCGACGGGCGAAAGGGTCTCTGGACCCACGCCGTGGGGCGGCTTTCAAGGCGTGTTGATGCGGTCTTGACCGGGTGTGGCGCCGCATGGCCACCGGGCAGTGCGTGGGTGTGAGGAAACATTACGGCCCCATGGGCCGGAAGCTCGGCAATGGCGCAGCTCTTGGCATCCCGGGCCTGACGAAAGGCCAGCATGCCGCGGTTCCCCGATCTGGAAGCATGGACAGGGTTGCGGCCTGCCCGCAATCGGCTAAGTGCGCGCCAGACCCTCCGTGACCACCGCCGCCATGAAGTCCGCGATCATTCCGGGGTCCTTGACCCCCGGCGCGGTTTCTACCCCCGATGCCAGATCAACCTGCCGTGCCCCGGTCAGGCGCAGGGCTTCGGCGACATTCGCCGCCGTCAATCCGCCCGCCAGCATCCACGGAACCGGCCAGCGACGTCCGGCGATCAGTTCCCAATCAAACGCCACACCGTTCCCACCCGGCAGTGTGGCCCCCTTCGGCGGTTTGGCATCGACGAGGATCTGATCGGCGATCCGCCCGTGGGCCTCAAGCGCGGCCAGGTCCTTGGCCTCGCGCACCCCGACGGCTTTCATCACGGGCAGTCCGGTTCGGGACTTTACCGCGCGCACACGTTCGGGTGTCTCGCTGCCGTGCAGTTGGATCATGTCGAGCGGGACCCGCGCCAGCAACTCGTCCAACTCCGCATCATCGGGATCGACCACCAGCCCGACCTTCACCACCCCCGGCGTCACCGACAAGGAAAGGTCCGCCGCCTCCGCGACCGAGACCGACCGTGGCGAACGCTGAAAGAAATTGAACCCGACATACGCGGCCCCCGCATCACAGGCGGCCAGAACCACCTCGCGGGTTTTCAAGCCACAGATCTTGACGCGAACGGGACCCGGGTCAGTCAAGCAAGGCGAGGACGTCGTCCTTTCCCTCGTTCTTCTCGGCCTTCAGACGTGCGACCTCGTCTTCGAGTTTCCGCGCCTCGCGACGTGTGCGGTTGGCGTCGGCCCGCTGCCCATGTTCGCGAATCCATTCCCAGACAAACCCCACCAGAAGACCGATCCCCACACCGATGAAGATCGCCATGAAGAGCGGCAGGTCAACCGTCGGAGACACGCCGATCAGATCAGCCAGGCCGTCAGGCAGAGCTCTCAACGTGATGATTTCGCGGTTGGCGAGACCAAGGATGATCAGACAGATCGCGACGATGGCCCAGAAGCCGTAATTGAAATAGCGCATGAGACGCTTTTACTTGCCGTTCAGGCGGTCGCGCAAGAGCTTCCCGGTCTTGAAGAACGGCACGTGCTTCTCATCGACATGAACGGCCTCACCGGTGCGCGGGTTGCGTCCCGTCCGGGCATCGCGTTTCTTCACCGAGAATGCGCCGAAACCGCGCAACTCGACACGATCACCGTGAGCCATGGCCCCGGTAATGCTGTCAAACACGCAGTTCACGATCCGCTCGACATCCCGGTGAAACAAATGCGGGTTCTCGTCGGCAATCTTCTGAATCAGCTCTGAGCGGATCATCATACCCCCCGGGTCGTGTGGTTTTGGTCCCGCAGTCAGGTCCTGCTGGTTGCTCGACTATAGGCATAACGTGGCCGAACAGAAATAGGGTCTGAGGGTCTCAACTGTCCGTTTTCAGGGCCAAACGGCCCCTGACGGCAAAAAAGAAGAACCAATTGCGCCGCCAGCCCGCCCGGGACCGGGCCAGCTTTCGGCGCCGAGCCCGGGCTGATTCGGAGGGGACGGGGAAATTGGCAGGTACGGCGGCCGGCATCCTGCCGGCTCTGTGCAGGGCCTCTGCCGCGTCCCGCGCGAGGGTCCGCGAGACGGGAAAACCGCTGTAGGGTTGGCATGATCGGGGTCTGGGCGGCAGGGCGCAAGTGCGGTTCAGCGGCCGCTGCGTCCAGGTTCGGACAAGTCCCGCAGTCTTGCCCTCAGCAGGTCCCGATTCACCGTTCCGCCGTCCTTGTAGTCGAACATTTCGTCGCTCTGCCGGACCACCAGATCCAGCAGCGCTCCCGCCTCCGCCGGCGCAAGGGCCGACAGAGGCGAAATCGCAGTCCGGATCCCGAATACAACCGCGCCGGTTCCGGGCAGTCGTCGGAAGGTCTGGCGCTCTACACGCAGATAATGCTGGGCCCTCGGATCCGGTGGTGCCATGGCGGCGACATACGCAGGCGTCGCATGCAGTTCCGGGGTCACCGGCAGGCTCCAGTTGAACCGCAAGAGCAACTGCTCAGCCCGGATCCCATCGAAAATGCGGTTCACGCGTTTGGCGAGGTCGCCGTCGTAGTTTGGCACTGGCTCGTGAATGTCCGTCAGGGGCTTGCCGAGTTTCTCGGACAGGATCCAGAGAGACGGAAAACAAAGGGCCCCGGCAATCAGCACGTATTCTGCCGCATCTTCCGGTTTCGCCAGAATGCAGAAGTCCTCGGACACCATGCGTCCGATCACCGCCAGCGGATCGGACCGGTCGATGGTCACCGTGACCCCGTCCGGACGGGTGACCTCGGACGCGCCGACCGCCCAGTGGGTCGTCTCGTCGAGGTGCCCGAGCAACACGTCCAGAAGTTCGAGCACCGGCGCCGTGCCCTCCGAAACCTGCCCAAGCACATCCTCTCGCCGGTCCCGGACCAATCGGTCCCGATATGCCAACTGCGCATTCAGGTCCTCCGGCGTCGCAATCCAGTCCCGCTCGTTCAGGGGCACGACCCCCGGTAGCCGCGACATGCGCGGTTCGAGGAATGGGAAGAAAGGGGGGCGATTGCAGAGGATCATCAGGAAGGCAAATTGAGCGTGGCTTCCCGGTGACTAGCCAAACTCGGGCCAAAGCGAAACAACTGATGCCCGCTTGGACCAAACGGCGCGACACCCTTCGACGATCCAAACTGATAATACCGGGTCGGTTGGTATCGACTCTGCAGCACAGGACCGAGGGAGACCCACTGCTGACCATTCACAGGCGTTCCTGGCCGGGAGCGGGCATCGGATTGGACAGACAAAGCCTGGAATCAAGGCCGGAGGCCGCCGCGCATCGCCTGGCCACCCCGGCCCGACGATGCGCGGAGAGGTGCGAGAGCGGCGAACGGCGGCCCTGGCCGATTCTGTGGAAAAACAACATGTTGCGGGCGCAGAAAAGCAAAGGGCCCCGCGGTTCCGCGAGGCCCCAAGTCTTACCGCCTGTGACGTGGCTCAGTCGTCGTCTTTGTTCAGAGCCGCGCCGAGGATGTCGCCGAGGGAGGCACCCGAGTCGGAGGAACCGTATTGTTCCACGGCCTCTTTCTCTTCGGCGATCTCGCGGGCCTTGATCGACAGGCCAAGGCGACGGGTCTTCTGGTCGACGTTGGTCACACGCACGTCCACCTTGTCACCTACGCCAAAGCGGTCGGGGCGCTGGTCGGCGCGGTCACGCGACAGGTCTGAGCGGCGGATAAAGGACTTCGCGCCCTCGTATTCCACCTCGATGCCGCCATCTTCGATGGACGTCACTTCCACGGTGATGATCGAGCCGCGCTTCACGCCCTCGACCGCACCGGAGAAGCTGTCATCCATGGCCTTGATCGAGAGCGAGATGCGCTCCTTTTCGACATCCACTTCAATGACCTTGGCGTGCACCATGTCGCCCTTGCGGTAGTCGCCGATCACGTCTTCTCCACGACCTTCCCAGGTCAGGTCGGAAAGGTGGACCATGCCGTCGATCTCGCCGGGAAGGCCCACGAACAGACCGAATTCGGTGATGTTCTTGACCTCGCCTTCGACTTCGGTGCCCTCGGGATGAGTTTCGGCAAAGACTTCCCACGGGTTGCGCATGGTCTGCTTGAGACCGAGCGACACGCGGCGCTTGCTCTCGTCGATCTCGAGAACCATGACCTCGACCTCTTGCGAGGTCGACACGATCTTGCCCGGATGGACGTTCTTCTTCGTCCAGGACATTTCGGAGACGTGCACGAGGCCCTCGACGCCGCCTTCCAGCTCCACGAAGGCGCCGTAGTCGGTGATGTTCGTGACGCGGCCCGTCCATTTGGACTGAAGCGGGTACTT
>CAYMMT010000171.1:0-5856 GCA_964391555.1 uncultured Rhodobacterales bacterium
CCCGCGCCTCACTGATCTGCATGATGGCCGGGGCCGATTTCATCAAGACCTCGACGGGCAAGGAAAGCGTGAACGCCACGATCCCGGTATCGCTCGTCATGATCCGTGCGATCCGGGATTATCACGAACGGACCGGATTTCGCGTTGGCTACAAGCCCGCAGGCGGGATCTCGAAGGCCAAGGACGCGCTGACCTATCTGGCGATGATGAAGGATGAGTTGGGTGACCGCTGGACGCAGCCGGACATGTTCCGGTTCGGCGCGTCGTCTCTGCTGGGTGATATCGAGCGTCAACTCGACCATTTCGTGACCGGCGCCTATTCGGCTTCGTGGCGCCATGCGATGGCATAAGGTCATGGGTTTATTGGCCAAGACGAAACGGGAGCGGTGCTCATGACCGTCAAGGAAATCTTCGATACCCTCGATTACGGTCCCGCGCCCGAAGGCGCGGGCGATGCCCTGGCCTGGATTGTCGACCAGGGCTCCCGATTCGGGTGTTTCATTGGCGGGGCGTTTACAGAACCCGGCCAGACGTTCGAGACACGGGACCCGGCCACGGGCGAGGTGCTGGCCGAGATCACGCAAGCCACGCAGACGGACGTCGCCGCCGCTGTGGCCGCCGCCCGCAAGGCGCAACCCGGCTGGGCAAAGGACGGTCACAAACGCGCCCGCGCGCTTTATGCCCTTGCGCGCCTCCTGCAAAAGCACTCCCGGCTTTTTGCCGTTCTCGAAACCCTCGACAACGGCAAGCCGATCCGCGAGAGCCGCGATATCGACGTGCCGCTCGCGATCCGGCATTTCTATTACCACGCCGGGCAGGCCGAACTGATGTCAAGCCGCCATCCCGACCGGGAGCCCTTGGGCGTTTGCGGCCAGATCGTGCCGTGGAACTTCCCGTTGCTGATGCTGGCGTGGAAGATTGCGCCGGCTCTGGCCATGGGCAACACGGTGGTCCTGAAGCCGGCAGAGTGGACCTCCCTGACGGCGCTGTGCTTTGCCGATATCTGCCAACAGGCGGGCCTGCCGAAAGGCGTGGTCAATATCGTGACGGGTGACGGCGCGGTCGGCGAAATGCTGGTCAGCGCCGACGTCGACAAAGTCGCCTTCACCGGTTCAACCGGCGTTGGCCGTCTCATTCGCGAGGCCACGGCGGGCACCGGCAAGTCCCTGACATTGGAGCTTGGCGGCAAGTCCCCCTACATCGTCTTCGAGGACGCCGATATCGACAGTGCCATCGAAGGGCTGGTGGATGCGATCTGGTTCAATCAGGGCCAGGTCTGCTGCGCCGGATCGAGGTTGCTCGTTCAGGAAGGCATCGCTGACCGGTTTCTGACCAAGCTCAGGGCCCGCATGGACGGTCTCCGCGTCGGCAATCCGCTCGACAAATGCATTGACGTCGGCGCCGTGGTGGATCCGGTTCAGCGTGACCGCATCGCCGACATGGTGGCTGGGAACACCGAGGGTGAAACCTATCACGCCGCCTGCGCCATGCCCGAAGGGTGCTTCTATCCGCCCACACTCATTTCCGGTCTGTCGCCAGCCAACCCCCTGATGCAGGAAGAGATCTTTGGCCCGGTCCTTGTCTCCACGACGTTTCGCATGCCGGCCGAGGCGGTGGCTCTGGCCAACAACACGCGCTACGGCCTCGCCGCATCGCTCTGGTCTGAAAACATCAACCTCGCCCTCGGCACCGCGCCGCAACTGGCCGCTGGCGTGGTCTGGGTCAACGGAACCAACATGTTCGATGCCGCCGCCCCCTTCGGCGGCCTGCGGGAAAGCGGTTTCGGCCGTGAGGGCGGGCCCGAGGGGCTCGTCGAATATTCCAAGGCAAAGAGCACCGCAAAAACGCTGAAACCCGTCTCTCCTTACAAGGGCAAAGGCACCCCGGGCGATCCGATCGACCGCACGGCCAAGCTCTATATCGGCGGCAAGCAAGCACGTCCGGACGGCGGCTATTCCCGCCCGGTCTACGGACCGAAGGGTGCGCTCCTCGGCCACGCCAGCATCGCCAACCGCAAGGATATCCGCAACGCGGTCGAAGCGATGAACGCCGCCAGGGGCTGGGCCGGCACCACGGCGCACCTGCGGGCGCAAATCCTCTACTACATCGCCGAAAACCTTACCGCGCGGACAGATGAGATGGCCGCTCGTATCGACAGCCTGAAAGGCGGCAAAACCGGTGCGACCGAAGTCGACAGCGCCATTCGCCGCCTCTTTGCCGCCGCCGCATGGGCTGACAATTACTCCGGCGACACCCGCGCCGTCCCGATGCGCGGCCTCGCCCTCGCACTCAAGGAACCCGTGGGCAAGATCGCTGCCTTCTGCCCCGATGACAGCCCGCTCGACGGCCTCATCGCGCTGATGGCGCCGGCCATCGCCACGGGCAACCGCATCACGCTCATCGCGTCAGAGCCCTACCCGCTTGCCGCCACGGATTTCTACCAGATCCTGGAGACGTCGGATGTCCCGTCCGGTGTGGTCAACATCCTCACCGGGTCTCACACCGACCTCGCCCCAGACGTGTCTCTGCACAATGACATCGACGCCGTCTGGACCCACTCGTCGACCGACCTCTCCGCTGGAATCGAACGGGCCGCTGCGGGCAATCTCAAGCGCACATGGGTCAACCATGGCAAGGCGTGCCCGATCACTGATACCGCCGTGCTGGAGGCAGCGACAGAGACCAAGACAGTCTGGATTCCCTACGGCGAATAGGCCTTCTTCGGTTCAGAAATATCCCGGGGGAGCCGCAGGCGGGGGCAGAGCCCCCATCAAACCGACCTGCGTCCGCAGGACACAATTTGATTGCAGCTAGCGCTTGGATTTCCACGAATCCAGCCATCGCCGCAACCGGCCCCGCTGCTCCGCAATGCCCGCGCTGGCCTCGTCGATCCGGTCCTGTGCACTCTCTCCGATCGGGTCCAGCGTCCGCTCGCGGAACTGCAACCACGCCGCCCGCACGAATGCCGCGCCACCCAACAAGGCCAGCAGGATGACGATATTCACCCATGGGATCGGTCGGTAATCGGGCCCCGAGACTTCGCGGATCGACACCGCGTTCGGGAAGACCGTCAGCCACCTGATCCGCCAGCCATAATGCGTGATGACCACCCATCGCGGTTCCGCGGAGGTGCTCGACAGATCATCGGCCTCGGCCTGCAAATCCGAACTGTCGAACTTGAAATATGGCGGATAGATCCAGCCGGTGTCCTCGTTGCGGTACACCATCGTCGAGGTCTCACTGCCCCGGATCAGCCCAAAGAGATAGGTCGGCAGGCGTTGTGTATTGATGAGGCGCAAATCCCGGGTCGGATTCTCGACATTGCCCGCGTCCGCCTGCGCATAGAACAACCGGTTATAGGGGCTGAAGTCCTGCCGGATGATCTCGGTCGAGGTGATCCGGGCGACGTCCCGGTGCGGCATCACGTAATGCAGAAACAGCGCCAGGATCAGAAGAACGGTGATGCGGAAGGCCCGCCGGACATTGCGCATGGGATCGCGCCTTTCAGTTGATCATGTACATGATGACACCGATGGTCAGCGTCGGCACCACATATACCAGCAATATCAGTTTCTTGCGCAGCGACCCGTCGTAATGCGTCATCCCTTGTTCGACAAAGGCCGACCGTGCCTCGAGATCGGTGGAGCCGGGGTTCTTTTCGGCCCACTCGTTCTCCAGCTTTTCTCGGCGGACGGACCGGGAATAGAGGCTCACGCAGAAATAGACCACGGTCATGGCGATGAAACCAAAGACGACAAGTCGCACAAACTGCATCTCTACCTTCTCCTGACCGGACCCCACGGCCCCACTGTTTCAATCATCGCACGATCGATGGCGTAACCTCCAGTTCCGGATTTGGCCAGTTGCGGTTCCTCCATGGGAGCGTCATGGCCAAAGAGCGCGGCCCGCGTCCCTGCCTTGTCGACCTGATATTCATTATCAAGAAAATCAACAACATAGGCCTGCTTCTCCTCCGGCCAGCTGGCATAGGCGCGGTAGAACGCTTCCTTGTGACAGATAAAGAGCTGCCGCACGTCCAGCGGGCAGAGTTCGGCCAACAACATGTTGACGAGATCGGCATCCGGAACGTCCGCCGCGCGCAGGGCATAGAAATAGGCCGGGTGGTCGGCCGGAATGCGGGGCCACGCACCTCCTCCTTCCGCCCAGCGCGCGAGTGCCGCAAGGCCCTGATATTCGGCCGGTAGTCGTTCCGCATATTTGCGCCCGAACCGCCGCAGATCACGCCGTGTCGCGCCGGAGAGGTCTTCGCCGAGGTTCGCGGCGGTGGCGGCGACGATGAATTCCATCTTCTGGTGCAGGATCGCGGCGGCATCGATGCCCCGCGCCTTCACGATGGGTTCGGCCAGCCCGTTCACGTCGAGGAATATCGCCACCCGCGCCCTGTCCCCGGCGGATATCACCGTTTCGATGGGAAGTGGTCCGATATCACGGTCCGAGACGGTGATCGCCGCCGGCTCGGCGGCGTTCCGAAAGACATACATTCCCCCGAAATGGGATGTGTGGAAATTCTCCTGCTCGAACTCCATATCGCGCAGCTTCACCGGGTTGCGCGTCACGTCCCCGGTCTTTTTGGCGAGCCCAATCATCTCGGCGATCAGGACGTCGTCCCACCAGGCGTCATCCTGGGTTTTGAACCGGTCCACGAGGGTGCCCAGTTCCTTGGCCGTCCGCACGGTCCCGGCGGTGGTGTCGGCTTCCACCGTGATCTTGCGGATATCGAAAAGCTGCGCGGGATTGCTGACGGTGAAGACGGAATTCACCAGTTCGCCAGCCACCGCGTCCTTGGCGGTAAGAGCAAAAAGCTCGGCCTCGTTCGCCTCGATGAACTGCCGCAGGATGCCGCGGGAGGTGGAGAAGGTCGCGTCGAGGAGTGGCGCGGTCTTTTGTTCGGTCGTGAGCAGAATGAACTGCCGGTTCACGCCCGCATGGTTGAGGTAAAGCCGGTCACCCAGCTCATCGGCCACTTCCGGTGAGAACCCCGAGATGTCGATGTGGAAATCGGTGAGCGCGGTCGTCTTGCCCGTCAGATGGTCGAGCGCCCGATTGTAGCGGTCCACGAGCACGGGACTGGCCACGTGGATCAGGTTGCCGAACATCAGACCTTTTTCGATGAGGCGTTTCATTTCAAGATCTCACCGATGGTTTGAGCCTCTTTCAAATCATTCTTTAGGCGAGACCACTCCTTTCTCAACATCACATTGGAAACCGCCTGTAGTTCTGCCACAAGGCTTGACGTCGGCTCGTCATTCCGAAGGCATTCCAGAATCTTTATTAGTGTCTCGTGAAGTTTTTCTGAGGCCTCTTCGCTTAGATTGAGGCTTAGAAGGACGCGACTAACAATACCATACAGCTCGTACAGATCGTCGTTGTTATTCATGGAGAAAACTAGCTCTGATATTCGCGAAAGGTCTTCCCGCATGCGATCGATCCACTTCTGTCGAAACTCAGACACCTTAATGAGCGCTTGCATTTTTTGAGAGAACTCTTCTCGCCGATCAGCGGCCCTGTTTGCAAACACGGTTGTGAAAAACGCGACCAGAGCGAGAAACAGAAGAGTGCCGATTGAAGTTAGTATGCCTTGGTTTCTGCGAACGAAGAGCTCCAACGACCCATCAGACAATTGAAAGAAGAAGGCTGCTGCAAATCCAATGGTCGACAGTCCGAGAAGCAGAGCAATCAGCTGAAGGCTAGTCTTTTCCACTAACTTTGTCCTCCTGATGAAGAATGATATTCACCATTCCTCCTCCACCCAATGCTTTGGCAGGCCCGCCACGGACAGGATCAGGATCGGGCCCCAGATGAGGGCCGAGGCGGCGCCGAGTTTTCCGAAGAAGA
>CAYMMT010000172.1:0-5837 GCA_964391555.1 uncultured Rhodobacterales bacterium
GGCGACGGAATCGGCCCAACCTGAGCGGGTATGGATTTCTTTGACCCATTTGATCGGACGAGGCCGTTATGATGCTACGCCTCACGCTCGCGGCCCTAGCCGTTGCCGCGCTACTTGTCGGAATAGGAGCAAACATGGCCAGAGCGGAGGAATACGTGTGTTCGCCGATGACCGGGCAATTGGTGGCGTCCAGCGGTGCGGCCGTCGCCGGGGTCGAGATTCGGCGAGAGTGGGTGTGGCGCGGCAAGACCGGCGCTGATACCACCCTGACCGATGCCGAGGGCCGCTTTGCCTTTGATGCCGTGCCAGCACGGCGGGGTCTTTTCGGACGGTTGCCGGCACAGGAAACGGTCACTCAAACCTACTACGCCGATCTTCCGGACGGCTCCAAGGAAATCCTCTGGATCACCACCCAATCCCTTGAGTTGCTGTCCGAGACCGGCGGCAAGCCGTTCAACGTCCGCTGCACGAGCGATGTGGACGGCAACGAAGACGGCTTTGGCTGGGGCACCTGCACCCTGATTGACTGACTTCCCCGAAGAATTTTTTCCCAACCCATTATGAAAGGACACTCACATGGCATTGATGTCTGGCTCTGACGCAGCCCTTATCGCCAACGCGGTCTACCGCATTCAGTCCGCCACCACCGATGCGCGGGCCACGCAACTCGCGCAGCGCAGAGGCACATTGAACCCGCCGACAACGCAACCGGCGATCTCGGAAAATGTCACGGCTCTTGCAGGGATGGTGGGAAGCTCCGGCGCATTTGTGAAAGAGACCACGGGCTTTGGCATGGTGTTGGAGCGGGGCCCGTCGTCGAACCGGGAACTCATCGTCTCGATCCGGGGCACGCAAACCACCTCAGACTGGCTGTCGAACTTCAACATCGGCTTTGAGCCGGGCCCCTCCGGAAGCATCGTCCATGCGGGATTCAATCGTATTTACAAGTCATTGCAGGGCGAGCTTTCCCGGGTGATCTCGAACGCGAACCCGACCAAGATTCACTTCTGCGGCCATTCACTGGGCGGTGCTCTCGCAACGCTGGCCGCCGTGGATTTCGCCGGTGGCCGCCGAATCCCGTCCTATCTCTACACGTTCGGCGCGCCGCGCGTGGGCTCATTCGGCCTGTTGCAGACATTGCGGACCTGTCTGCCATTCGATCAGGTCCGGCGGGTCTATGCGTTGTCTGATCCGGTGCCGATGATCCCGCTTCTTCCGTTCATGCATTTCGGAACAGGGTCCGCGGGGATCAGCGCGGGCTATCAGTCCATCACCCCGGATGCCCATTCCATGGACAAGACCTACATTCCGCGCATGCCGGCCACGGGCTGGCCCCCGATCCGGGCCATGCCGAACAAATCGGACCCCGACTACTGGCTGGATCAGGCGGACAAGGCGTCCGGCTGGGGGTCGTCCTTGGGCTACTGGTGCCTCGGCAAGGCTCTGGAAGCGATGATGGACAAACTGAATGTCCTTGGCTTTGGACTGTCGGTGGGGATGACCGTCCTCGACCGGATCATTCAGGCGATGGAGCACGCGGTCCGGCTGGTGGCCTCGATTGGGGAAACGGTCATCCGTTGGGTCAAAACCGCCATGCGCATGGTCGGCATGGCCGTTTCGGCGACCTTCTCTGCCGCACAGGTCACTCGGGAATTCCTGCGTTACGTGCTCGACCTGCTGATGCAACCGGTCATCATCGCCGCCAAGTCCGCGGTCAACAAGCTCGTCTGACGAGGTGCCGGAAATCGGGGTCCGGCGGCTGCGACCGGCCGGCGAGACCTGGGCATTCGCTTTGCTCAGGATCGCGGGCGCCAAAGGTCTGACGACCGGAACCAGTCGTCAATCCGGGGTTTCAGGGCATGCCATACTGCGGGAGCGCCCCGGCAAACCTTGTGGCCCACCCGGGTTTCCAGTTGCTCCGCGGTGACCCGGTAGGTTGGCCAGGTCCCGCCGCCGGAGTTCAGATTGGCAAGGACCGGCTGCACCCGGTCGATGGATTTTGCGAAGATTGCGTCGTCGGTCTCGGCCGCCTCGAACTCGTCCCAGATCGCCCGGAAGGAAATCCCCTGCGCGGGTGGCAGAAGACCGAAGAGCCGATCTGCGGCGGCCTGTTCCCGTGCGGCGAGCGCCTCGGGATCGTGATCGCCGTGGATCGGCGCATCGCCCGCGTCGATTTCCACCAGATCGTGCAGCACCAACATCTGCAAAACCCTGTCCAACCGGATGTCGCGATTGGCATGTTCGGCCAGAACCAGCGCAAAGAGGCAGATGTGCCAGCTGTGTTCAGCCGAGTTTTCCCGTCGAGAGCCGTCGAAAATCGTGGTGCCCCGGAGGACGGACTTCAGTTGATCCGCTTCGGCCAGAAAACGCAGGCGCCGGTCGAGTGCCTCCGAGGCCACATGGCCGCGTCCGAAGAAAAGGCTCTCGGTCTCGGCGTAAATCTCGGGCCAATCGTTCTTCATCCGCGCAAACCGCCCGGTCTCGAGGATGGACCGGAAAATGTCCCGCTCCGTCTGCCCGGTGGAGGTGTTGGCAAGCTCCTGAAACATCGGCTGGGTGTCGTCCATCAGCCGGACGAACCGGGCCTCCGGCGTGTCACGATCTTCGTACTCCCGCCAGAGCCCGCGCAACGCGGCGCCCTGGTCCGCAGGCAGCAAACCGTACAACCGATCGGCGGCCTCGGCCTCCCGCAGGCGCACGGCATCGGCGTCATGGGGTTCGAAGATCGGGTGGTCGCCGGCGTAGACCTCCACGAGGTCGTGGAGGAGGGCCGTCGATATGACGCGCCCGAGGTCGAGCCCGTCCGGCGCCATCCCGGACCCTGCAAAAACCATCGCCCAAAGCGCGATGTGCCAGCTATGCTCTGCGGTGTTTTCGAACCGGGCGCCGGCCAGAGCGACATTCGCGCGATTGACGTGCTTCAGCCCGTCCGCCGCGGTCAGGAAGGCGATCTGGCGGTCGATCCGGGGGGCGTCGTCAACCATTCCCCGCCAGGCTTACCCCCAGCTCCGCGGCCCGGGATTTCAGGAAGTCGCGCGCCTTGCGTTCGGCCAGCCGGATCCGCACCTCTGTCAGGAAGGCTTCTTCAAGGGTTTGGGAGGCTGCGCCGATGACACCAGACACCTCCATGAACAGCCGCTCCTGGCCAGTTGCATCCTGCACGGCCATGACGTCGTCCGCGAGCCTTGCGGCAATGTTCTCAATGCTCCGGGACATCAGCGGGTATTCTCGGTCAGTCGCCGCTGGACGTAGGTCGTGACCGTGTCCATCAGCGTGCCCATGTGCGGATCCTGAAAGAAGTGATCCGCGCCATCGACCTCGTCATGGGTGATCGTGATGCCCTTTTGCTCGTGCAGCTTGTTGACGAGGCCCAACGTGTCCTGCGGTGGCGCGACGCGGTCGTTGGAGCCGTTGATGATCAGGCCAGACGACGGGCAAGGGGCGAGAAAGGAAAAGTCGTACATGTTCGCCGGTGGAGAGACCGAGATGAAGCCGGTGATCTCGGGCCGGCGCATCAGGAGCTGCATGCCGATCCACGCGCCGAAGCTGAAGCCGGCGACCCAGCAGTGTTTGGCGTTCTGGTTCATCGATTGCAGGTAGTCCAGCGCGGAGGCGGCATCGCTCAATTCGCCGACACCCTGGTCGTATTCACCCTGGCTGCGCCCGACACCGCGGAAATTGAAGCGCAGCACGGTGAACCCCATGTTGTAGAACGCATAATGCAGGTTGTAGACGACCCGATTGTTCATCGTCCCGCCAAACTGCGGATGCGGG
Source organism: uncultured Rhodobacterales bacterium (assembly GCA_964391555.1). Lineage (GTDB taxonomy): Bacteria > Pseudomonadota > Alphaproteobacteria > Rhodobacterales > Rhodobacteraceae > JAMWZF01. The sequence goes on from CAYMMT010000172.1 coordinate 3,775, forward strand.
TGCAGGATGATCGCAATGGGTGCATCGCCGTTGCCCCCTTGGGGGTGGTACCGGCCTTCAAGCCGTCCTTCGGGGCCGGGAAAGATCACCTCGGGCATGTTGTCGTCCCTTCCGCCTTCGAGGGTCCCTGGCGTTTCTTGACGGAAACGCTCGGACACCTTAGAAGGATTCTAAACTTCTTTCACGCTCGAGATACGACGACACTGTCGCCCCGAGGCTCAAGGCACCTAATCAGGCGGCGGCGCGGCGTCAATCGGAATGGACCCGAAAGCCGGGGAAAAAGGGGAAGATCATGAAGCTAAGCACCAAGGGACGATATGCCATGGTTGCGCTTGCTGATCTGGCCCTTCAGCCTGCGGGGACGCTCGTGCCGTTGTCCGAGATCTCTCAACGGCAAGACATTTCCCAAGCCTATCTCGAGCAGCTTTTTGTTCGTTTGCGCCGCGCCGACCTCGTCGAGAGCGTCCGCGGTCCCGGTGGTGGATACAAACTGTCAAGGCCCGCCTCCGAGATCCGGGTGTCGGAGGTGCTTGCAGCCGTCGATGAAACGGTCAGCGCCATGCACAAGGGGGCGGCGGCCCACGGCGGTGCGTCGGGGTCGCAGGCGCAGAGCCTGACGAACCGGCTGTGGGAAGGGCTCTCGGCCCATGTCTATGTCTTCCTGCACCAGACGCGGTTGTCGGATGTCGTGACGAACGATCTGGCCCCGTGTCCGGCGGTGCCGAACCTGTTCGAGATGGTGGACGAGTGAGCAGGCTTTTTCAGAATGTGTGCTGCGCACGCAGGTTTCATTATTCTTGGGGCGCTGCCCCAAACCCCGGGATATTTGCAAACCAGAGAAGGAACGTCTCGTGAGCCGGGTCTACCTGGACTGGAATGCCACCGCGCCACTGCGCCCGGAGGCGAGGGCCGCGATGATCTCGGCATTGGATGTGGTGGGCAATCCGTCCTCGGTTCATGGGGAGGGGCGCGAGGCCAAGGCGCTGGTCGAGGGGGCGCGGGCCGCGGTGGCGGAGGCCGTTGGCTGCAAGCCGGTCGAGGTGGTTTTCACCGCGGGAGCAACCGAAGCTGCATCGATCCTGGCCCGCTACGAAGGCGCGGTGGTCGATGAGACCTCGCATGATGCCCTTTGGGCGCATCACACGGGGACCGGTCCGGTTTATGCAATGGGCGTCGCGAATTCGGAGACCGGAGTGCTGACCGAGGCGGCGGACCACGAAGGTTTGACGCTTCTTGATGTCACACAGGCGGTTGGTCGGATCCCTTGGTCCTTTGCGTGGTCCGGGGCCGATTTGGCGATCGTGTCTGCGCACAAGTTCGGCGGGCCAAAGGGCATCGGGGCGCTGATCGTGCGCGATGGTCTTGATATCCCGCCGCTTTCCCGCGGGGGCGGGCAGGAAATGGGGCGCCGGTCGGGAACGGAGAATATCGCAGGCATTGCCGGAATGGGCGCCGCGATCTCGGCGGCGATGACGGATTTGGCGGCAGGTGTCTGGGACGGGGTGGCCAAACTTAGAAATATTCTAGAAAAGACTATTGAGGCCGCAGCGCCACAGACTATTTTTGTCGGGAAAGAGGTCGACAGGCTGCCCAACACGTCCTGTTTCACCACCCCAGGCTGGAAAGGTGAGACACAGGTCATGGCGATGGACCTTGCCGGCTTTGCGATCAGTGCCGGGTCCGCCTGTTCATCCGGCAAGGTGAAGTCGAGCCGGGTGTTGCGGGCAATGGGTTATTCGGAGGTCGAGGCGGCCAGTGCGGTTCGCGTCAGTCTCGGGCCCCAGACTACCGAGGAGGACATTCGGCGCTTTGCCGATGTCTGGCTGAAGAAACGAGAACGGCACGCCGCGCGCGCGGCCTGAAGGAGAGCAAGAGGATGGCAGCAATGGATGGCACGATGCTTCCCGTGAAAGACGGCGTTGACGAGGACACCGTCGAGGCCGTGGCCAAGCTCTCGGGCAAGTACAAGTATGGCTGGGACACCGATATCGAGATGGATTATGCCCCCAAGGGGCTGAACGAGGATATCGTGCGTCTGATCTCGGGCAAGAACGAAGAGCCGG
>CAYMMT010000173.1:0-5819 GCA_964391555.1 uncultured Rhodobacterales bacterium
CTTCCCGCCCGCTAGCGGCCGGTCGAGGCCCGGAGGATCTTGATCGCCTCGGGAACGATCAGTAGCGGAAGCGCGGTGAGTGCGATGAGCCCGAGGCTCTCGACCGGCAGCGCCACCGTGTGCAGCAGGGCTTGCAGGGGCGGCCAGTAGATCGCGGCGATCTGGAGCCCCATCATGGCCAGGAACGCCAGAACCAGCGCCGGGTTGGAAAAGACCCCGATCCGCGACTGCGGCAGGCGGAAGGACCGGAAGGCGAAGACGCTGACCTTCTCGAACACCACCATCGCCGAGAAGGCCATGGTGCGGGCCACATCCGTGCCGTCCGGCAGATGGCTGTAGAATATCCAGAGGCTGGCCAGACCGGTGTAGACGCCGAAGGCAAGGATAAGCGCAAACCCCGGGGCGTCGAGGATCGGTCCGTTCTTCTTCAGCGGCGGGCGGCGCATCTGGTCGGGCGTGGCCTTTTCCATCCCCAGCGCCACCGCGGTAACCCCGTCGGTGATCAGGTTCATCCACAGGATTTGCGTGGCCAGAAAGATGAGCGGCCCGCCGAGAAACAGGTTGACCACGATCGCCACGATTTCCCCCGCGTTCGAGGCCAGAAGGTATCTGACGAACCGCTGGATGTTCGCGAACTGGCGCCGCCCCTCTTTGACCGCGCCGACAATCGTGGCGAAATTGTCGTCCAGAAGGATCAGGTCGCTGGCTTCCTTGGCGACATCGGTGCCCCGCCGGCCCATGGCAATGCCGATATCGGCCTGCCGGAGCGCGGGCGCATCGTTCACCCCGTCGCCGGTCATGGCGACCAACTGGTCATGGCTTTGCAACCGCTCGACCAGCCGCATCTTGTGCGCCGGGGCGGAGCGGGCAAAATGCACGCCGCCGGCCAGCGCCGCGTCGACCTCCGCGTCGGTCGCCCGGTCCAGTTCGGCGCCGGTCATCATGCGAGCCATGCGGAGCCCGACCTCCCGGCCGATGGCCGCGGCTGTTTCGGGCGCATCCCCGGTGATCATCACCACGCGTATCCCGGCGTCCCGGCACAGGGAAATCGCCGCGGCGACTTCCGGTCGGGGCGGGTCGACAAGCCCCAGCAGGCCGAGGAACACGAGGTCCTCCTCGCGGTCGGTGTCCGCATCCAGATCGCGCCGGGCAAGCGCCAGGACCCGGCGGCCCTGACCGGCAAGCTCTGCGGTGGCTTGCGTGATCGCATCGCGATCCGCGGCGGTCATCGGGACGGGGTGGCCCGTGGCGTCCGCAACCCGGCTCGACACGTCGAGAACCGCCTCGGGGGCCCCCTTCAGCAGCTGCGTGAGCCGTCCCGCGCGCCGCACGACGACACTCATCCGCTTGCGGTCGGAGTCGAAGGGCACCTCGGAGACATGATCGGCAGGATCGGGGACCGGCGTCCAGCCCTTGTAGGCCAGCGTCAGAAGCGCTCCCTCGGTGGGATCGCCCGCCATGTCCCACCCGTCGGGACCCCGGTTCAGGCCCGCGTGATTGCACCCGATGGCCACGTCCAGAAGGCGGGCCAGCTTCGGGTCGTCCTCGTGGCGGACCCGCGCGCCGCCGGCGTCGATATGGCCGGCGGGATCGTAGCCGGTTCCGGTCACCCGGTAGCGGTCCCGGGGGGTCCAGATCTCGGTCACCGTCATGGCGTTTTCCGTCAGCGTGCCGGTCTTGTCGGTGCAGATGACGGTTGCGGAGCCGAGCGTCTCGACCGCCTGCAGGCGCCGGACCAGGGCCTGCCGCCGCAGCATCGCCCCCGCGCCCAGCGCCAGCGTGATCGTGACCACGGCGGGCAGGCCCTCGGGCACCATGGCAACCGCCAGCGCAATGGCGGTCAGGAACATCTCGTCAAGCGGCCGACCGACACCGACACCCACCAGCACAATGACCGCCGCGAGACCAAGCGCCAGCCCGCCAAGGAGCGTGGCAAGCCTGCCGAGCTTGACCTGCAGGTTCGTCTGGCCGTCGTCGATCTCCGCGGTGAGTTGGGCAATCTGCCCGAACTCCGTGGTTGCGCCCGTCGCCGTGACCAGTCCCTCCCCGCGGCCGAACACGACACTCGATCCCATGAAAAGACGGCCCGAAGTGCCATCGCCGCCGGACGTCTTGTCCACGGAGACGGATTCACCGGTCAGGACGCTCTCGTCGACCCTGAGCGCGGTCGCCGCGTGCAACTGCAGATCGGCGGGCACACGGTCGCCGCTTTCGAGGATCACGAGGTCGCCCGGCACGATTTCGCGGGTGTCGATCAGCGTCTGCCGGCCATCGCGCATCACCCGCGCCTCGGTGGTCAGCATGTTGCGCAGGGCGGCAAGCGCGTTTTCCGTACGCCATTCCTGAACGAACCCCAGGATGCCATTCAGCAGCACCACGAGGAGGATCGCGCTCGCATCCACGATTTCGCCCATCCCGGCCGCGATCCCCGCGGCGATGATCAGGATCACGATGAGAAGGCTGGTGAACTGGCGAAAGAAGATCTGCAACCAGGACACGCTGGTCGCCTCGGCAATCCGGTTCGGACCATGGATCTCGAGGCGGCTCTGGGCCTCCCGGCTTGACAGGCCCAGGCGGTCGGGTTGGGTTGGAACAGTCACCGGCACGCTCTATCCGGTTCGGCCGGGCCGGACGCGGGGGTCTGGCCTGCCGGTCGCGACCCGCGCATGGACCGGGTCCCGGCCACACTCGGCAAAGCACTCGCGGGACGCAGCACGCAAGCCCCGGACGGCCATTGAAACGGGCGCCCGACCGCCGGGGGCGGCACGGGTCAGCCCGGTCAGATGTCCGGCTCGAAGTCTTTCCTGTGTCATGCGCTCCCGGGGTCCTCTATCGGGGTGTCAATTCGGCGCCGCCGCCGGGCTGCAACCGGCCAAGGGTCGCCGCTCTTGTCCCGGGGTCCGCGTTTGGCCAACCCCCGGCGGGACGCGCCGATCGGACGAGACGCCATTCACGGATCGGCGGGTTGCGCCGCTTCGGCGGCCGAAACGATCGATTTGACCGCCAGAAAGCTGTCCGGCGTGACGGAAATCGAGTCGATCCCCGCGTCCACCAGCACCTTGGCGAAATCGGGATAGTTGGACGGCGCCTGTCCGCAGAGCCCCACCTTGCAGCCATGGGCATGGGCCCGCTCGATGACCGAGCGGATCATCCAGACAACGGCGGGGTGCCGTTCGTCAAAGAGCGGGGCGAGCTTCTCGCTGTCGCGGTCAATGCCGAGGGTCAGCTGGGTGAGATCGTTGGACCCGATCGAAAAGCCGTCGAACCGCGCCGCGAATTCCTCGGCCAGAATGACGTTGGAGGGCACCTCGCACATCACGTAGACCTGCAGCCCGTTCGCGCCGCGCTCGAGGCCGTTTTCCGCCATCACGGCGAGCACCTTGTCGGCCTCTTCCGGCGTCCGGCAGAAGGGCACCATGACGATCACGTTGTCGAAGCCCATCTCGTCCCGCAGCTTCGCAACGGCCCGGCATTCCAGCGCGAATCCGTCGCGATAACCCTCATCGTAATAGCGGGACGCGCCGCGCCACCCGATCATCGGGTTTTCCTCGTGCGGCTCGAACTGCCGCCCGCCGATCAGGTCGGCGTATTCGTTGCTCTTGAAGTCCGACATGCGCAGGATCATCGGGTTCGGATAGGCCACGGCGGCAATCCGCCCGAGCCCGATGGACAACTGGTCCACAAAGTACCGGGACTTGTCGTCGTATCCGGCGGTAAGGGCATCGATCTGCGCCCTGGCCGCCTCGTCCCGCAGCGCGTCGAAATGCAAAAGCGCTTCGGGGTGAATCTTCACCGCGTTCGAAACCAGAAACTCCATGCGCGCCAGTCCGACGCCATCTGCCGGGAGCCGCCACCACCGCGCGGCGGTTTGCGGATTGGCGAGGTTCAGCATCACGCGCGTCCCGGTGGCCGGCACATGGGCGAGGTCCAGTTGCTCGACCGTGTACTCCGCCGTTCCGGCATAGATGAACCCGGTGTCGCCTTCCGCGCAGCTCACCGTGATCTCCTGCTCGGAATGCAGCAGGTCCGTGGCGTTCCCGCAGCCCACGACCGCCGGCACGCCAAGCTCGCGCGACACGATGGCCGCGTGAGAGGTGCGCCCCCCGTGATCCGTCACGATCGCGGAGGCCTTCTTCATGATCGGGACCCAGTCGGGGTCGGTGGTCGAGGTCACCAGAACCGACCCCTCGACGAACTGGTCGATGTCCTTGACGTCCTCGATGAGGCAGACCGTCCCCGTCGTGACCGCCGAGCCGACCGCGATACCGGTGATCAGCGTGTCGCCATGGGGTCCCACGGAATAGGACTTCAGGTTGCCCGCATCCATCCGGCTCTGCACCGTCTCGGGCCGCGCCTGAACGATGAACAACTCACCGGTGACCCCGTCCCGCGCCCATTCCATATCCATCGGCAGGCCATAGTGCTCCTCGATCGTGGCGGCCATGCGCCCAAGCGCCAGAACCTCGTCGTCCGACAGCACAAACGCCGCGCGTTCGGCCTTGGAGGTCGGCACATTCCTGATCGTCTCGCCCGGGGCCGTGGAATAGATCATCTTCATTTCCTTGGCGCCCAGCGTCTTGGCGACGATGGGCCGGAGGTCCGGATTCCCCAGAAACGGCTTGTAGACCTGGAACTCGTCGGGCGTGACCGCGCCCTGAACCACGTTTTCCCCAAGGCCCCATGCCGCGTTGATCACGACGATCTTGTCGAAACCGGACTCGGTATCGATGGAAAACATCACCCCCGACCCGCCCAGGTCCGACCGGACCATCTGCTGCACGCCGACGGACAAGGCGACCTGCATGTGGTCGAAGCCCCGCAGGGCGCGGTAGGTTATGGCCCGGTTCGTGAACAGCGAGGCAAAACACTTGCGACAGGCCGCCAGCAGATCGGCCTCTCCCTCGACATTCAGAAAGGTCTCCTGCTGTCCGGCGAAACTGGCGTCGGGCAAGTCCTCCGCCGTGGCCGAGGATCTGACCGCCACGGCCAGAGTGTCCTGCCCGGCCCGTGCGCAGAGGTCCCTGTAGGCTTGCCGGATATCCTGCTCGATATCGGCGGGCCAGTCCCCGTTGGTGATGGCGGTGCGGATCGCCGATCCGGTCTCTTCGAGGGTCTTCTTGTGACCGGCGAGTTCCGCCAGCCGATCCTTGATGAAGCTTACGATATCGTTGGCCTCGATGAAGCGCCGATAGGCTTCCGACGTTGTCGCGAATCCCGGTGGCACGGCGATGCCCCGGGCGCCAAGCGTCTGGACCATCTCGCCCAGGCTCGAGTTCTTGCCGCCCACAAGCGCCACGTCCTCGCGCCTCAGTTGGTCAAAGGAAATGGTGGCTCTGGCTTGATCCGACATGCGGTCCTCCCGGGGTTCCTCGAAGAGTGCGGGCAGCATGACGGAGTTCAGGGTCGCTGCGCCTTGATCGACGTCAAACACCCGGTCCGTCGGGCGGTCTGCCGCTCCCCCGGTCCTGTTGACCGGGATCAAGGTGCGCCGCGGCCGCACCGCCTAGCCTGGGTCCGACCTTTTGGGAGGATGATCGATCCATGGCACTGAATATCGTTCAAATGGAGAGTTTGCCGGTCTTCATCGACGGCAGGGAATACGAAATCACCGCCGACGACCTCTGGCGCTCGCATACGGTTTCGGAGTTCATCCACAGCCACACGCACCGCTCCGCCCGTGAGGTTTGCGGCGAAGGCGGGTGCGGCGCCTGTTCAATCATCGTGACGCGGCCCTATCGGGACAGGACCGATCCCGCTGTGATGAAGCTGGAGACCTACTCGATCGCGACCTGCGTGACACCGGTCGGGGACCTGGCATT
>CAYMMT010000174.1:0-5800 GCA_964391555.1 uncultured Rhodobacterales bacterium
GGTCCGACCCGCCGCCGAACCACCATGCTCCCGGGGTCCAGAACATGCGCGTGTTCATGTGCACGGCGGGACAATGGGGGTTCTGCATATGAGCGACGAGGCTGATGCCGGACGCCCAGAACCTCGGATCCTTTTCGATCCCCGGGACGCCGCGCGCGGCCATGGCGCGCTGCGCTTCGGGACCCAGAGTGCCGTAGACCTCGGACCAGTTGACGCCAACCTTCTCGAACACGCGGCCGCCCCGCATGACGCTCATGATGCCGCCGCCGGCATCCTCTCCGGCGTCGCCGGAGCGCCTCGTCTCGGTCACCTCAAAGCGCGCGGGGCTTGCATCGGACAGGGGGCCTTCGGTGTGGCTGTCCTCCAGCGCTTCGAAGGCCGTGGTGATCTCGTCCCGAAGCTGGCGGAACCACGCCGCCGCCCTGGCCTTTTCATCGGCCATGGCGGAATCGCTCTGAGTGATCGTGTCGGCCATCCGTCCTCCCCCCAACCAGCCCCTGTTATTGGCTATCAGGGGCGGGTATCGTTCTGATGTCAGTCAGTTTGTCCCTGATATCGGTCGGAAAGCCAATGCACCTTGCCCCTGCCCGCCTTGCCCTAATTGCCGCACTGGCCCTGTCGGCCTGCGCCACTCCCCAGCAACGCTGTATCGGTGCCGCGACCGGGGAGTTGCGCACCCTGAACCGGCTCGCCGCCGAGACCCGAGCGAATATCGCGCGCGGCTTTGCCCTTCGGACCGAGACGGAAGTCCGGACCGTGCGGGAAACCTGCACCGGGCAAAACGAAGACGGATCAACCTTCACCTTCCGTTGTGACGAGGTGGAGACCCGAGACCGGCAGGTCCCCGTGGCGATCGATCTCAATGCCGAACAGGCCAAGCTCGACAGCCTCGAAGCGCGGATCGCGGAGCGCGAACAGGCGCTGGGACCGCGGGTCGAAGCGTGCCGGGAGGGATTCCCGGAGTGAGGGCGGGGCCCGGCCCGACCGATTTCGCCCCGGGAACGATTTGCGCCGCCGCGCCTTAATGCACCGGCGCCGGCACCGCGTCGATCACAGACCGGCCGCCGTCCACGGTGATCACCTGCCCCGTCACGAAGCTCGACGCATCCGAGGCGAGGTATTGCACCGCGTCCGAAACTTCCGACGGCTTTGCGATACGGTGCAGGGGCGTGCCGCTCAGGATATCCTCCCGGAAGGCGCGGTGGTCCTTCAGCGCCTCCTTCAGCGAGGCCGACATGACCGACCCGAAGGCCACGGCATTGACCCGGATCCGCTCGGGCGCGAGCGCCACGGCGAGGGACCGGGTCATCTGGTCCAGCGCCGCGGTCGAGACCGAATACCCCAAAAGCTCGGGCCGGGTCCGATTCGCGGCGATGGACGACAGGTTGATGATGGAGCCCAGCGGGCCTTCTTCCTGATCCTCGCCCTGTTTGATCATCCGGCGCGCCACGGTCTGGCTGACACGCAGGGCGGTCAGCAGGTTCTGGTTCAACAACTGCTCGACACCATCCTTTTCGGGATCAAGCGGATCCGACAGCGCCACCTGCCGGGACGCGTTGACGAGGATATCGACCCGGTCGAATGCATCGACCGTCGCCGACAGCAGGTTCGCAATGGTCAGCCGTTCCCGCAGGTCCCCGGCGAAGAGGCGCAGATGCTCATCTTTCTCGGCATCCTCACCGACCTCCTTGGCCATATGAACCTCGTCCATATCGGCCATGACGACATTCGCGCCCTCCCGCAGGAAATGACGGGCGATGGCGAGGCCGACGCCATTGGCGGCGCCGGTGACGATGGCGGTTTTTCCGGAGATGGCAAACGGCATGGTCGTGCTTTCTGGAGCGATTCGTCCGACGTCCGGTCAGGCTATGCGATCGGGCGCCCTGGGGCGAGAGGCGGTAAAGAGCTTGAACGCCGGAGACCCCGGCACCTCTTCGACATCCCGGAACGCCTCGCGCAACTTGGTTTCGTAGGGCAGATGGCGGTTGGCGACGCACCAGAGCCGCCCGTTCGGCGTCAGGATGCGGCGGGCGGCGGCGATGAATGCGCGCCCAAGGTCGGGATCCCCGGCGCGGCTTTCGTGGAACGGCGGGTTCATGACGACGGCCTGGACCGCTTCGGCGGGTCTGAAGGTCCGGGCATCCGCCCAGTGAAACGAGGCGCGGGGATCCGTGATGTTCAGCCGGGCGCACTCCAATGCGCGGGCCTCGGCCTCGACCAGGTCGAGATGTTCGACCCCCTCGCGGGCGAGGATTGCACGGCTGAGATACCCCCACCCGGCGCCAAGATCCGCGACACGGGCGGGCAGCTTGGCGGGCAACGCCCCGGCCAGAAGCGCGGAACCGGCATCCACCTTGGCTTCCGAGAACACGCCGGGCTGGGTGAAGAACCCGTCCGGTCCGGGTTGCGGTGGCGCAAGCGCCCAGTCGCGGGCGTCCAGCTCCGCAGCGGTCATGGACATGAGCCGCCCATGGTCCCGGGTCACGGTGTTGATCTTGGCCACGCGGCGCCGGAGGTCTTTCCACAGACTGTCCACGCCATCGGTCTTCTGCCCGTCGATCACCAGAGTCCCCGGCACCACCGTCGCCATGGCAACCAGGCCACGGGCGAGGGACTTCGACCGGGGCAGCACCACGACGGCATGGGTGGCATCCCGAGGAAACTCCTGCAGGACGTCGTACCCCCGCTCGGTCCATGCGGCGGCATCGGGCCAGAAGCTTGACACGATGACCGCCCGCGCGGGCGGCAGCGGCAGGTCATACCCCGCCGGCGGGTGGACCACCGCAACCCGGCCTTCATCGAGAAGACCATCCGCAACCGCAGAGCCGATCCGGGACAGCCGGGCCAGGCGCGGTTACTCCTTTTCCATGGTGCATTGCAGCGGGTGCTGGTGCCGCTGGGCAAAGTCCATGACCTGCGCGACCTTGGTCTCCGCGATCTCGTAGGAATAGACCCCCACGACGGCGACACCTTTCTTGTGCACGGTCAGCATCAATTCGAACGCCTGCGCGTGGGACATGCCGAAAAACCGCTCCAGCACATGCACGACGAATTCCATCGGCGTGTAGTCATCGTTGAGGATGAGAACCTTGTAGAGCGGTGGGCGTTTCGTCTTGGGCCGGGTCTGCAGCGCAATGCCCACGTCAGAGCCGCCAGAGCCGCCGCCCTCGCCATCCTTGTCCGACATCCTGTGATCGATAGGCAGCATTCGTTCGCATCCCGAACCGTCTCTGGCTCCCTAATATATCCCTGCGGGGCTGACTGAAAAGACCAAGGCCGCGCCATTTCCCCGAATTTGCCCGCGCGGATGCTCCGGCCACGGCCCGGCCCGCGGTCAAATCTCCGCCCAATTCCCGCCCCATTCCTGCCACAATGGCCGATGTCGTGCCCCCGCATGGGGCAAACACCAGATATCCGTTGCATTTCTGTTCGAAAATCGGATGGGCTCTGAAATTAAGGGGTTTCTGGACTGCCCTGCTTTTGCTACGTTTTTTGCATAATTCGAGGCGCCACCCAAACGGCGTCCACCTGAGGCAAAAATTCGAGGCAGGCTTTCATGGGTCGTGCAATTACCCCCGTCCGGGCGGGCGCTCTGCTGTTGTGTGTCATGCTGCTGGCTGCCCTGGCGCCCCTTGCGGCCCGGTCGGCGCCCTACGCGGCGATGGTGATGGATGCCCGCACCGGCGAGGTCCTGCACTCCAGGAACGCGGACACGCAGCTTCACCCTGCGTCGCTGACCAAGATGATGACACTCTGGATCGCCTTCGAGGCGGTCGAGCGGGGCGAAATCAGCCTCGACACGATGGTCACGATCACGCCTCTGGCCGCCAACGAACCGCCGTCCAAGCTGGGCCTGCGTGCCGGCCAGCAAATCCGCCTGCGTCACCTGATCCGTGCGGCGGCGGTCAAATCCGCCAATGACGCGGCCACGGCCATTGGCATCGCGATATCCGGCTCGGAGGCCGCGTTCGCCCGGCGCATGAACCGGACCGCGCGCGCAATGGGCATGACCCGCACGAATTTCAAGAACGCCCACGGCCTGACCGAGATCGGGCACGTGTCCACCGCCCGCGACATGACAATCCTGGGGCGGCACCTCATCTACGACTTCCCCGAGTATTATAACCTCTTCTCCCGCAGGTCGACCGACGCGGGAATGGCAACGGTTCAGAATACCAACCGGCGGTTTCTGGCCGCCTACCGCGGTGCGGACGGGATCAAGACCGGCTACACCCGCGCGGCCGGTTTCAACCTCGTGGCGTCGGCCGAGCGGGGCGGAGAGCGGATCATTGCAACGATGTTCGGCGGATCCTCCACGGCGCAGCGCAATGCGCGTGTGGCAGAGCTTCTCGATATGGGGTTTGCCCGCGCACCGTCGCGCGTGGCCGTGAACCGGCCCCGGATGCCGGCGTATCAGGGCAATGAGGGGACCGGCGGAGGCACGGCGGTCGCCTCGGCCCGGTCGTCGGGTCTGACGTCTCGAACCGTGCGTGTGTCCGGCCTTGTCCGAACGAGCCTCCGGCCCACGGCGCGCCCCGCCGAAGAAGCCGCCCCACCACCCCTGGTCGTGGTGTCGACCGAAATCCTCGAGGACGCGTTGCAGGGCGCGGTATTGACCGCGGCCACGAGTCCGTCGGAAGTGCCGACCCCGCCTGCCCGACCGGAGTCCGTCACGGTCGCCGCGGCCGCGCCGCCCACCCCGGCGCCACAGGCCCAGCCGGAAATCGTCACACGCATCTCCACCTCCGGCGGGCGGCAATGGGGCATCAATGTCGGTCGCTACGGATCGCGCTATCAGGCGGAACGGGTTCTGTTGCGCGTGGCGCTGAACGAGATGAGTACGCTTGACGGCTCCCTCCGGCGCGTCGTGCGGTCGTCGCAGGGGTTCGATGCGAATTTCATGGGTCTGAGCCGGGAAACCGCGGACCTGGCCTGCCGCCGCTTGCAGGCGCGCGGGACTTCCTGCTTCATGATCCAGCCGGCGGGCTGATCGGTCGCGGCCCGGGGGGCTTCCCTCGGCGACGTTTCCGCCGCAGTCTCTGACAATGGCCCAACTCGCCCTCCGCCCCCCCGCCGCACCAACCTTGCGCACCGATGACCCCGACGTTCATCTGGGTCTCCACCGCATCATCTGCGTCGGTCGCAACTATGCCGACCATGCCCGCGAGATGGGGCATGATCCGGACGCGGAACCGCCGTTCTTCTTCATGAAACCGGCGGCGGCGCTGGTGCACAGCGGCGCGACGATCCCCTACCCGCCTGCAACGAACCTGCTGCATTTCGAGGCCGAACTGGCGGTCCTGATCGGAACCGGCGGCGCCGAGGTGTCGCCGGAGGACGCCGACGGCCTGATCTGGGGCTATGCCGCCGCGAACGATCTGACCCGTCGCGATCTGCAGGCGGAGGCCAAGGAAAAACGGCGACCTTGGGACATGGCCAAGGGTTTTGACCGGTCTTGTGTCGTGGGTCAGGTGACGCGGGCGGCAGAGGTGGATGTCAGCGACCTGCCAATCCGCTGTTTCGTGGATCACGAGGTGCGGCAGGCGGCCTCGACCGCGGACATGATCTGGTCCGTTCCGCAGATCATCGCCCATCTGTCGCGGCTGTTGACCCTGCAACCCGGCGACCTGATCCTGACCGGAACCCCGGCGGGGGTTGGCGCGTTGCAGGCAGGACAAACCTGCAAGGTCACCGTTGGCGACCTCGATCCGGCGATTGTCACCATCGGCTAGGGCGCTTCAGGCAACCTGATCCTGGAACGCGGCGGCCATGAGTTCGCGGGTGTAGTCCGTGCGCGGGG
>CAYMMT010000175.1:0-3713 GCA_964391555.1 uncultured Rhodobacterales bacterium
AATAGATGAAGATCGGGACGGTAAAGAGCAGCGCCACCCAGAAACGGTTGCGCATGTCCCTGACCATCGCCGCCATGTCATGTCCGGCGCCGTGCCCCATCTCGTGGGCCATGTCGTCATGGGGCGCCGGGGCCTTCCCGCCATGCGTGCCGTGACCGGATTGGGCACCGTGACCGGCGTGGTCCTCGTGGTCCATCTTGCAGATGTGGCTCGGAAGCTGCTCTCCGGCGCAATGAAAACCGCAGGTCTCGATCGCACCGCGCAAGGTTGCCTCGTCCACCACCGTTTCATCATATCGCACGGTCACACTGGCCGAGGCAGGATTCGCCTCGGCGCGCTCGACCCCGGCAAGCGCCATCAAATGGCTCTCAACCCCGAGATGATCGAGTTCCTCGAACAGCCCGCGGACCTCAAGGGTCGACGTCTTCATTCTTGGCTCTTTTCGAAAATTCGTTGCAGTCGCATAGGACCGTCAGAGCAATAGACGCGGCATGGCGGCGGCTGTTACATGCAGGAGGCAAAACGGGGGCGGATTCTTGCTGGCGGCGCGCACGCGGACCGTAATGCCGACCGGCGGCGCGCGTCCTAACTCCGACGAGACCAATGGCAGCATGGGCTCTTACATGCCTCCGCTGACCCACCTTCACGGATCAAAATGCAGAACCGAACAATGACAAGCCGAGCCGAAACAAGCCGACGACCTCACAAATCCTTTGCTCTCGTGCTCAGTGGTGGCGGTGCGCGGGGCTTGTCGCATGCGGGGGTTCTCAAGTCCCTGATTACCAAAGGCTACATTCCGAGTGCCATCGTCGGGGTGTCGATGGGGGCCGTTGTCGCTTCGACATATGCCCTGAACGACAATTGGTACGACGAGCTGGTGGAAATGGATACCAGCGGCTTTCCGGCAACGCCTGACTTTCGCCTGCCCGGTCTGATTGCAAGGCTGAGGGGCCTCCGGATTGCGATGCTTGCCGCGCGGGACATGTACTTCGGCTGGGGCGTTGGCGCACGGACCGAGACCTGGGGGCGCAACGTTCTGACCGATCTGACCAAGGGCAAGGAGCTGCAGGACGGCCGGATCCCGATTTTTGTTTGTGCGACGGACATGCTGTCGGGTCAACGCGTGGTATTCGACAAGGGGCCTGCGACGGATTGCGTTTATTCGAGCGCAGCGCTGGCCGGAATCCTTCCGCCCCTTGTTCATGGGGATCACATACTCATGGATGGCGCCTACGCCGACATTGCCCCTGTCGATGTGGCAAGAGCCGCCGGCGTCGAAGTCGTGATCGCCGTCGACCCCAGCCAGCGCGAAAACGCCACCGGCCCCAAAAACGGTCTGCAGGCAATGATGCGCTCCATTGAAGTCTGCCAGCACGAACACGCCCGGTTGCGATTTGCGCAGGCCGACCTTGTTATCCGGCCCGCATTCACCCAAACAATCGGCACGCTCGAATTCCGTTTGAAGCGGCATTGCATCGCTGCGGGTGCCGTCGCCGCCCGCCGTGCACATGCAGATATCGCGAAGCTGCTCGATCCTGACGTCGGGGGCCACTCGACCGGCACGTGAATTGCCGAACGGTGCCCCGACATCACCTTCGTCCCGATCGAGCGGGTCTACCGCAAATCGAGGCGACCCCAATCCTCCCGTGGTCCCGGACCACCGAAGCGGACGCTTGCGGTCAGTCAACCGACACCAAAGATCTCGGCGGCTTCCCGACGCAACGCACCTCCGATGGGTCACTACTCCAAAAAGACTGTTCAAGAATTCTGCACCACTGCAGGCAGGGTATGTGTCGAGTCACTTGACTTGACCAGGTCCACGGATGAAGTTCGTGGCGTGGGAAGGACGTTGATGATCATACTTGCCTGTTTGGCCATTGCCTCGGCGGCACCGGCCATGTCGGCGACCGCGCGTTTCGCGCCACATCTTCATGCGGACTCCTTCGAAAATCATCCGGTCGCCCAGGTGCAGACCGTGATGGTGCGTCAGGCGCAGGCTCCCAATCAATCGACAATGCCGCCCGGGTTCTGCTGCCCCTGTCTGACCCAGGCACCCTGCGAAGTCGTGATCGCCAACGAGGTGTCGCTGCCAGTCTGGTTGGGCGTTCAATGGCAACAGCCCGACGGGCTCCAATCCTCTCCCCCGGACGGGCCTCCAAGAATCTGACACATAGGCTGTTCGTCTGACGGACGGCCGATGAGGGCTCACCCCCCGGGTGGGCTGAGGGGACATCACCCCTCTCGAATTTGGGCAAATCCCCGACAAACGTCGCTCAAGGAGCCGGACGGCCGATCGGGGGGGGAGGAATGAAGATGGAACAAGCACTAGGAGCCAGCGGCTATACCGCCACGATGCTGGCTATCGTCTTTATCGTGCTGGGCCTCGGGATTGCAGCGCTCTTCGCAGCGCTGTTCCTGCCGGCCCGTTGGAAATTGAAATACCGAATGGAGGTTCTGTTCGTCGTTTTGCTGATCGGCCTTGTTTGGTTCGCCGACCGTGAAAGCACCGCGATCTTCAAGGCCTATCAGGGTGAGATCGAAAGGGCCGGGTTCATCGGCGCTGCAGAGGCCGCCGAGCCGGGGCAGAATTTCGACAACGTCATCAAGGTGATCGCGTTTCAGTGGGGCTTTGCCTTCCTGACCGACGAAGACGAAATCAGCCGTAACGCTGCCGTCGTCCAGCAGGGGGAAACGGTCCTGTTCCGGATATTCGGCAATGACGTCATTCACGGGTTCAACATCCCGGCCGCCGGTATCACCGCAGAATTGGAACCCGGTGTGGAGCGCGACATCTGGATCACGGCCCCGACGGAGCCGGGCAAATACCTGATCCAGTGCCTGAACTACTGTGGCGTCGGACACGCGCAAATGAAGGCGTGGCTCGTCGTTCAGGGAGATGAGGCATGAACCGGAACAGCAGTCAAACGAAGGGGACCTTGTAATGGCAAGCCCGCACGATATCGAACGCATGGGGGGAACACCCCATTGGGATCCCGACGACGTCATCGGCAAGATGAGCGTTTCGGACCTCCTCTTCAGCCACGACTACCGCCATATCGCGATCAAGGGGATATTGACCTCGATCGTGATGCTGGGGCTTGGCGGGCTCATGGCCATGCTCTTCCGCACGGAGCTGGCAATGCCCGACATCCAGTTCTTCGACGCGCGGCCCTATATGTCGCTGATGACCCTGCACGGGATGTTCATGGTCTTCGGCTTCGTCATCCCGCTGGTCGTCTCGCTGATGTATTTCATGATGCCCAAGGTTCTGGGCATGGAGGGTCTGGTCTGGGCCAAGGGTGCGCAGTGGAGCTGGTGGACCCTAATCATCGCGGCAGTGCTGCTGGTGGTCTCCCGTCCCGACTTCACGTGGACGTTCTATCCGCCGATGTCGCTGCGGGTGGGCGGGCCGCTGTTGGGACTGGGCTTCCTGGCCGTTCTGCTGGTGGCGATTTCGGAGTTCATCGCCGGCGTGGTGCTGTTTGCCAACGGCTGGGCGGCCGCCAAGAAATTCGGCTGGTCGAAACTGCCCTTGATGGGCTGGGGCGCGATTTCCGAAGGCATTCTGCTGGTCGGCTCAACCCCCGCGCTTGGGCTGGTGGCGATCTTCATGTTCACCGACTGGATGCAATGGACAGGCATGTATGATCCCGCACTTGGCGGGAACGTGATGACCTTCATGTTCACCTTCTGGTTCTATGGCCATCCGGCGG
>CAYMMT010000175.1:3813-5768 GCA_964391555.1 uncultured Rhodobacterales bacterium
GGCGGGAACGTGATGACCTTCATGTTCACCTTCTGGTTCTATGGCCATCCGGCGGTCTACCTGCCGCTGATGCCGGCGATTGCGGTGCTCTATACCCTGCTGCCGCGATTCCTGGGACGCCCGATCTGGAGCTACTGGTCGGCTGTCACGGCGTTTTCGATCCTCACGGTTCTTGCCTTCATCGTCTATCCGCACCACTTCCAGCCGGCCGAGACGGTCAGCGGGCCGCTGGAGCGGGCAACACAGATCCTGACGCTCATGATCTTCATCCCCTCGACGCTTCACGTCTTCAACTGGATCGCGACGCTCTGGTTCGACACCATTCCGGCGTCGGCCAAGCGCGCGGTGCCGTTCAAGTTCATCGTCGCGTCGATCTTCTTCCTGATGGTCGGGGGTGTGACGGCCTATGTGAACGCGCAGATCGCATCGGACAGCGATTTCGTGCACAACACATATTTCGTCCCGGCGCACTTCCATGCGATGTTCGTCGGCTTCATGGCCAATATGGCGATGGCGGGGGTCTACTATCTTTACCCCTACATGACCGGGCGCCACTACAACCAGGCACTGGGCAACACCCATTTCTGGTTCTGGCAGATCGGGATCTTCGGCAAGGTCACCATGATGTACTGGCTGGGCTATGCCTATTTCCCGCGTTGGGTGGTGGATTACCTGCCGCTTCAGGAGTGGGCGATGCCACAGATGATCCTGACCATGTCGGCCTATCTGATCGGCCTCGGGTTCATCATTTTCGTCATCAACATCGCCTGGAGCGCGAGCCGGGGAACCGCCGCATCCGGCGATCCCTGGAAACTGTCCGACGACGCGAGTGTCGCGGACGGCGTTCCGGCAGAATGAGGAGTATTCGGACATGATTATCAGAGTGTATCTTTTGTTCGGGATCGTCCTCTTGGGCGTGACCGGATATTTCATCGTTGTCCAGCAACCCCCGACCGTGCAGTCCGTCCCGGGGATTGGCGAGGTCACGCGTCTTCAGGAGGAAGGCATCCTGCCCGAAGGCGATCCTGCCGAAGACGAAGAGGTCGAGCATTCGGTCTTCGAAGTGCCGGAAATGGATGAAGTCATGCTGGAAGCAGCCATGGCGAACATGGACATGGGTGGCATGGACATGGGTGGCATGGACATGGGTGGCATGGACATGGACGGCGACATGAACATGGCCGAGGGCGAGCAGGTCCTCGACATGGACATGGACGGTGACGGCGTCATGGACATGTCATCCGCCGACATGGCCAACGACGGCGGAATGGACATGAGCATGGATGGCGACGGCGACATGAACATGGCCGAGGGCGAGCAGGTCCTCGACATGGACATGGACGGTGACGGCGTCATGGACATGTCATCCGCCGACATGGCCAACGACGGCGGAATGGACATGAACATGGATGGCGACATGGACATGGGCGGCAACGGAGAAATGGCCATGGCCGACAGCGCCGGACAAGAAGAGGCCGAACACGGTGAGGAGGAAGCCGAGGGTGACGGCGACCCCCATGGCGAGGATGAAGAGGCCGAAGCGGTGCGCATGGCGCAACAGATGGCTGGTCTCATGATCCTTGAAGACGGCGAATTCGATCGCGAGATCGAGCTTTCCATGACGGAATGGTCGTTCTCGAATCTCGAGATCGATGCCCAGCCGGGCGAGCGCATCCGCTTCAAGATCCGCAATGACGGCGTTGTGCTCCACGAGTTCATGTTCATGTCGATGGCAGCAATGCAGGCGGTCAACTACCGGGCCAAGCGCGCCGACTGGAGCCTTCTGGAGCACGAGGCGCTCTATGAGAAGTCTCTGCTCCTGCCGGGCCAGGAGTTGGTCTTCGTGGCCGAGGTCATCCGACCGGGCGCGTGGATGTTCATGTGCATGCTGCCCTATCATATGCAGATGGGCATGATGGGCCAGATGGCGACCCCGGGTATGGCCATGGAGATGT
>CAYMMT010000176.1:0-5758 GCA_964391555.1 uncultured Rhodobacterales bacterium
CCGGCGATTGAAGCCGGACTGTCGATGGGCCGTCCTGGACGTCGGGTTGGCTAGGGAAGCTTCTGGAACCGAAGCGCGTCGCTCAACGTCACGACTCCCCGGGCGGCAAGGATGGGCACCATCTTGAGGAACACTTCCGCGGTCGCCTTGGCATCGCCAAGCGCGGTGTGACGCAACTCGTCGTCGATCTCGACCCCCAGCCGCTCGGCCAACCCATCAAGCGTATGGTCATCGAGATGCGGGTTCAGCCCGAGCGATAGTTGCGCGGTGCACAGGACCGGGGTCGGACGATCATCGCCCGCGGCCTTGGGTGGCCGGTTCAGAAACGCCATGTCGAAGGCCGCGTGATGGGCAATCAGGACGGCGTTGTCGGTAAACTCGAGGAACGCGTCCCGGGCTGCCGGCCAGTCCGGCGCGCCGGCGACCATGGCATCCGAGATACCGTGGATCCGGGACGAGCTTTCCGGGATCGGCCGACCGGGGTCGACGAATTGATCGAAGTCGTCCCCGCTGACGATCCGCCCGCGCAGGATCCGCACGCCGGCAATCTGAACAACCTCGTCCCGCTGGGGGTCCAGTCCCGTCGTTTCGGTGTCAAAGACAACGAATGGCAGGTCCGACAGGGCCTGTGACCCATCCTCGACCTGGGTGAAGTCATAGAACTGGCTGCGTGGCGCGATGGGGCGCGTCGATGCCATTTCGTGCCGCGGCAAGAGCAGGCTCAACTGGCCCGGTCCATCCAGCCAGAGGTCGCTGCGGTGCGCATCCAGCGCGTCCCGGACCGTGAAGCCCCGGTAGGCGTCGAGCATGCAGCTTTCGAGCAGGGCTTCGACCTCGGTCTGCGGCAAGGCGGGACCGTCCCAACCGAGCGACAGCTGCACCATGTCGCCGTCTGCGGCTTCGGCGCTCCATGCCAAGGCCCGCCGCTCCGACGCAACAAGATCGGTCAGTCGCCGGCACAGACGTTCGAAGAAATACGTATCACAATGCACGGTTGCGGACACGTCGGTCCCCGCGGTGAGAGTAGCGGGCGCGATGTCGGACACGACATCTGCCAAGGGTCCCGCCTGCATCGGCCATGCCTCCGCCGTCCGGCTGTCGCGCTCGGATTCGGTCGCGCTCAGTTCGTCTGCCAGACTGCCCAATTCCGCGCGAATGCGTTCGACGTAGATCGCACGTTGCGCGTTGTCCTCGGCTGACACTTCCAGCACGTCCACCAGGACGCCCACGTTCATCGCCTGACGTCGGGTCTGATCCACGAGGCGGTTGATCCGGAGACGATCGGACGCCTGACTGCGCAAGGCTGCGGTGGCGTCTTCGAACACCAGAACGTGGCCAAGCGCCTCCGAGACGCCGAATTCGGCGGCGGTTCCTTTCAGGAGCCGCTCTCCCGTCCGGTTGCTGGTCAGAAAGTGTGCAGGTCCCCGGCGATCCGTGCGGGCGCCGCCCAGAATCGGGTTCAGCGGATCAAGTGTCAGGTACCGCGCAAGGCGTCGATCGAGGCCGAGTGGACCCAGCAGGTCTTCGGCGGCCCGATTGAACAGCATCACGCGCTGGTCGGTCGAGATGACGATCACCGCTTGGCTGAGGTCGCGGACAAGAGCCTCCAGCAGGGCCTTCTCGCGCTCGATGCGCGCGGTGCTCTCGGCGACGATCTGGGCTTGCTCGCGACGGGCGGACGCAAGGGCATCGTGGATCGCGGCCGCGGCAGGCGCGAGCGACCCGAGGTACCGGCCCGGCGCCTCATCGATCTGTGCCTCCACATCGCTCGCGGCGCGGGTGCGGAGATCTTCCGACAGCCGCACCACGGGCCGGGCTACGTTTTCATCGAAGAGAAACCCGATCCCGGTGGCAAGGCCGATGATCGCGAACCCACCCGCGATGAAGGCAAGGATGAACCCGTCCGCCGGCCCCCCGGAACGGGACCAGCCGAGCCAGAGCGCGCCGGCAAAGGCAGCCGCTCCGCCCAAGCCCAGCGCCGCGAAGAAAGCCGCAAAACGCAGGCGAAGGCTGACCCTCTCAAGCATCCTCTTTCTCTTGCAGAAGTCGGTGAACTTCTTGCCGCAACTCCTTGGTATCGAACGGTTTCAAAAGAAAATGGTCCGCCCCGATGGCGAGGGACCGACGGCGCGCATCCTCTCCCGCGGCAGAAATCATGAGCACCCGGGTCGCGGCCAGTCTCTCGGTCTCCCGGATGTGCTGGCAGACGCCGAACCCCGAAAGCCCCGGCAGCATCGCGTCGAGGATCACGAGGTCCGGGCGGGTGTGGTCAAGCGCCGCGAGCGCCGCGTGCCCGTCGGCGACGCGGTCAATCAGGTAGCCCTCGCGTTCGATGAGGAAGGTGAGGGCCAGCGCGATGTTATCCTCGTCCTCGACAAGCAGGATGCGTTTGGACTCACTCATCGTGTCAACTCCCACAGAATTCGGTCAGCAGCCTTGGATCGGCGTCGGCCCAGAAGGCCGTCGTCGGATCAGCGAGCGCGGCGGCGGTTGCATCGGCCTGCACCGCGCTCGCGCAATCCACGAGTTGCGGCGCCTTCGCCGGGGGCTGCCAGCGGGCGAAGAGGTAGAAGTCGACGAGCCGCAGGTCGGGAAATTGCTCGCGCGTCTGCACGGCGCCGGTATCAAGGGCCAGGATGCGGACGGTGGGGGCGCTGATATAGGACCAGGGCCGCCACCAGGCGCTTTCCCGGATGTCCTCGAGAACGACAACGCCCTCGGGCAGCGACGCCTTGGTGCGCGCACCCCAACTGTATTCGTTGGCGATCGCCACGGCGATCATCGCCGCCCCGGCCGCCACGGGCATGGCCCATTTCGCAAGACGGCCCTTGGTGATCATGTTGAGAAGCAACACGACCCCCGCGGCAGCGAAGCCGGCGGCGAACGTGGCGATGAGTTCAAGAAACATCTGCGAACCCTCAGACTTGGCGGCCCAAAGAGGCTTGCATGGTTTTCACCACCAGGAAAGCGTCGCGCAGGTGGTTGCGTTCGAGTTCGGGCAGAATGTTCGGGTCAACGAAGTTGTCAGGCTTCTGACCCCGGCCGATCTGCGCCGCCTGATGACGCAATCGCACTTCGCAGATGAGGTCGTAGGCGGCGAGGAGGTCGCGGCCACCAGAGTCCGAGATGACGCCTTGAGCGATCGCCGCTTCGATCCGGTCGCGTGTGCCAACCGCGGCTATGCCACCTTTCAGCGCGTAGACCCGCCCCAGATCCACAACCGGCACGACACCCGCCATCTTCAGGTCCAGAGAGTTCTTGTGCGCGCCGGACCGGATGACGGAGAGGCCACCAAACAGGCTGATGGGCACGCTGTGCTTGAGCGAGTTGGACACCATGAAACGCACGAAGATGGAGTTCTTGCGGGCCTTCTCCAGCACCTCGGCGCGCATGTCCTCGAGGATTGCCGGATCGCCCGCGATGGCGCGCAGGTCGAACATGACCGAGGCCAGCATCTGCGCCTCTTCGTCCGGCTGGGCGATCCACTTGTCGAAATACCCGCTCCAGACCTCGCGGGGCTGCCGCCAGCGCGGGTTCGTCGCCATCATGTCACCGGGGCAATAGATGAAGCCGACGTCGTTCAGCCCATCGCTGACGAATCTGGCCAAATCGTCGAAATAGACCGCGTGCTCGTCCGTGCAGACGCCGTCGATGATGAGACAATTGTCCTGATCCGACACCCCGGTCTGCTCGCGGCGTCCCTGGGACCCGCAGGCGGCCCAGACATAACGCGCGGGCGCCGGGCCGAGTTCCGCCTCCGCCAGAGACAAGAGCCGGCGGGTGATGGCATCGGTGAGGTCGGTGATACGGCGGGAGATGGCCTGCGGTTTGATACCCGCATTGACGAGGTTGCTCAGAAGCTCCGGCAGGCGCGTCATCACCTCGGCCATCGCGGCGCTGTCGGGCGCGCTGACGATTTCAGCGGACATGTGGCTGGCGGTTGTGGCCTGTTGGCGGAAGAGATCCGTGCGCCCCACCATGCCGACGATGCGGCCCGTCGCGTCCGCCACGGGCAGGTGACTGATCCGGCGCTCGGACATCTCCAGAAGCGCGTCGAGGCCGAGGGCCGTTGGCAAGATCGTGACCGGATCACGGGTCATGACGCTTTCTGCGTGAAGATCGCTGCCTTTGCCCTCGGCCAGAACCTTGTTGACGAGGTCGTGGACGGTGACGATGCCGCGCAACGCATGGCCGTCCATCACCAGCACCGATGAAATGCGCCGGTCCCGCATCGTCCGGGCAAGACTCTGGATCGTATCACCGGGGGCGCAGGTGATCGGGCTGTCGGACATGATGGCCTGCACTTCGATGGCCATCAGTCCCGCGGCATAGGGCCCCTGCCCGGTGTCGCCACCGTCCTCGCCGACCGGCCTCGCGTGTTCGAACCAGTCGGCGACCGCCGGCACAGCGTCAAGGAGATGAAGGAACCGCGGGGCCGGGATCAACAGGAGGACGGTCGGCTCGCTAGCCCTCGCACTGAGGACTGCGCGGCCATCCCGGAGCAGACCGCGCTCGCCCATGATCTCACCGGGGCCACGATGGGACACGACGCTGTGCTCACCGGCCCAGATTTCAACGGCGCCCGTTTCGATGATGTACAGCCCGTCGAGGGGTTTTCCCTCTTCGAAGACAAGCTCGCCGGCGGCGACTTGAACCTCTCGCAGGTCCGCAGCGAGCGTCCCCGTTTCGGCCGCCGGCAGGTCGGCGAAAGGAGAGTGGCGTGTCAGGCGCTCAAGCGCTGGTGACAATACGGTATCGTCCATGAATGCGCGACTCCGCGAGGTTCACTATGACCAAAAAGGTCCCTCGAAGCATACGCCGAAATTGACGCTGAGGGGCAAAAGGGGCGTGAGAAACCCACGCCCCTTTCCGGTGTCACTTAGTGGTCTGCCTGCGCCGCACCGGCGCCACGGGGAACGCGGACGCTCTGAACGAGCTCCTTGATTTCCGTGGGCAGCTCCTTGGTCATGGCGGAGACCGCGTAGGCAACCGTGAAGTTGATCGCCGCACCGATCGCGCCGAACGAGGTCGACTTGATCGTGCCCAGAAGCGGATCGGCATCGGTAAAGCTGTTCGTGCCGGGGATGAAGAACCACCCCTTGTGCAGGAAGATGTAGATCAGCGTCACCGTCAGACCGGTCAGCATGCCTGCCACAGCGCCGTGATTGTTGATGCGGGTCGAAAAGATCCCCATCATCAGCGCCGGGAAGATCGAGGCCGCCGCGAGGCCAAAGGCCAGAGCCACCGTCTGCGCCGCAAATCCCGGAGGATTGAGACCAAGGTAGGTGGCAACCGCGATAGCCACGGCCATGGCGATCCGGGCCGACATCAGCTCACCCTTCTCGGAGATGTTCGGCGTCAGCTGACCCTTCATGAGGTCGTGAGACACCGCCGAGGAGATGGCGAGCAACAGGCCAGCAGCGGTCGACAGCGCGGCGGCAAGACCACCGGCGGCAACCAGACCGATCACCCAACCGGGAAGGTTGGCGATTTCAGGGTTGGCGAGCACGAGGATATCACGGTTGAAGTTCGTGAGCTCGTTCCCGGTCCAGCCATTGGCCGCAGCCACGGCGGCCATTTCTTCGTTGCCGTCGTTGTAGTACTGAATCAGGCCGTCGCCGTTCTTGTCTTCCCAGCCGAGAAGACCGGTCTTCTGCCAGGTCAGCATCCACTGGTAGTTCGGATCAGTTTCGATGGTTTCGACAGAAACCGCCTGACCGTCCGTGCCATTGGGCCAGAACATCTCGGTGATGTTCAG
>CAYMMT010000177.1:0-5748 GCA_964391555.1 uncultured Rhodobacterales bacterium
TGACGGCCCGTCGGATTGAACTCGGCATCCTTGACGTGGAACATCCGGATCCGGTCCTTGTAGATGTCGATATTGTCAAGATAATCAAGGCATTGCAGCACGTAGTGCGAAGGGTCGTAGAGCATGCAGGCGCGGGCGTGGTTTCCTGTCCGTTCGAGGAACATCTCGTAGGTCACGCCGTCGTGCAGGTCCTCGCCTGGATGGATTTCGTAGCAGACGTCGACGCCACACTCCTCCGCGTGATCAAGGATCGGCCTCCAACGGGAGGCGAGCTCATCAAAAGCGGTTTCAACCAGCCCGGCCGGACGCTGCGGCCAGGGATAGACATAGGGCCATGCCAGCGCGCCCGAAAATGTCGCGTGGGCGGTTATGCCGAGGTTCCGCGACGCCGTGAGGGCCATCTTGACCTGATCCACGGCCCAGGCCTGTCGGGCGGCGGGATTGCCCCGGACCTCTTCTGCCGCGAACCCGTCAAAAGCGCTGTCATAGGCCGGATGCACGGCAACGAGTTGCCCCTGCAGATGGGTCGACAATTCGGTCACGGCGATCCCGTTTTCGGCCGCCACCCCTTTGAAGTGGTCGCAATAGTCCTTGCTGTCGGCTGCCTGCGCCAGGTCAAACAGCCGCCCGTCCCAACTGGGCACCTGCACACCGATATAGCCACAATCGGCGGCCCATCTGGTGATGGAGTCCCATGAGTTGAACGGTGCCTCATCCCCCGCGAATTGGGCAAGAAAGAGGGCCGGGCCCTTGATGGATTGCATGTGGTTTTCCTCCCTTGAGTGCGCCTTAGGGCGGCATGTTTTCCTTGATGTAAATATCGATTCGGATCCGCTCCTGTGCCGGGTTATGCGGGACGCTGTCTGCGGTTGCGCGCAAAAGCCGGGCGCAGGATCGCACGAGATGTCCACTATCCTGATTGATCACGGCATCAAAAACCCCGTCGCGCAAGGCGTCCTGGCTCAGTGGGGTCAACTCGTGACCGATGACGACAATGTCGCCGGTCTCCGGTCGATCCCTCAGAAAGCGGATCAATCCCTCGTTGCCCGCCGCGCTCGAATAGATGCCACAGATCCCCGGATGATTGTCGAAGACCTCAGGCAGCATCGCGTAGATCAGGTCGGGATCATCCCGCCCTTCAACCGAAGCCACAACGTCAAGTTCGGGGAAATCTTCCCCGATAACGAGGTCAAACCCCTGCCGCCGTTCGAGATGATCCCGGGCAAACCGTGACCCGGTGATGAACAGGACCTTCCCCGGTCGCCTGACGAAACGTCCCATCAACTGGGCGGCGGTGCGCCCTGCGGAGACATTGTCGATGCCGACGAAATGATCCCGCTCAGAGGTCGGCAGGTCCGCAACGAGGGTGACAACGGCAATACCCTTGTCCCGAACGCGCTTGACCGCGTCGCGGACCGAGGGAGTCTCCGGGCTGAAAATGGCCACGCCGTCCGTCTCACTCGGATCGATCCGGTCAAGGACACCGACGATATCCTGAGCATCGAAGGGGGCCGCCAGGACGACCGACAGCATGGTCCGGTCATTGGCCAGCTTTTCCGCCTGATCCTGGACCTGCTGGCGCAGGGCGAGAACAAATTCGTTCCTTGTGTCCGGCAGAACGAAGAGCAGGTTGTAGATCCGCCGCCGGGCCAGATTGGCTGCAGCCGTGTCGCGGATGTAGCCAAGCTCCGAGATGGCGGCGTGGACTTTCTTGATGGTCTTGCCCCGCACACCGGGCCGTTCGTTCAGGACACGATCCACCGTGGCCAGGCTCACCCCGGCCACGCGGGCAATGTCATTGACCGTTGGCTTGGCGACGACTTTGAGGCCCGACTTGCTCAGCTTAATCCACCATTTCCTTGGCCAGCGTGTCGAAGAGGAGCGCGACCGCTTCCGCGCCCGGATCGTTATGGCCCTTGAGATTTTCCTCTGGGACGTAGGCCGCGCGACCGGCCTTCGCGCGGTGGATCGACGCGGTGCTGTCCGCCCCTGCCCGCGCCGCCGTGGCGGCCGCAGCGATCCCGCCCGGAAGCGCCTCGAGCGCCGGAGCGAGCGCATCAATCATCGTGCGATCGCCCACCTTCGCACCGCCCACCTGGCTGACCCGGTCAAGGCCATCGACCAAGGCCTTCTGGACCGAGGCCCCGTTTGCGCAGGCATCCCCGGCGGCGTTGAAATAGATCGCGAGGATCACGCCCGAGGACCCGCCCATGGTCTGGCTCAACTCATTGCCGAGAGCCGGGAAAAGCTGTGTCAGGTCCGCCAGAGGCATCTTGTCGAGGCTGGATTTCAACGCCCGCGCGGCGGTGGCGAGTGTGCTGCCCGTGTCCCCGTCCCCGGATTTCGCGTCGAGTTCATTGAGCCGCCCCTCGGCGGAGATGAGGAGGTCGGACACTTTCTCGATGATGTCGCGGGTCTTGTCATTCCGCGACGCAATGGGTTCGATCGGGGTGAGCCCGTCGGGCAAGGCCACGACCGGCGGCTCGACAACGTCCCTCACGCCGGGCCACGCGGGCATCGGCACGTCGGCGGCGAGCGCGGCCTGCTCGGACGCGGTCGCTTCCATGATCGACACCGAGAACCCGTGCATGTCGAGCGACGTCATCAACGGAGCCGGGCCAATGATCTGTGCCACCAGCCCGGAGGCGGTCAGCGCATGGGTCAGGACGGACATCTCGAGCGGGGTCGTCGAGCCGAGGTTGTTGATGATCGCGACCTGCTTGGCTTCGGTTCCATGTCCCCGAAGCTTTTCGATCACAGTGCCCATCGCGCCCATCGCCGTGGAGAAATCGACCTGTTGGACCCCGGGTTCACCGTGGATGCCAAGCCCGAGTTCTGCCTTGCCTGCGCCGATGCGATCCTCCTTTGAGGCCCCCGGGATCGTGCAGGTATCAAGGCTCATCCCGATCGAGGCGACCTTGCCGATGACAGAGCGCGCCGCGCCAGCAACCTCGGCGAGAGAAGCGCCATTTTCCGCCATGAAACCGGCGATCTTGTGAACGAAAAGCGTGCCCGCAACCCCACGCGGTTGGGGCAGGTCCGGCAACGCGATGTCATCGTCGACAACCACCATTTCGACCGCACGACCCAGTGCGCGGGCGCGCTCCGCCGCAAGGCCGAAGTTGAGCCGGTCCCCGGTGTAGTTCTTGACGATCAGCAGGCAGCCCGCCTCGCCCGTCACGGCAAGGATGCCGGCCAGGACCGCTTCGACAGAGGGAGACGCAAAGACTTCGCCACAGACGGCCGCGGTCAACATCCCGGGCCCCACAAAGCCGGCATGGGCCGGTTCGTGGCCCGATCCGCCGCCGGACACCAGGGCGACCTTGGATTTGTCCCAATCCGAACGGAAGACAACCTTGATGTGGGGATACCCGTCGAGCCGGGACAGGGCCCCGCCCGAGGCGCTGAGAAGCCCGTCAATGGCCTCGGTGACCAGATCCTCTTTGGCATTGATGAATTGAGCCATGACTTTGGTCCTCCCTTAAGTGACCCGCGTTCCAGAGGCATCGAAATAAAGCGGATTATGCGGGCTTATCTTGACTGTCGCGTTGGCGGCGTAGTCCTGATGCGGGTCGGTGAGCGTCGTGATCGCATGTCCCTTGAGGGTCAGGTGCAGCCGGGTCTGGTCGCCCAAATGTTCTGAACGCACCACGGTTGCGTCGATCCCGTCGCCCTGCCTGATATTCTCGGGCCGGAGGCCGATCTGGGGCGCCTTGTGTGCGCCGGGGAACAGATCGGACGGCAGGATGTTGATGCGCGGCAGGCCAAGGCGGCTTGCGACATAAACACTTTTCGGATCTTCATAAATTTCCTTTGGTGTGCCGTATTGGACCAGTTGCCCCTCCTCCAGAACACCCACGTGGGTGGCCATCGTCATCGCCTCGATCTGATCATGCGTGACGTAAAGCAGCGTCGCGCCAAGGTCCGCTTGGATTCGTTTGAGTTCCACCCTCAGATCGGCTCGCAGTTTCGCGTCCAGCGAACTGAGCGGTTCGTCCATCAGAAAGACCTGCGGATCCCGAACCAGCGCCCGACCGATGGAGACACGCTGCATCTCTCCGCCGGACAATTCCGTCGCCTTGTTGTCGAGCTTGTGCGGAATTTGCAGGATGTCCGCGATTTCCTGAACCTTGCGGGTGATGACATCCTCGGGTGTCTTCAGGATCGGGGACCGCAGGGGAAAGGCAAGATTGTCGCGTACGGTCAGATGCGGGTAGAGCGAATATTGCTGGAAGACCATCGCCACGTCGCGTTGTGCCGGCGTATCGAGGCCCACGTCACGACCGCCAATGTGAATTGTCCCCGCGTCAAGCTTTTCCAGTCCCGAGATGAGGCGCAGCGTGGTGGTCTTCCCGGCCCCCGTCGGACCGAGGAGAACCACGAAGGCGCCGTCGTCGACCGTCATCGAGATATCCTTGACCGCCTGAGTCTTGCCAAAGGCCTTGGACACGTTGGTAAGAGTGACTTCAGCCATGGAGGACGCCCTCGTTCAGTTCGGACTTCAGCGCGCGACCGGTCTGTCGGTCGAACAGCGTGATCGTGTCGGCGTTGAACGCGAGGCCAACGGTCTCACCCATGCGCGCCGATTGCTGTGCCGAGACACGTGCCTTGACCTCTCCGCCGGTGGTGTTGAGGGTGATGATCTGGGTGGTGCCGAGGTATTCGGTGGCCAGCACTTCGGCCCGGAATGGGGCATCATCCGAGAGCGTCACATGCTCGGGGCGCACACCGAACGCCATGTCACCTTCAAAGGGCTCCCGTGCCGCCGGCACCTTGAAATGGGCGTCATGCATCGAGACGTCGACACTCCCTGCCCCGATTTTTCCGTGAAATTTCAGGAAATTCATGGATGGTGAACCGATGAAGTCCGCCACGAACATCGTCGCCGGTTTATCGTAGATCTCTTGCGGTGTTCCGAACTGTTCGACCACAGCGTTGTTCATCACGACGATCTTGTCGCCCATCTGCATCGCTTCCAACTGGTCATGCGTGACGTAGACGGTGGTGGCGCCCATCCGGTCGTGCAGGGCTCGCAGCTCCTCGGCCATGTGCTCCCGGAACTCGGCGTCCAGCGCCCCCAGCGGTTCGTCCATCATGAACGCCTTGGGTTCCCGCACGATGGCCCGGCCCAAAGCCACACGCTGCCTGTCCCCTCCCGAAAGCCCGCCAACGGGACGGTCCAGAATGTCCTCGATCCCGAGAATACGAGACACCTCGGCGACCTTGGCCCTGACCTGTGCCCTCGGCATGCCCTGGCTGACCAGGGGATACGAGATATTGCGCCGCACATTCATATGCGGATAGAGCGCAAACATCTGAAACACAAAGGCAATATCGCGTTCTGACGGTGGTCTCTGACTGATCTCCTCACCGTCGAGGTAAATCTCTCCCGAGGTGGGCAATTCGAGCCCGGCGATCATCCTCAACGTGGTGGTCTTGCCGCAACCGGAGGGGCCGAGAAGCATGAAGAATTCGCCGTCTTCGATCGTGAAGGAGCTCTCCTTCACGGCGACGAAGTCCCCGAACTCCTTGCGCACATTCTTGATGACGATCTGCGCCATGGTTACTCCGGAAAATGGCTGACGATGATGAACATCACGGTGCCAATCAGCGTGATTATGAAGGAATAGGTGAAGGCCCAGATCACGAAGGGCTGCATCAGCATGAAGACCCCGATCGCGATGATGATCGTGGCGACCATCTCCCAAGGGCCGCGGCGCAGGCGCATGAGGCCGGACCAGAACTCAG
>CAYMMT010000178.1:0-5746 GCA_964391555.1 uncultured Rhodobacterales bacterium
CCCGGCAACCTCCGGACGGACGCGCAGATCACGGGCTACTACCGCCATATCGCCGGCTTGCTGGGCGATATCCCATTTGTCTTGCAGGATTTTCCGCTTGTCACCAATGTCCAGATCGCGACCTCCGTCATCCTGGATATCGTCGCGGATTGCCCGACCTGCGTGATGCTCAAACACGAGGACTGGCCGGGGCTTGAAAAGATCTCGGCCCTGCGCGCGGCGTCCGATGGCGGCGCGCGGCGGATCTCCATCCTCTGCGGCAACGGCGGACTGTTCCTTCTCGAAGAGATGATGCGCGGGGCCGATGGCGCGATGACCGGCTTTGGATACCCGGAGATGATGGCTCAGGTCGTTGCCGCCTTCGAGGCGGGCGATATGAGCCGGGCGCGGGACATCTTCGACGCCTATTTGCCCATGGTCCGGTACGAAGCGCAGCCGGGCCTCGGCCTCGCGATCCGCAAATACTCCCTCGCCAGACAGGGGGTGATTGCGCATCCCACCGTTCGGGCCCCCGCGTCCGTCCTGTCCTCCGCCACTGTGGCCGAGGTCGATGCCCTGGCCGCCCGGCAGGCGACGACGTTGGCCGAACTGGGGCTGGCACCCAACTGAAACCCCTTTCCCGGCGGGCGGTTTCCGGTGCAGTCTGGGCCGAACTGACCGGAGGCGCGGCATGCGTTATCAGACACTTGTTCCCTGGA
This sequence comes from uncultured Rhodobacterales bacterium, assembly GCA_964391555.1. Lineage (GTDB taxonomy): Bacteria > Pseudomonadota > Alphaproteobacteria > Rhodobacterales > Rhodobacteraceae > JAMWZF01. The sequence continues at coordinate 699 of CAYMMT010000178.1, forward strand.
TCGTCTTGCCGCTGCTGCCGCTGATCGTCGGCTTTGTCCTTCTTGGCCTGATCGATGACCCCAAGACCGGCATCGCCCCGCATCTGCCGGGCACGGATGACCTGATTGCCGGGAACCTCGATCTCATCTTCTTCAATGCGTTCCTGCCCTACCTTTCGGTGACTCTCTTCCACGTCGCGGCGTGCATCGCCGTGATCGTCCACCTCGGTCAGAAATTGCTCAGCATGCCGAAAACGGCGCGCGACTCGGCCTTGTGGATCTTCGGGGCGACGATGATCCTCCTGGTCCTGATCGGAGTATTTGTGCGGTCCGGCGATGGCACCGGCGCGCTCAACATCGGGTACCGATACGTGTGCATGGTGCTGAGCTCCGCCGACGTCGCGGGGCATATCCTGCCGACCGATTGCACGGCCGACGGATTGAGCCGGCTGGCCTGGCTGGCCCTCTTGCCCGTGATCGCGGGGCTTGTGGCGGCCGCACTCGCCAGCGCCGTGACCAGCACCTGTTTCGCGCCTTTGGACGCGACAGAGCCCGAAGAGGTCGAGGCGGATCTGGCCCGCCGGGGTGCCCTTATCGAGCAGGCCTTCAAGGCCGTGGCCTTTGTCCTTGTCACCAGCATTCTGGCGCTGGTGATCTTCTACCGGCTGCCGTTGGCATTCATCGACGAGGACAAGGCCGCCGCCGCGCTATGGACGGGCTATGCGCAGGGGGTCACGCTGTATTGGGGCGTGTTGTTCACCCTGACGCTGGTATGCATCTTTGGCCCCGGCACCGTGATGCTGAACGCCAGACTCAGGGAGAGCCTTGGTGGAATGGCCGGGCTGAGCCTGCCGGACAGCCTCAATCAGCAGGCGACCCGGCAGCAGGTCATCAACATCCTGACAACCCTCGCGCCGCTTCTGATCGGGGCCTCGGGGTCGGTGCTTGAAACGATTGCCGGGGCCCTCTAGCGGCGTCGGCCGCGGTCCAGCTTGACCCCGAACAGTTCAAGCCGGTGTCCCTTCAGACGGTAACCGTACTTCGCGGCGATCTTTTCCTGCAGGGCCTCGATCTCGGGGTCCACGAACTCGATGACATCGCCGGTATCGAGGTCGATGAGGTGATCGTGATGGGCGCCTCCGGCGGGTTCGTACCGGGCCCGGCCATCGCCGAAATCCACCTTGTCGATAATGCCCTCTTCTTCGAAGAGTTTGACCGTCCGGTAGACCGTCGCCAAAGAAATGTTCGGATCGAGCCTGGAGGCCCGGGCATAGAGTTCTTCGACATCGGGGTGGTCGTCCGCGTCCTGCAGGACTTCGGCCACCGTGTGCCGCTGACCTGTCATTCTGAGGCCGGTGTCCGCGGCCCGTTCGATGATCGTCTTGCCCATGGGTGGAGTCTAGCCCGAGCCTCCCGCAGTGTCACCCGGGCAGCGCGACGATCCGGCCCTCCATGATCCGCACCGCCGTACCGGAAACCGCGACCTTCCCGTCCTTGACCTTCGTTTCGATGCGGGAGGGACGGCCCATGGCCTCGCCCTGCCGGATGACATAGGCGCCGTCGCCCAGATGCGCCGACAGCGTGGCGGCGGCAGATCCGGTGGCGGGGTCTTCGGTGATATCGTCAAGCGGAGCGAACATGCGCGCATTGATCGTCTCGCCATCGCGATGCCAGGCATAGATCGCGAAGTCGAGGTCCGACGGATACCGCACCGACGCGCGGCGAAAGGCGTCGATCGTCGGGGTGCAAGCCGCAAGCGCCTCCGGGCCGCCCACTTCGGCAAGCACGAACGGCAGGCCGAGGCTGACCTGGGACGGAGCACCGACGATCTGATCGGGCGACAGGGCCAGACAGGCCGCGACATCGGCCACGGCGGGTTCGGACAGCGTGGTCAGCGTAGCGTCCGTTTCAAATCGGGCCGCCCCGCCCGCGGCGGTGACGCTCACCGGCCCGATCCCCAGTTCGAAAACCATCTCCGGGCCGGCCCCCGCCTCGGCCAGCGCGACCGCCGTCCCGATGATGGGATGGCCCGCAAACGGGACTTCCATCGTCGGCGTGAAGATACGGACCCGCGCCGTATGGGCCGGATCCTCGGGAGGCAGGACAAAGGTGGTTTCGGAGTAGTTGAACTCGCGGGCGATGGCCTGCAGGGCGGCCCGAGGCAGGGCCGGGCTCTCCGGGATCACGGCCAGCGGGTTGCCGCCATAGGGTCGGTCGGTGAAGACATCGTAGGTCAGAAAGCGCATGGCGCACCCGCTATCACGTCCTGCGCGTCGGCGCGAGCGGCGGGATGAGCCGGGCCCATGTGCCGCCAAGCGCGCGGACTTGCGCCCCCGTGCCAAGCTTGAACCGCATCAGGCCCGGCGCCTGCTGTCCGTCGACCGTGCCAATGTCCAGTCTCGTCACGCCCTTGTCTGCCAGCCGACACATCGCGTGCCAGAGAAGCAGGTGCCCGGCCCTGAGGTGCCGCCCCTCCGATCCGGTCCAGCCGATGTGATAGGTCGCCACGGAGCCGTGCCGGATCACGATGATCCCGGAAAGAGGGTCGGACTTGCGGTCGAGCCTCGCTGAAAGGATCCGCACATCATTCGGGGAGTGCGCCGCCATGGCGATGACAAGGGCCGTTGGCAGCGCGCGGTAGCCGCGACGGGCGCGCTGGGCGTTTTCCCGGGCCAGCAACCACTCGTCCCGACCCCGATCAAACGGCAGATCGGTCACGTGGAGATAACGCCGTTCCGCCTGTCCCAGCGCATTTCGCCACGATCCGGCAAGCCGCTGCCGCATCGTCCCGATGTCGGGATCAAGCGACACCTCGGCGAGATGGGCCGCTGTCAGGATCTGCCGGAATCCCGCCGTTCTCAGCGCCGCGACGTCTTCGGTCATCCCGGGCGTCACGAGGCAGGGGGCTGATCGCGACAGGTGCCGGAATGTCTCGGCCCGGTCGGCCTCGGAAGGTTCGGAGGTCCAGACCGGCCCACGGGACAGAAGCCGGACGCAGATCCCCGGCCAGAACCGCCTCCGCAGCACCGTTGCACGACCAAAAGGCAGGACCAACTCCTCGACATCTGCCCCGAGGGAGGAGACCGCGGCCGCAAAGACGGGGCTCTGGACCAGAGGCAGACGCGGCAGGGACGGGGGAAGTTCCGGGCGGGCCATGGCTTCCGTTAAGCCTGTTTAAACCTAATCGATGGTTAACTCCCGCCCATGGCGCGGCGAATATCTCTCAGGACACATGACAAGGCCACCGCCCCCCGCCTCACGGCCTACGGCGCGTTTCTGGTTGCCCTTGCAATCGCTCTCCCGGTCGGAGCGGCGTTGGCATTGGTTGACTGGCTGTGGCTCTAAGGCGGATTTGACCGCGGTGGAGGCGCCGCGCAGGTCGGATCGGCCGCAGGCGTCTGCCGCACCCGTCCGGTGCCGCAATGTCCGGTTTTGATGGTGGAGCCGATCGGGATCGAACCGACGACCTCGTCATTGCGAACGACGCGCTCTCCCAACTGAGCTACGGCCCCACTGGCGCGCTGTTTTCGTGGCTTTGGCCCGACCTGTCAAGGCGCGCCGGACGCCAGATCCTCCGGTGTCAGCCTGTAGGCCTTTCCGAAGCCACCGTTCAGATGCGCCTCCATCACGTCCAGCCGGAAGAACAGGAAATCGGCGAAGTCGATATACAGCGCGGACTTTGGATGAAACGCCAGCCACGCCTCGCGACAGGCGGGTTTCTCGGCGGGTGCGGCCCGGACCTGAAGGGTCAGGCGAGGATGCGTCAACGGGTCCCCCCTGGGGCCGGGCTCACCAACCAGGAGCGACGCGACGGGACTGATCTTGAGCGCCGAGGTATGCGCGGACAAGTCCGAGACCAGAATCACCGGAGAGGCCCCGATCACCCCAACCGCCACGCGCGTCACCATGGGCGCGCCGTCTGACAGGACACCCAGTGCCCCGAACCGGGCCTTGGTCATCAGGCCCCGCGCCAAGGATCGGGCCGCGTCGTCCGTGGGTCGGATCGGGCTGGTTTCGGGCATGCCGTTCCCTCGTGCTTCCGGGCCTGATGCAGATCAAGGCAGGTCGTTCCAAGCCCGGTCAAGCTGCCAACAAAGAAAGGGAGATGCCAGATGTACAAGAATATCCTCGTACCGGTGGCCTTTGACGATCACCATGATGGCCACCGCGGCGTGGCCGCGTCCAAGGTTCTGGCCAGTCCGGGTGCCCGAATCACGTTGCTGCACGTGATGGATGAAGTGCCGGGATATGCCCTGTCCTATTTGCCGGAGGACTTCCGTTCCGAGAGCCGGGCGGCCGTGATCGAGGCGCTCGAGTCCTACGCCAAGGACATGGAGGACGGTCAGCCGGTCGTGGTGGAAGGAAATCCGGGACGCAAGATCCTCGAATTCTCCGAAGATCACGGCTGCGACTGTATCGTCATCTCCTCCCATCGCCCCGGATTGCAGGACTATTTCCTCGGCTCCACGGCATCGCGCGTGGTGCGCCACGCAAGCTGCGCGGTCCACGTGATCCGTTAGACCGTGCTGACCATCTCGCTGACGTCGATCCCGCCGCGATTTGGCGGTTTGGGCGCGGTCTTGGCGTCATTGCTTGCGCAAGACGCCGTCAGCGAGGTCCGGCTGACCCTTCCGCGGTCTTACGCGCGGTTTCCCGGACCGTTCGAGCTGCCCGACCTGCCCGAAGGCGTGCGGCTCGCCCGTGTCGAACAGGACCTTGGGCCCGCGACGAAGCTCCTGCCTGCGCTTACGCAAACGCAGGGCCCCGTCCTCATCTGTGACGACGATTGGCTGTATGACCCCGGATGGGCGGCGGGCTTTCTCGCGGCGGCCCGGGCCAATCCCGGAGCAGCGATCGCCGCCAGCAGCTTTGACGCGGCCCGGATCGGCGTCGGGTCGGGGGTGATTGTGCAGGGGTTCGCCGGGGTGTTGGTAACGCCCGCGATGGTGCCCGACGCGATCTTTGACCTGCCCGACCGCTTCCGATCTGTGGACGATATCTGGTTGTCCGGGATGTTGGCCGTGGCTGGCACGCCCGCTGTCACCGTTCCCGCGCTTCGCGATCTCTGC
>CAYMMT010000179.1:0-5743 GCA_964391555.1 uncultured Rhodobacterales bacterium
CCGAAGCGAGGCCGTCTCGCAAGCCTTCAATGCGGCGCGCCGCGCGATCCTGCGGTGCCAATGGGCCGGTTACGACCTGCCGGTTGAGGCTTATGGCACCTGGTATCAGGCGCAAATCACCTTCAATCCGGCGGATTTGCGGTCATGACACAGCAATTCCCCGTGAATTCGGCAAGGATTTGCATGGTTGTGACGCCCGGGCATGACAAAATGAGACAATCCGATTACGCAGGCGCGCAAATCCGGTCAAAAGGGGCCTGTCGGGGCCGGATGCGAGACTTGGTGGAGGCTGGACATGGGTAAAGCGATCTTCGCGTTTCTGATGGCCTGGGTGGCTGTCATCGGACTGACCACTCCGGGTTGGGCTCAGAACAGCCCGCTTCGGATCACCATCACCGACGGTGTGGTCGAGCCCTTGCCGTTCGCGGCTCCGGTCTTTCAGGCCGAAACTCCGGGGGCCGAGGAGATGGCGGCTCAGATCACGCAACTGGTGTCCGACAACCTTACCGGCACCGGGCTTTTCCGGCGCATCCCCCCTTCGGCGTTCATTTCGCAGGTTTCCAGTTTCGAGCAGCAGGTGGCCTATGCCGACTGGCGCGCGATCAATGCGCAGGCGCTCGTGACAGGTGCCGTGGCGATCAATGGTGGGCAGGTCGTCGTGAAGTTCCGTCTTTACGACGTGTTCTCCGGGCGGGAGCTTGGTTCCGGTCAGCAGCTTGTGGGAACCACTGATGGCTGGCGGCGGATCGCGCACAAGGTGGCCGATCAGGTCTATTCCCGAATCACCGGCGAGAACGGCTATTTCGACAGCCGGGTTATCTTTGTAGCAGAGACCGGACCCAAGGACGACCGCCGCAAACGCCTCGCCATCATGGACTACGACGGCGCGAATGTTCAGTACCTGACGGATTCCGCCGCAATCGTGCTGGCACCGCGGTTCTCGCCCGGTGGCGATCGAGTGCTCTACACCAGCTACGAAAGCGGGTTTCCGCGCATCAATGTGCTGGATGTCGCCTCGGTCGGGCGCCAGCAATTGGGAACTGCGGACGGCGAAATGGCATTCTCCCCCCGTTTCTCGCGCGATGGCTCCTCGGTGATCTACTCACTGGCAAACGGCGGCAATACCGATATCTGGCGGACATCTCTGGCCACTGGGCAGCACCAACGCCTGACTTCGGCTCCCTCGATCGAAACCGCGCCCAGCCTCAGTCCCGATGGGACCCAGATCGTGTTTGAAAGCGACCGGTCAGGGACCCAGCAGCTCTACATAATGCCGGTGACAGGTGGTGAAGCGCGCCGGATTTCATTTGGCGAGGGCCGGTATGGCTCACCTGTGTGGAGCCCGCGCGGCGACCTGATTGCCTTCACCAAGCAGAATGCCGGTCGGTTTCACATCGGGGTGATGCGCACCGATGGTTCGGAGGAACGATTGCTCACCGGGTCGTTTCTTGATGAAGGCCCCACGTGGTCGCCCAATGGCCGTGTCCTGATGTTCACACGTGAGACGCAGGGGGCCGACGGTGCCCCTGCGCTTTATTCGGTCGATGTCTCGGGCCGGAACCTGCGGCGGGTATCGACACCGAATGCGGCATCCGATCCGTCCTGGGGGCCGCTGCAGCGCTGAGCGAGGGTCATAGCTGTCGATCAACGGGGCGCCAAAACTACCGGTTCGGGCCCCATTCATATGATTTCCCTGAGCGCTCCGCCCGTGGTATAGATGACGCAAATGAGCAAACGAGCAAACGAAGAACACAAGACAGGACACCGGCAATGCATACCCTGACAAAAGTCGGCCTCTTGGTGGCCGCACTCGCTCTTTCCGCCTGCACAAATCCCGACCGGTTTGGCAACGGGGACAACGTGAACCTCAATGGCGGCGCCGGAGCGGGCGTGAACGATCCGGCCTCTGACCCGGCCTCTCCGCAGTATTTCCAGCAAACGATCGGTGACAGAGTGCTCTTTGAAGTGGACCAGTCGACGTTGACCGCCGTCGGTCGTGCCACCCTCGACGGTCAGGCCGGATGGCTTGCGACCAATACCGATTATCTCGCAGTGATCGAGGGGCATGCGGACGAGCGGGGGACCCGGGAATACAACCTTGCCCTCGGCGCCCGCCGGGCCAACGCGGTGCGCGAGTACCTGATTTCGCAAGGCGTGCCTTCCAGCCGAATCCGGACGGTCAGCTATGGCAAGGAACGTCCCATCGCCGTCTGTTCCGACGAAGCGTGCTATTCCCAGAACCGACGGGCGGTGACCATCATCTCGGTTGGTGCAACGAGCTGAGGCCCAGGGGGAGCGGGGGCGTTTGATGCGCAAGGCAATAGCGATACTGGTGGGGTTGGCGCTGATGAGCCCCGCGGTAGCTCAGAACCGGCAGCAGACCCTGGCCGATATCCGGCAGGAACTCACAGTCCTGTGGGGCCAGGTACAGCAATTGCGGACCGAGCTGTCGACCACCGGTTTTCCAGAAGGGGCCGGATTGGGCGGTGGTCCGCTGGAACGCCTTGATGCGATCGAGCTTCAGCTGCAACGCTTGACCGCGAAAACCGAAGAGCTCGAAAACCGCATCGCGCGGATCACGCGGGATGGCACGAACCGGATCGGCGATTTGGAGTTCCGGCTCTGCGAACTCGAAGAGGCCTGCGACATCGGCATGTTGGGCGATACTCCCTCCCTTGGCGGTGTGGACAACGCCGCCGCCATTCCCGACGCGACCCCCCCACCGGTTCAGGGGCCATCTCTGGCCATAGGGGAGCGCGCGCAGTTCGATCAGGCGGAGGCGGCCCTCGAGGCAGGTGATTTCCAGGTCGCAGCCGACGGCTTTGCGAATTTCGCAGCGGCCTTTCCCGGTGGCCCGCTCACGCCACAGGCCCACTACCTGCGCGGCGAGGCGCTCGAGAGCCTCGGCGACATGCCCGCTGCTGCGCGGTCCTACCTGAATGCCTTTACAGAGGCGCCGGAAGGGGCAACGGCACCGGACGCTCTTTTCAAGCTTGGGACCTCGCTCGGCGCGTTGGGCCAGACCCAGGACGCCTGCATCACACTTGGAGAGGTGGCGGTCCGGTTCCCGAATTCCGAAGCGGCGGTCGATGCGCAATCGGCCCGCGCAAATTTGGGATGCGGCTAGACGTCGAATGGCTTGCCGCCCAGGGAGAGGACGGCAGCCTTCTCCAGCTGATCGACACGGCTTTCCCGTCCGACGGACCGGCTGCTGTCGCGGTGGCCGTCTCTGGTGGTGGCGACAGCCTGGCGCTTCTGCATGTGGCCTGGCGATGGTCCAGGGTCGCAGGCGTGCCGATCGAGGCGGTGACCGTCGACCATAACCTCAGGCCCGATGCCGCCGCAGAAGCCCGCAGCGTCGCCGCCTTCTGTGACATCCGTGCGATCCCTCACACGGTCCTTGACTGGGACGGCGGCAGGGCGAAAGGCAACCTGATGGCTGCGGCCCGCGCTGCGCGCTACGCTCTGATCGCCGACTGGGCGAAAAGCCGGAACATCGGTGGCGTGCTCCTTGGCCATACTGTTGATGACATTGCGGAAACCTTTCTCATGCGCCTTGCCCGCGGGGCGGGAGTTGACGGTTTGTCGCTCATGGAAACGCGGTTTGAACGCAATGGGCTGCGGTGGGCACGTCCGTTCTGGCAGGTCGCGCGGACCGACTTGCGCGAATACCTGCGCCGCCACGATATCGGTTGGACCGAGGACCCCACAAACGCAGACCCCGCCTTTGACCGGACCCGCGCCCGCGCCGCGCTTGCGGCCATGAGCGATCTGGGCATCGATGCCGACCGGCTCAAGGACGTCGCCCTGAACCTCTACTCCGCCAGGGGCGCCCTTGAGCATTACACGATCAAGGAAGCGCGGCGTGTCGTTGAAATTGACCGGGGCGACGTCGTTCTGAACCTCCACCCGAATCCTCCGGTGCCGCCCGAGATCGATCGACGTCTGCGCTCTGCTGCCATTCAGTGGGTCGGTGGCAGCGTCTATCCGCCGCGCAGCTCCGGGATGGCCGCGCTTGATGTGCCGCTGGCCTCGGTCGGCAAACACACGCTCGGCGGCTGCCTTGTGGCCAAGGAAAGGAATGGCGAAAGTCTGCGCATCAGCCGGGAAACGGCCGCCGTCCAGGACCTCAGAACGCCCACAACCTCAACTTGGGACGGTCGTTGGACATTGGACGGCCCGCACAGCCCAGACCTTCACATCGCGGCGCTTGGCCAGGGAATCACCCGCTGTCCCAATTGGCGCGACGCTGGCTTGCCGCGCGCATCACTGCTGTCCTCGCCGGCTGTCTGGAGGGGCGCGGAGCTCGTTTCCGCGCCACTTGCAGGTGAACAGAACGGTTGGACCGCGCGGATTGTCGTCCCTTTCACGGATTGGCTTGTTTCACGTTGAAGTAACGGCCCAATCCCCTATTTATGAAGCAACGGCGCGGTCATCGCGCCCATCTGCGTGTTCCCCCAAGGAGGATACCCCTTGAACAACGCCCGCAACCTCGCCTTCTGGGTCGTACTTTTCCTGTTGATCCTGGCGCTCTTCAATCTTTTCTCCAACCCGCAAGGGACGATGCAGTCGACGTCGAGTTCGTACTCGGAGTTCGTGGAACGGGTGGAGACGGGCCAGGTCACGGCCGTGACGCTTGACGGGGAAAACGTCCGTTACCGCGGCACCGACGGCCGCGACTACGTGACGATCAAACCGGAAGATGCCGAGGTCACGGCACTCCTGATCCGCCAGAATATTCCGGTGACGGCGCGCAGCCAGGAACAGAACGGATTTACCTCCTTCATTCTTGGCCTGTTGCCGTTCCTGCTGCTGATCGGGGTCTGGATCTACTTCATGAACCGCATGCAGGGCGGCGGACGCGGCGGCGCCATGGGTTTCGGCAAGAGCCGGGCCAAGCTTCTGACCGAAAAGCACGGCCGGGTGACCTTTGACGACGTGGCCGGCATCGACGAGGCCAAGGAAGAGCTTGAAGAGATCGTCGAATTCCTGCGCAATCCGCAGAAATTCTCGCGCCTCGGCGGCAAGATCCCCAAGGGCGCGCTGTTGGTCGGCCCTCCGGGGACCGGTAAGACGCTGCTCGCGCGCGCCATCGCGGGCGAGGCGGGCGTGCCTTTCTTCACCATCTCGGGCTCCGACTTCGTCGAGATGTTCGTTGGCGTCGGCGCGTCCCGCGTGCGTGACATGTTCGAACAAGCGAAGAAGAACGCGCCGTGCATCGTGTTCATCGACGAGATCGATGCCGTGGGCCGGTCCCGTGGTGTGGGCTATGGTGGCGGCAATGACGAACGCGAGCAGACGCTGAACCAGCTGTTGGTGGAAATGGACGGCTTCGAGGCCAACGAGGGCATCATCATCGTTGCCGCGACCAACCGTCCCGACGTGCTGGACCCCGCGCTTCTGCGCCCCGGTCGTTTCGACCGTCAGGTGCAGGTGCCGAACCCCGACATCAAGGGCCGGGAAAAGATCCTCGGGGTCCATGCCCGCAAGGTGCCCCTTGGTCCCGATGTGGACCTGCGCATCATTGCCCGCGGCACGCCGGGCTTTTCTGGCGCGGATCTGGCAAACCTCGTGAACGAAGCCGCGCTGATGGCGGCGCGCGTGGGACGGCGGTTCGTGGCGATGCTCGATTTCGAGAACGCCAAGGACAAGGTCATGATGGGGTCGGAACGCCGCTCCATGGTCATGACCGAGGACGAGAAGAAGCTGACCGCCTATCACGAGGCCGGTCACGCGATCGTCG
>CAYMMT010000180.1:0-5720 GCA_964391555.1 uncultured Rhodobacterales bacterium
CGGTAACTGCACATAAGGATCGAAGAGCAGGCTCGATAAGTCATACCAGGGCGTGTCCCACATGCAGCGCGCCCGTCACGTTCGGAGGCGGCAACATGATGCAGAAGCTGTCGTCGCGGGACTTGTTGGCGCCGGCTGCAAAGGCCTTCGCCTCCAGCCATTTCGCCGTGATCCGCGCCTCCGCCTCGGCTGCGTTGAATGTCTTGTCCATTGCCATGGGTCGCGCCTTCTCGTGACTTCGCAGGCGTCCTACCCAAAGGGTCGGAAAAGGGGAAGCCGGGATTGGCCAAATCGCAACGACTTCGGGGCAGGCGCGCTAGTTGATCCCCAGCAGATAGCCCAAGCCGGCGAGACCGAAGATCGTCGCGATGGCGTAATAGGCGATCTTGCGCCACATCGCCCCGCCGGACCAGCGGCTGTGGGCGGAAAAGATGCAAAGCCCGCTCCAGAAGATGAGCGCGGTGCCGAGTTCCTGCCAACTGGCAAAGAACACGTAGCGGCCCTGAACCATGAAGAGGGGAACAAGGAAGCCCACGATCACGCTGAGGTTGGCATACCAGTTCGGCACCGGCTCCTTGGAGCGCCAGCCGAGGAACCCCAACCCACCCTTCGAGGGCGGGCTTGCCGTGCGAGGGGTGGCGTCCGGGGCGCGCGCATTCGGTCCCTCGGAGACTTCCGACTGGTCGCCGCGGATGCGCGAAAGCCAGTCTGGCGTCGGCTTTCCCCAGGGGTCCGCCGCCTCGGCAAAACCGGCCTCTTCCCGGGGCTGTTCGGGTTCTCTGGGCATCGGGTCCGGCCGCGGCGGAGGCTTGGCGTTGACCTTGGCCATCTGCGCGTCCCAGGCGTTCAGGAATTGGCCGGCGCGGAACGACTCCGGATCGAGATTCTCGATAAGGTGAAAGAGCTTGCGTTCCTCGGTCGAAAGCGAGGTGGGCGGCGTGCCTGCGATCTTGAGCGTCTCCTGAAGGTAGCGGTCCGACAACTCACCGGATTTTGCCAAGGTCAGGAGAGTCGTGCGGATCGCGTTCGACTTGTCCTTCCACGGCGTCAGACCGGTTTCACGCAGGACGATACGGCCTTCAATCTCGTGATTGAAACGCTGGGGTTTCTGGTTCGTCTGGCGGGAGACCTTTTCATGCACGTATTGGAACAGTTCCTCGGAGGTGATCGTGCCGTCTCCGTCGGCGTCCGCCGCCCCTGCAAGACCGTCGATGAAATGGCGGGTAAAGATGCCCTGGCCCAGTTCGGGGTCCTCCCGGGCAATCTCGGTCTTTGTTGCGGAGGTGATGACGACGGTGCCCGCGCCCTGGACTTCGTTGGCAACCTGCTCGGACAAACCGGACCGGTCGAACTCCGCCCCGACGGCCCCGGCATAGCAGCAGTCGAGCACGAGAACCCGGCGTCGCGCGTCGTGGCTTTGCAGGAGATCGAGGATGTTGCCGACCTTGATTGCGGTGGAACTCAGCCTCTCTTCATTGGTGTTCTCGAATGCCAGATAGAGCCTGCGCCGCCTGTCACGCACGCCGTGGCCGGAGTAGTAGACCATGAAGGTGTCATCGTGGCGCAGTTGGCTTGCCGCCTCCTCGAGCTGGACGAAGGCGTCGTGGCTCGAACCGGAAGGGATGCGGATCACTTCGTCATAGGGCTGGCCCGGCGTTGCCGTCAAAAGATCGCCAATTGCTGTCATGTCGGCTTCCGCAAAGGCGAGGTCGGTCAGTTGGCTCGAGGCCGGGAACCGGTTCTGACCGATCAGCACGGCCACCTTGCGGGGGGCGTCGGCGGCCGGCGGCATGGCCTCAGGTTCCGCGCGCGCCGGCCACGAGGCCGAGCAACGTCTGTTCGAAATCCTTGGAATGAACGTTCTTGGCGTTCAGCACGATTTCGGCCCCGGTATCGAGGGTGATCTTGGCTTCCATCGTGGGTTCCTGTGTCAGGTAAGCTCCAAGAACTTCAATGATTTTCGTCACACCTGATGTCTTCAGGAGTTCGATGACAACGCCGCCGATCACCGTGGCCACGCCACGTTCGCCGGGGGCAAGGGCGCGCGTTTCGGGTTTGGCATCGACGTCGCCGCTGTCCGACATATCGAGGCTCATGTCCTGTGCCACCATGTCGATCTGGCCGGGGGTCATCTGGGTCGAGGTAAGAACGATGTGCATTCGGGCCTCTTCAAACGTTACACCTAAAAGGCGAGTTTCCTTAACGGTAGGTAGCCTAGGGCGACGGCGCGCCTCCGATCAAGTCAGGAATTCCGGAGGGCTTGTTGGCGTCAGCGCCGCTTGCCCGCTCCTAGTCCAGCGGCGCATGCAGTGCCGTGCCCGGCACCATGATGCCGCCCCGGTCCCCGGGGGTGATCGACCCGTAGCGCTGGGCAAAGATTGGCGGGAGCTTGCGGTCACCGGGCAGGCTGAGCCACAGGCGCAGCAAATGGCGGCGGCGGTCCGGGTCGGGCCAATCGACAAAGCCGGTGCGGTCGTGCAACTGGTTGTGATTGTAGACGAACTGCATGTCGCCGGGGGCGAGGTCCATCGACAGGTGCACCTCGGGGTCGTTCGCGATCCGGTCGAGGAGGTCGAGCGCCGCCACATAGTCGGGCGCCAGGGCAGGGACGCCGTCGAACCGCGCGGCGCTCTCGATGTATTGCCGCTGGTAGCAAATCGTCAGCTGGCCTGCGTACCAGTTCAGAACGGGAATATCGAACCACGGGTTCTCGCCGGCGGGCACTTCGCCCCGGCGATCCGTGGCAACGGGCTCGAACAGCCGCGCGGCGCTGGCCGGGTCCTCGGCCAGCATGCGGTTCCAGAGGGTCTCGGCGCTCACCAGCAGCGACCTGCCGCCTTCCTTGGCGGTGTGCAGGCAGAGCAGGCCCACGACATCGGCGCTGTCCGTGTGGAAGGTCTGTCGGGCATGGGTCTGGTAGATGCGGGTGTCGGGCGCATTGGGGTCCGCTCCCACGTCGCGCACATGGCCGAGAGTATGGCCCGCGGCGTTCTGCGACCTGGCCTTGCCCAGATGCGCGCCGATCCCGCAAAAGATCGTGGCCGCTGTCGCGCGGTCGTATCGGCTGACATCGAGGCCGGAGATGACCCGCACCCCGCAACCGGTGCGAAGCTCGTCCTGCAAGTTGGCGAGCTCGGCGGCGAAATCGTCGAGAGGGAAGTCGCTGGCAGTGATCTGGCCAAGATCCTTGCCCAGCGATGCAAATCTCGCCGCTGCTGTTTCAAGCTCCGCGATCTGTGCCGGGGTGAGTTCTCGACGCCAGAGGTACGGTTGCGCCGCCATCTCGGCCCCGGTCCAGGCGGAGGGGCCGGTCAGGGGACCCGGGGGCAGGGCGGTCACGGGCGCACCAGCGGTTCCCGTTCGCCCGCACGGATCACTGCCGGGTCATAGGGTTTGCGGGCAAAGACCTCTCGCACGCGGTCGGCGAAATGCGCGAGGGGCGGTGTCTCGTAGCCGGGGTCGAAACTCGACTGGTCCCAGCGTTCGCAGAAGGTTGCGCAATCCTCGTAGTAGCGGTGACCGGCGTAGGCCCGCCGCTTTTCCGGGTCCGCGCCGATGTGTGCACCGTAGTAGACGAGCTGAAAATCTCCATGCTTCTCCACCACCCATGTGCATTGCTCGCGCACGAAGGGCCGCAGGATCGTGGCGGCGTATTCGTCGTGATTGTAGGGCGCATAGATATCGCCGATGTCGTGGAGAAGGGCCGAGACGATCCAGTCGGTGTCCGCCCCGTCGCGCTCCGCGCGGGTGGCGGATTGCAGCGAATGGCCGAGGCGGGTGACCTGATATCCCGAGAGGCTTTCGTCGAGTTCCACAAGCGCCTTCAGCAGCCGGTCGGCGGTGCCCCTGGTGTACTCGATTTCGTGTTCGGTCAGGAACGCGTAGTCCTCCCGATCGCCGTCTTTCATCTGGGTGAATTTCACGTGGTCCATCAGGCGGTCTCCATTCCGGCGAGGGCGGGGGAAAGAACCGGGCGGCGGGTTGCGAGCGCACGCGCGGCTTCTTCGGATTTACCGAGCCGCATCAGGATATTGGCCCAGGTCAGTTCAAGCAGATCCCGCTGCGCGAGGCTGCCGCCGATCCGGTCGGTGCCAGCCATCACCGGGGTCAGCGCCGCCAGTGCTCCCGCCCAGTCATCCCGCGCGATCAGGCCCCAGGCGCGCGCGACGGGCCGGACCAGATCGGCAGCGAAACCGGCCGTTGTCTCGGCGATCCGGGCGAGCGCGTCGCCATTGCCGGCCATGGCATGGGCGAGGGCCGCGTGCATGTCGACAAAGCTCTGCCCCGGTTTGGCAAAGGTCCGCGCGGAAAACTCCGAGAGCTTGCGCCACTCCGAACGGTCGACGTCGACCCCGGCCAACTCCGCCCGGTGGAGCAGCGCGACGCCGTCGGTGATGATGTTGATCGGTAAACCGCGGGAGGTCTCGGGATCGATTGCCATGGCGTATTGTCGCCACATGCTGTCAATGTCGCCGTCGGCCAGCGCCCAAAGCGCCGCGTGCCACGCGAGATGGCAGTTGAGGCCGACACCCGCGTCGTAGGTCGCGAGCCAACCGGTCAGATAGGCGCGGCCTGTTGCCGTCTCTCCCATCTCGTAAAGCGTGTGGGATTTGAAATGCGCGGCATTTGCGTTGCGCGGATTCAGCGCCAGAGAGCGTTCCATGAGGTCGAGCGCGGCGGCAAGGTGCCCGGTCTCGCACAGGGACAGGGCCTGCATCGACATCATCCACCAATCGTCGCCGTAATGCGGCAGGAGCGCGGATGTATAGGCCAGAAGGTCCGCCTCCCGTCCGGCACAGCCGGAAAAGCCGATCAGGCCGAATATGTTGGTGCACATCTGCGCCACCATCGCGTCGCGGGGAAAGTCACGGACATGGGCCTCAACTGCGCGTCGGGCCTCTCTTGGGCGGCCGTGCATCAGATGGGCGATGGCGGCGACATGGCTGGCCTCGCGGGCGTCGTTCGAGGCCAGTCGCTGGGCCGCGTCGATGGCGGCACGGGCACCCTTGCCGTCGCCCCCCATGAACAGCGCCCGGGCGCGGGCCGCGTGACCGAGGGCGAAGCCGGGGTCTGCCGCAAGCGCGGCCTCGAACGCCTCCAGCGCGCCCGTATTGCCACCCAGGAAAAGCGCGACCCCGCGGTCGTAGGCGTCCCGCGCATCGGGGTTCGTGCGGAGTGAATTGCCGTAAGCGTCGGTCAGGGTTCTAGGCATAAAGCCCACGTGAGTTTGACGTTCCGGCCATTGTTGCCGTTGCCTGAGCTTTGCGGATTTCGTCATAGATCGCAAGGCTTTCAGGGGTGAAGTTCGCGCGGGGTGGGGCGTAGTTGATGAAATTCCCGGTGCGATCGGCGCCGCGCACGAGCATGGCGTAGTCCTTGTCCGCGACCTCTTGGGCAACCTCGGGCGTGACATAGCGCACCACGGCGGCGATGCGGCGGTCGTCAGAGGTATTCGGGCCGGAGCCATGGATGGTGAGACCGTGGTGCAGGCTGATTTCGCCCGGCATGATCTCGATCGCCACCTTGTCCTCGTCCGCGACATCGACTTTCACCTCCTGCCCGCGGCTCAGCAGATTATCGTCGGAGAATGTGTCGGCGTGGGGCAGGATCGGGTTCCTGTGGGATCCGGTGACGAAATCCATGCAGCCCGACGCACGGGTCGATGGCGAGAGCGCGAGCCACACCGTGACCATGCCCGAGGTCGCGCCAAGGCCCCAATA
>CAYMMT010000181.1:0-5688 GCA_964391555.1 uncultured Rhodobacterales bacterium
CTGTTGCTCCTGATGGCCGCCGCCTCCATCGCGATCCTGACGACCATCGGCATCGTGTTGAGCCTTGTCTTCAACACCATCGAGTTTTTCCGGCTCTACCCGATCGGCGACTTCTTTTTTGGCCTGACATGGCAGCCGTCGTTCTCCGGCCGCGGCGGGGCGTCGGAGCTGGGGATTCTGCCGCTGTTGTGGGGGACGCTCTATATTTCCATCGTCGCGCTTCTCGTGGCTGTACCCATCGGGTTGTTCTCCGCGATCTACCTTTCCGAATACGCATCGCCGGTCGTCCGGTCCGTTGCCAAGCCGATGCTCGAAGTGCTCGCCGGGATCCCGACCATCGTCTACGGTCTGTTTGCCTTGCTCACTGTCGGGCCCTTGCTTTCCGACGTGTTTGGACAGGGCGGCTATCTGGGCGTCACGTGGCAGGGCGGCGACCGGGCGGTGATGACGGCGGGGCTCGTCATGGGGATCATGTTGATCCCCTTCGTCTCCTCGTTGTCCGACGACATCATCAACGCCGTGCCGCAGGCCATGCGGGACGGCTCCCTCGGTCTGGGGGCCACCCATCCGGAGACGGTGCGTCAGGTTATCCTGCCCGCGGCGCTTCCCGGCATTGTCGGCGCCATTCTGCTGGCCGCGTCCCGCGCCATCGGCGAAACCATGATCGTGGTCCTGGGGGCAGGGGCCGCGGCCCGACTGGACGTCAACCCGTTCGAGGCCATGACAACCGTGACCGCCAAGATCGTGAGCCAGTTGACCGGCGACAGTGACTTCTCGTCGCCTGAGGCCCTCGTGGCCTTCGCGCTCGGCATGACGCTCTTTGTCGTGACCCTCGGCCTCAACGTCTTTGCCCTCTACATCGTCCGCAAGTACCGGGAGCAGTACGAATGACCGACATGTCGGCAGAAACCCGGGCGGCGCCGAAGCGGGTCAAGACCTCGATCCTGACGCTCGACGACCGGACCCGGCGCCGCAATGCCGCCGAGGCGCGCTTCAGGGCCTATGGCGTGATCGCCATCGCGATCGGCCTGTTCTTTCTCGTCTGGCTGGTGGTTTCGATCCTGCGCAGCGGCTTGCCCGCCTTTACCAACATCGTGGTGGAATTCGAGGTGGTCATCACGCAGGAGGACATCGACGCCGCCGAGAGCCAACTGCTCAAGACCTCCGCCTATGAAAAGCTGCTGGTCTCGAAGGTGAACGATCTTCTGGCCGAGCAAGGGGCCGAGGTCGAAATCGACGCCGATTTTGTCACCAAGCGCCTTGTTCCGAAAACTGGCGCGATCCTGCGCACGCACTACGCCGACAATCCGCAGGATATCGGTCAGCCGGTGACATTCGAACTTCCGGCATCCACGCCGGTGAGCCGGTACGTCGAGGGGTCGCTGCAACGCGACAGGATTCAGGACACCCGGTTCCTGATGATCGCCGACCTCGACATCATTGATCTGATGCGGGATACGGGGCTGATCCGCACCGCTTTCGACTGGAATTTTCTGACCGGCACCGACACGGCCGTCGACAACCCCGGCGGCGCCGGGATCGGGGCCTCGGTCATCGGGTCGTTCTTCATGATGCTGGTTGTGCTGATCCTTGCGTTGCCCATCGGGGTTGCGGCGTCGATCTACCTTGAGGAATTCGCTCCCAAGAACCGGTTCACCGACTTCATCGAAGTGAATATTTCGAACCTCGCAGCGGTACCCTCCATCGTCTTTGGCATCCTTGGCCTTGCCGTCTTCATCCAGTTCGCGCGCCTGCCGCAATCGGCCCCGCTGGTCGGTGGGCTCGTGCTGACACTGATGACCCTGCCGACCATTATCATCTCCACGCGGGCGTCTCTCAAGGCCGTGCCGCCGTCGATCCGCGATGCGGCACTTGGGGTCGGGGCCTCCAAGATGCAATCGGTGTTCCACCATGTCCTGCCGCTGGCCATGCCGGGCATCCTGACGGGCACGATCATCGGCCTTGCCCAGGCGTTGGGAGAGACCGCGCCGCTCCTGCTGATCGGCATGGTGGGTTTCGTGGCCCGCGAATACCCCGACGGGATCGTCTCGGGCTTTCTCGACAGCAACTCGGCCATGCCCGCGCAGATCTATACATGGGCCGCGCGGTCCGACGTGGGCTTCTACGAAAAGGCCTGGGGCGGGATCATCGTCCTGCTCCTGTTCCTGATGACGATGAACATCATTGCCATAATATTGCGCCGCCGTTTCGAGCGCCGCTGGTAAGAAAGGGTCCGCCAGATGTACGATGCGCCCCATATGACGGAGGGTCTCGTGAGCCAGGACGATATCAAGATCGCTGCCCGCAAGGTGCAGGTCCACTATGGTGACAATCACGCCATC
Organism: uncultured Rhodobacterales bacterium; assembly: GCA_964391555.1. Classification (GTDB taxonomy): domain Bacteria; phylum Pseudomonadota; class Alphaproteobacteria; order Rhodobacterales; family Rhodobacteraceae; genus JAMWZF01. The sequence continues at coordinate 2,343 of CAYMMT010000181.1, forward strand.
AAGGACGTGGATGTCGATATCGAGAACAACACCGTCACGGCGTTCATTGGCCCGTCGGGCTGCGGGAAATCAACTTTTCTACGCTGTCTCAACAGGATGAATGACACAATTGATATAGCCCGCGTGGAAGGCGACATCCTTCTGGACGGTGAAAACATCTACGACAAGAAGGTCGATCCCGTTCAGCTACGCGCGAAGGTCGGCATGGTCTTCCAGAAGCCGAACCCGTTCCCGAAATCCATCTACGACAATGTGGCCTACGGGCCAAAGATCCACGGGCTCGCCAAGAACAAGGCCGAGCTGGACGAGATCGTCGAGAAAGCGCTGCGCCGCGGCGCGATCTGGGACGAGGTCAAGGACCGCCTGAACGCTCCCGGAACCGGCCTGTCGGGCGGGCAGCAGCAGCGCCTGTGCATCGCGCGGGCGATAGCGACGGAGCCTGAAGTTCTCCTGATGGACGAACCCTGGTCCGCCCTCGACCCCATCGCCACGGCACAGGTTGAGGAACTGATTTACGAGCTGCGCCAGAACTACGCGGTGGTCATCGTGACCCATTCGATGCATCAGGCCGCGCGGGTCAGCCAGAAAACCGCGTTCTTTCATCTCGGCCACCTCGTCGAATACGATGACACCGACAAGATCTTTACCAACCCCGAAGACAGTCGGACGGAAAGCTACATCTCGGGGCGGATCGGGTGATGCCCATGTCGGAACCACATATTTCCACGGCTTTTGACCGGGATCTCGAGGCCATTCAGGCGCTGGTGATGAAGATGGGCGGGCTGGTCGAATCCGCCATTCTTGACGGGGCCAAGTCGCTTGAGACCCGCGATGTGGAGCTCGCGGAACGTGTGCGGCTCGCCGACAAGCAAGTCGATGGGCTCGAAGAGAAGATCACCGCCGAAGCGACCCGGACCATTGCGCTGCGGGCTCCGGTTGCGGAGGACCTGCGGGTCGTGCTGACAGTCCTGCGACTGGCCGCGAGCCTCGAGCGGGTGGGGGACTATGCCAAGAACATGGCCAAGCGTGTTTCGGTCCTTGCGGAACTGCGCCCGATTACAGGGACCGAGGCCGCGCTGCGCCGCATGGCCCGAGAGGTGCAGCTCATGCTCAAGGACACGCTCGACGCCTATGTGAGACGCGACCCGGCGCTTGCGGAGGCGGTCCGCTACCGGGACCAGGATGTGGACCAGATGTACAACGCTCTGTTCCGCGAATTCCTGACCTTCATGATGGAAGAGCCGCGCAACATCACGGCCTGCATGCATCTGCACTTCATTGCCAAGAACATCGAACGGATGGGGGACCTGGTCACGAACATGGCCGAGCAGGTGATCTATCTGGCCACCGGCGAGATGCCCGATGACAACCGCCCCAAGGACGACAGAACGTCATTCATGACGGGGCAAGACTAGGCACGTTTACATGAGCAATGCCGACCAACCCCATGTTCTCATTGTAGAAGATGAGGCGCCGCAGCGCGAGGTCCTGGGCTACAACCTGGAGGCCGAAGGGTTCCGGACCACCAAGGCCGAGGACGGGGAAGAGGCGCTTCTCATGGTCGAGGAGGAAACCCCCGACGTGATCGTGCTGGACTGGATGCTGCCCAATGTTTCCGGCATCGAGGTTTGCCGCCGTCTCAAGACGCGGCCGGAAACCCGCAATGTGCCCATCATCATGCTGTCCGCCCGTTCGGAAGAGGTCGACAAGGTACGTGGCCTTGAAACCGGGGCCGATGACTACGTGGTCAAGCCGTATTCCGTCAGTGAACTCATGGCACGGGTCCGCACGCAGCTGCGCCGCTCAAGGCCGTCAACGGTGGGGCAGGTGCTTGAGTTCGAGGACATTGTTCTCGACAGCGAAACTCACCGCGTGAAGCGGGCCGGTCAGGCGCTGAAGCTCGGTCCCACGGAGTTCCGGTTGCTCTCGACCTTCATGGAAAAGCCGGGGCGGGTCTGGTCGCGGGAACAGCTTCTCGATCGCGTCTGGGGCCGGGACATCTATGTCGATACCCGGACCGTGGACGTGCATGTCGGTCGGCTGCGCAAGGTCCTGACCCAGAACGGCGGCACCGATCCGCTTCGTACGGTGCGTGGCGCGGGTTACGCGCTGGGGTAGGGGCTTGCGTTGCGGGCCGGCCTGACGTCACATCGGTGCCATGTCCGCTGCCGATTTCACGCAGGCCGAATACGATGACCGGCTTGCCCGCGTCCGCGCCGCCATGGAGGCCGCGGGGATCGAGACGCTGATCGTCACGGATCCGTCCAACATGGCCTGGCTCACGGGCTATGACGGCTGGTCGTTCTATGTCCACCAAGCGGTGCTTCTCGGGCTGGCAGCCGGGCCGTTCTGGTGGGGACGGGGTATCGACCTGGCCGGCGCGCATAGAACCGTCTTCATGGGCGATGAGTGTTGCTTTGGCTATGCAGACAGCTTCGTGCAGAACCCGGAGGCCCATCCGATGGAGGACCTCTCTCATGTCGCGAAAGACCTGCGGTTGAGCGCGGGGCGCATCGGCATTGAAATGGATAATTACTATTTTTCTGCAAAAGCTTACACCGCGCTCTTGACGCATTTGTCGAAGAATTTTGCCGATGCGACGGGGCTTGTGAACTGGTGCCGCGCGATCAAGTCTCCACAAGAGATGACGTATATCCGGCGCGCGGCGCGGATCGTGGAAGCGATGCACGCCACGATTGCCGACCGCGCTGTGCCCGGCATCGCCAAAAATGATCTGGTGGCCGAAATCTATCGCACCGGCATCAAGGGCGTCGACGGCCATTTCGGGGACTATCCGGCCATTGTCCCTATGGCCCCGTCGGGACGTGACGCCACGGCGGCTCATCTCACCTGGGACGGCTCACCGATGAAAGAGGGCGAAGCGACGTTCTTTGAAATCGCAGGCTGCCACCGCCGCTACCATTGTCCACAGTCCCGGACCGTCTTCCTTGGCAAACCGCCCGACAAATACCGGCGTGCCGAGGCTGCGATTGCGGAGGCGACCGAGGCTGCTCTCGACGTCGCACGGCCCGGCCAAACCTGCGCCGATGTCGCGCGGGCCTTCAACCGTACACTGGCGTCCCACGGGTTCCGAAAGGACAACCGTTGTGGTTATTCCATCGGTCTGAGCTACCCGCCGGACTGGGGCGAACGCACGATGTCTTTCCGCGAGGCCGACCAGACAGAACTCGAACCCGGCATGGTTTTTCATTTCATGCCGGCGCTGTGGCTGGATGACGGCGGTCTGGAAACGACCGAACCGATCGCGATCACCGAGGGCGGGGCCGAGCGCTTGTGTGCGACACCGGCGGGGATGATCGTGAAGGACTCCTGAGGTCTATAGTCC
>CAYMMT010000182.1:0-5666 GCA_964391555.1 uncultured Rhodobacterales bacterium
CGGGCGCTGCGGCCCGCGCCGCGCCCCGGCGGGCCGGAACAGGCGCGCGATCAGGCCCGCGGCTTTGCCGCCCGGCGCGCCCGGATGGTGGAGCTGATCAACCGCCATTGCGACGCGGTTCTCTGCGTGTCGGACGCGGTGCGCGCAGTAGCCGTGGCCCATGGCCTGACGCCCGACATCTGCCACACCTGCTATATCGGCACCGCCCAGTCCGAGGCCTGGGACCGGACCGCGCCGCGGTCCTTTCCGATGGACCCCGGCGGCGGGCTGACGCTGGCCTATCTGGGCTACATGCGCCGCGACAAGGGCTTTGGCTTCCTGCTCGACGCGCTCGACGCCCTGCCCGAGGCCCACGCCCGGCGTCTGCGGCTCGTCGTTGCCGCCCGGAAGGGAGAGCCCGCGATGATGGCCCGGATGCGGGCAACGGAGGCGCGGCTGGGGTCGCTCATCTGGCATGACGGCTACAGCCATGACGGGCTCGATGATCTGCTGGCCGGGGTGGACGTCGGGGTCGTGCCCGTGCTGTGGCACGACAACCTGCCGCAGGTCGCGGTCGAGATGCACGCGCGGCATATCCCGCTGCTGTGTTCCGACATGGGCGGCGCGCGGGAACTGGGCCGCGCCCCCTGCATGGTGTTCGCCGCTGGCGATACCGGGGATTTCGCCGCGCGGATCGCCGCGCTTCTGAGGGGTGAGGTGGACATGGACGCCTATTGGGCCGGGGCGCGCGCCCCCCGCCGCATGGCCGAGCACATGGCCGAACTGGCGGGCCTCTACCGCAGCAGCCGCTCGGCCACGAAGGGCACGCTGGCCCAGGGCATCGACAGGTCCTTGTCGTAAAGCACGTCGCGCCCTTCGGCGGCGAGGGCGAGGTAACGGCGATACTCGGCGGCGTCGTTGAAATGCTGCTTGCGGGCAACCTCCTCCGCGGCCTTGCGGTGAAAGTCGGCGTTGTACTTGAAATGCCCGAAGAACAGCTCTTGCGGGCTGAGCCGGACGGGAGAGACGAAGTGCAGCCCCGCCGACAGCTGCATCCACGGCTGGTAGCGCATCAGCGCGATCTTCTGCGCGGCGAACATCCCGTGATCGGACCCCGGCATCAGCCGGTGCCGCAGGGCCGAGGTCCACAGCCGCTGGTCGGAGTAGGGGCCCCGGTAGGTCCGGTCCTCCAGCAGCGGCAGCGCGTCGGCATAACCGGCCTGTTCGAACGGCGTGCCGGATTTCAGGTCCACCTGCTCCAGCGGGCCCCTGGGGTACATGTCCAGCATGAAGACGCGGGCCGCATCCACCCCGGCGAAGGCGTCCGAGGCGACAAGACCGGGCAGGGACTGCGTCGGGGTGTCCTGCCAGACCAGCAATTCGTCGGCATCGGCGATCAGCGACCATTTCCCCCGCCGGAACGCGGCCAGCATCGCCTGTTGCCACGCGACGCCGTATTGCGAACAGTTGTAATCGGTGTCGACGGAAAACAGCGCGACGTCCTCCTGCTCCAGCAGGGTTTCGCGGGTGCCGTCGTCGGACAGGTTGTCGGCGATCAGGAAGCCCCCGACGCCGAGTTTGCGGTAGTGGTCGAGGAAATGCGGCAGCATGAACCGTTCGTTGCGCATCACGGCGACGACGGTGAGGTCCGCGCCGGCGGCGCGGGCGACGCGGTCCGCCGGGCTGATCAGGTCCAGCGTGTTCGATTGGTAGCCGATCCGGGGCCGCTGAAAGCTGGGCCAGATCTTTTTCGGGGCGAGGTCGTCGCGGGTCATCCGGTCGGTCAGCTCTTCCTGCCCCAGATGGCTGTCCATGTGGACCTGATGAATGGGCGCGGTGCGGCTGGGATAGAAACTGCTGTTCCAGTAGGGCACGGCGGCGGTTGCGCCGGGCGTGCGCCGCCAGATCGCCGTGTGATAGCGCAGCGGCATCAGCGGGATGCCCCGCAGCGATAGCAGATCGCCCAGCAGCTTGTCTTCGAGGAAGGAGGCGGCGCGCAGGGCCTGCCCGTCCGGGCTTTGCGCCGCCGCGATGGCGGCCTGCATCGCCCGCCGCGACACCACGTAGCCGGACCCGCCGTCGGCATAGACCGAGGGTTCGGGGGATTTCTCGATCTCGATCCGGCCGCGCTCCGAAGAGGATTTGGCCTGATGCCAGGTGCGGTCGGTCTGGCCCGGCAGGCGCCGGATCTCCCGGCCGAGGTAGTCGGCCTCCCGCCACGACAGATCCCCGAACAGGAGCGGCGCGTTGACGAAGCAATCGTCGTCCACCTTGTAGAGCGCGCCGAATGTCGTCTGGCCCTGCACCCAGTCGAGCAGCGCCAGCGTCTTGTCCGGCAGGCCCTCGTAATCGTCGGGCGCGTCGAGCCAGAGCGTATCGCCCCGCAGCGTGTTGTCGCCGCCCCCGACGACAAAGATATAGGGGATGCCAAGCGCGGAAAGCTGTTTCAGCCAGCCGTCGCGCAGGGCCGGAATCCGGGTGTCGAGGTAGGGCTGGCACGACATCACCGTCACCAGCACGTCATTCAGCGGATGCGGCGTGGGCAGGCCGGGGTGCGGACTGGCCGGGGTTTCGGGCAGCCGGGGCAGGGGCCGGCGCCGGGCGACCGGGTCCGTGGTTCCGTCGGGGGTGCGGGTATAGCGGCTCAGCACCGGCGCGAATTCGGGGTGGTCGGCCCGGCGCAGCGCGGCAAGGCCTGCGATCACCGGGGCCGCCGCGCGCCGCTCGAAACCCGCCGCCTGCCCGGCGTCGTCGGGGTCGGTGGCGTCCTGACGCAAGAGCCACGCGGCAAGCTCCTGACGCAGCGGGGCCGCGGCGTCCCCGGTCAGGTCCGCGCCGAGGATCATCGCCAGACCCAGCCCGAGGAACCGGCTTTGCCCGGTGCCGAGGACCGCGAGATCGGCCAACAGGGCCGCGCGCACGTCCGGGTCGGTCAGCAGCGGGTCCGGATCGTCGAGGATCTGCCGCATCCGGGGCGCCAGACCGGATTGCAGGCCGGGGTAGAGCCCGGCGGGCCGCGTCTCCTGCAACGCAAGGATGCGGTCCCGCGCCCGTGCCCGCACATCCGCCTCCGCCGGTCCGGTGGTGCCGATGCCGGGAAAGGCCAGGTGCCGAAGCGCGGCGTCGTCCCGGTCGGCGCGGGGCAGCGACAGGAGTTTGGTGCCGGTCAGCGCCTCGGTCGGCGGGCAGGGCACGCCGGCGGGGCCGAGGAGGTCGACCCGCGCCTGCGCGGTCCCCCGCACCCCCAGCGCCTGAAGCGCATCGAGCGCGCCGGCGACCGCGTCGGGGGTCGCATCGGGGTCCGACAGGGCGCCGAAGGCCGCCCGCGCCTCGCAAATCTCCACCGGCAGGCCCGACAGGTCGGCGCCGATATCCTCCCAGAACCCGGCGCTGAGCCCGTAGACCTCGAGGCAGAAGGCGGTGATCGCCTCCTGCAGGTAGATGGTGCAGCGGGCCCGGTTGCGCAGCAGCGCGGCGGCCCAGCCGGTGAGGGCGCGGCACCGCATCCGGTCCCAGTAATTGTCCGCCCGCGCCCGGACCGCCGCCATCACCGCCCAGTGGATCGTATCGGCCTCGGCCTCGGCCATGCCGCCATAGCGTTCGACGGCTTTCACGCCGACCCAGGCGAGCGCGGGGGTCATCAACCAGCTGTCGTCCGGCGTGGCCAGTCCGTGCAGGGCCGATGCCAGCGCGTCCCAACGCTGTTCCATCAGCAGGAAGGGCAGGGAGGCGGAAAGGTCCCACCCGCTGGTGCCGCCAAAGGCGAGCGGGGTGAGCCCGCGCCGCTCGGCCTCGGCCAAAAGCCCTTCCATGGCGGCATCGTCCTGCCACAGCGCCTCGACCAGAGACACGAAAACCCGGGTCTCCTCCCCCTCCGGCAAGGCGAGGTCGGACAGGAGCGCCAGCGGGTCGGCAGGGGGTGTCCGGCGCATCCCCTCGGCAATCGCCCCGGTGACCTGCCGCGCGGCATCGGCGGCGAGGGTCTGGCGGGGGGCCGAGGACACCCCGTCGAGCGCCGGGGCCAGATACTCCGCCAGCCCATGGGCGGCAGCGAGGTCGATCAGGCTGTGGAGGCTGCTGGCCCGCAGATGGGGGACAAGCCCGCCGACCCGCACATGTTCGACCAGCGTGGCGATCAGCCGCGACGCGCCGGGCCGCCGGAGCGTGGCAAGCGTGACTTCGATCCGGCGGGCCATCTCCGCCCGGCTCAGCGTCAGGCGGTGGCGCGCGGGACCGGGGCCGGGGCCGTCGAGCCACAGTGTCACCGCCGCGTCGTCGTCGAGCCCCGCCCAGATCCGCCCGGGCAGGGCCGCGCGCAGGCCCGGCAGACCCGGGCCAAGCGGCATGGCCTGCACCGGCAGCCCCTCGTCGGGGTCGAGCGTGGAGGCCCGCAGCGTGACACCCGCAGCATCGCCGCGGGCACGCAGCATCAGGGTGCTGTCCAGCGTCAGCGCGTGGTCGGGCAGGGTGGCCCCGTCGGCGCAGAGGTCCAGAACCGAGACCCCGCCCAGCGTCTGCATGTGGCTGATCCCCGCCAGATGGCCGAGGCCGGACCGGCGCCAGAGCGTGCGGGCGCGCAGGACGGCGATCCGGACATCCTCCAGCCAGAGCACCACCCCCGCCCGGTCGAGCGCCAGCGTCAGCCGCTGCCCGTCGCGGAGCGGCGGCACCGCGATCGCCCGTTCCGCGCGCCAGAGGCCATCGCCCCGCGTGTCGTTGACGATGATCCGCGTGTCGCCGCGCGTCAGGCGCAGGTGCAGGGGGAGGGCGGTCCCGTCCCACGTATGGAAGTTGATCGTGGCCGTTTCAGATGGCTGAAATCGCAGCAGGAACCGCACCTGGACGCCCCGCTCGAAGGCCACGGTGTGGGTCGACGCGGCCAGCGGGTCGGGGTCGATCCCGGGGGCCGGGCTGTCGTCGGGCAAGGGGCCGCCGGCCCTGATCCGCGCCCATTCGCGGCGCCGCAGGAGTTGCGGCAGGGTGGACAGGTCGAACAGCCGTCCCAGCGCAGGCCCGACGTCGGGGTCGAGGCCCGCGGGCCAGGCGCGCTGGCGGTTGAACCCCCGCAGGGTGACAACCGGCGCGGCCAGGGCAATCCCGGGAAGCCGCTGCCAGCGCCCCCGTTGCGGGCCGGTGACCATCCAGCGCCGCAAGGCGCGCCCGAACAGCCGCCGCTGCCACCCGCGCGGCAGCCGGGCCGACAGGGCGGCGGGCAGGGCCTGTTCGATCCGGATCATGTCGCGCATCACAAGCAGGAGCGGGATCGGGCGCCCGCCGTCCTCCACGATCAGGTCGGTCCCGCCAAGGTAGATCTTGCGCTCCGCCGCGAGCAGCGCGCCAAGGCAAATCGCCCAGCCCGAGTGGACCGTCTCGGTGGGAAAAAGATCGTTTGATATCAGGAAGTCACGGTCAAAAATCTTGGCCGAAAGCGCGCCATCCACCTCAAGGCTCCGGGCCGGTGTCGGAAAGATGCGCCCCTCCGGCGGCGCGGCGGCCCAGCCGAACCCGGACCGGCGGCACCCGTCCGAGGCGGTGCGGTAGCCGGCGATGCCCAGCTGACCGGCCTCGCGCAGCAGGACCTCCACCCACCTGTGCCACGTCCCGGCGTCCGGCAGATCCCCGGCGGACAGGAAGACCACGAATCGCCCCCGCGCCGCGTCCAGCCCGGCGGCGCGCGCGGCGCCAGG
>CAYMMT010000183.1:0-5643 GCA_964391555.1 uncultured Rhodobacterales bacterium
CCTTCATGGCCTTCATGGCCTTCATGGCCTTCATGGCCTTCATGGCCTTCATGGCTGTGCGGGGCCGCGCCCGAAACCTTGCGCTCCACCAGGAACATCCCGCATTTCGGGCATTTGCCGGGTACGTCAGAGACGACCTCGGGATGCATGGGGCAGGTGTATTCAATCCGCTCGGTCAGGGCAGGTGCATCGAAGTCCGTGACATCGTGTGCAAATGCCCCGTTGTGGATCAGCTTGCGCAGGTCCTCCAGCCCGGAGAGCAGGCCCTCCTGCGACAAATCCACTGCTACGTCCGGGGTGGGCAGAGGGCCAAGATCGCCCGAGCCAAGCGCGAGGATGCACCTGGGGCGCGGCATCTGCGCCCAGACCACACTTGCCGCCTCGACAAGCGCGGGCGGCAAAGGCCCCGCAATCAGCAATACGCCTGCATGGCGTGGCGTCGCGACGCGGATCAGCCCTGCAGCGTCCAGATCGAGTCCCAGGGCGTTCGCGACATCCTCTCCAGGTACCACGAACGCGCGCAGATCGCGCGCTATGGCGCTCGCGATCAAGCCACGAAAACCGCGCATAAGACCCTGACGTGCCCCGGACAAATCCATCATTGACGCCTCAACGCGCCCTGGCTCCAACCGTAGAGCAGGCCCAGAAACAGGATCGCGAGAAAGACGCCCATGTCGAGCAGGGCGACCAGCCCTTCTTCGCGGTAGACGACCGCCCAAGGGTACATGAACGCCATCTCCATATCGAAGGCCAGAAACAGGAGCGCATAGCCATAATACTTGGCGTGGTATCGCACCCAGACCGGGTCACGTGCCAACGTTCCGGCGGTTGCGGGCACATCCTTGGCGGGTTCGGCGCGGCTCCGCCCGATCGCACGGGCGAGGGCGAAGACACTCAGAACCAGTCCGGCCGTGCCAAGCGTCAGGCCGAGCAGAATGGCGTATTGTGTCAGTTCACTCATGTCGGAGCCTGATCCTGTCCCGTGTCGCGGTCATCGACGTCGTCGGCCTCGCGTCGCGCTCAAACCGGCTTTCGTCGTCGAATGCACCGACGTTAGGGCAAAGACGTTCAGTTGGAAAATCGATTACAAAAAGATGTCCTCGAAACAGAGGAGGTGTCCAATTTGGTGCGACGGTCGAAAAAACTGCCTCCTCGTCAACAGCGCCATGCCGTTGCAATTCGATGCTGCGGCAAATCGTTGTGAACCGTGGCGCTGATATTGGAATTCAGTCGTGGAATGGATAGATTTGCAGCATTCAGCCAAGGGCCGAGTGTCAAAGATGACCTCTGCGAGGCTGGATTCAGGAAATCTGATCAGGAGCGGCGTGGGACCATATCGGATATCAAGGATCAATTCAGGGACGACCCGGACACTGACCGGTCAGGCCTTCAGGCGACCTTGTCGACCAACCGGAATGCGTTCTTGGGATTTCTGGTCAAGCGGCTTGGAAACCGGACCGATGCCGAGGACGTGCTGCAGGAATTCTGCGTCCGTGTTCTGGCGCGCAAGGATCAGTTGCGTGACGTGGATCGCATGGATGCCTGGCTTTATACGGTGCTCCGGTCCACTCTCAACGACCATTACCGCAAGTTGGGCAGATCGAGGCGACTGAAGGATGCGGCTGCACGGGAGGCACAGTCAGCGGTTGTCGCGGATGACCCGGTCGAAGACATGGACGTCATCTGCAGTTGCGTCAAAGGACTGGTGACCGAATTGCGTCCGGGAGATGCCGAACTCATCCGCCGCATTGACATCGACGACGATGATCGCTCGACCGTAGCGGCGGACCTGGGGCTGAAACCCGGTACTCTTAATGTCCGTCTTCACCGTGCCCGTGCCGCTTTGGGAGATGCATTGCTGGCCCATTGCGGACCGTGTTGCCGTCATGGCTTTGACGATTGCTCCTGTCCGCCGGTCGGCTGCGAGCATCCCGCCGAAAAGACGTCCTGTTCCCATGAGCACGGCACGAAGGTCTGAACTTCGGCGTAACAAGTAGGACACCGTGGCGTCTACGCTGATGAGGGGTTCCCTCCGAAACGCGTGAGGTGCTTAAAATGGTCCGTCAACGGCGAAATTGTTCAGGTCTCGAAATCGATGACGAGCGGCTCGCCCCCGAATTTCGCCAAGTCGTGAACGCCTTGTTCTGTGCCTGTCTGGAGGCCGAGGAAAGCTGACTGCACAAAATGGAACGGGAGGTTTTTCGGCTCGTCGACTTGCGTGGTCGGACCCTGCCCGAGGCCGCCGAAACGCTTGGGCTTTCGGAATCCGATGGCCGAAAGATCATTGGCAAGGTCCGGAGGGATATCGCCGTGCTCATTGCGCTGGATCTTTGTCAACCGGTTGAGAGCGGCCCAACCAGGCCAGCGCGACCAAACGGGTGCGCGCGCAGATAGAGAGTTCAGCGTTCCGGAAGGCGCGCACGCATGCCAAGTCATATTCTTTTGTAGTGCCTGCGTGATTGCGGCGTCAAATTCACAGGGTCGATGGAAGCCAGTCGGATATCGGCCTTTTTGATACCAGCACTTCTGAATGACTGCACATCCGAACGCCAAGCTGAAAACACCAAAGAGCTGGCAGTGAAAGGGACGTCCAAAATGGCCGGAAGAACCACCTATCTCGCCGCATCTGCGGTGATATTTTCAGGTCTGCTCGGGGTAGCCTGGGTGACCCACGGAACCGGCATCGTCCGGGATGATCCGGAACGCAATATCGTGATCCCGGACGAGTTGACCAGCACGCTCCAGGTCAAGGTCGCCTATGATGGCGAGGATATCTGGTTCCGCTACCGCTGGCCGGTCGAACGCCCCGCGATCTTCAACGACGTTCTGGTCTACAACGATGGCAAGTGGGAGAGGCGCGGCGGCGAGGCCCTCGGGCCGAACCCCGACTTCTTGACCGAGGACCGGGTGGCGATGATGATCGACGACGGCTCGGTGCCGCTGTTTTCGCGCTATGGCGGCTACATCACCATCGGCGACGGGCTGACCACGTTCTCCGGCACGCCGGAGACCGACGAGGAGCGGACGAAATACCTGCCGTCTTCGCGCACCGATCCCGACAGCTTCGAAACCGTCAGGCCCGAGAGCGATCTGGAAACGCTGCGCGCGGCGGGGCAATTCATCGACCTCTGGCAGTGGCGGTCGAGCCGGTCGAACCCCATCGGGCTCGGTGATGATGGCTATGTGGCGGAAGCGCGCGAAGGCGACGAGGGATCGGGCCCCTATACCACCAATTTCGACAAGGAAACCGGCCAGCCCAAGTACATGTTCAACCCCGAGGTTGCGGGCTACACGGCCTTGAAGATCGACGATGTCGTCACTGGCAATGTCGGTTTCGACGACACCTACTACCTCAGTGAGGAAACCGCGGTGCCGTTCGATCCGAACTATGCCTGGCAGAATGGCGACACCATTCCGCGCCGCTACTTGCGACCCGAAACCGGATCGCGCGGGGATGTGGCGGTGCCGGTGGAGGCGCGCTGGCGCAACGGGTACTGGGACGTGACGCTCCAGCGAAAAATGGACACCGGCAACCCGCTGGACGACAAGATCTTCCGTGATGGTGGCAGCTATGACGTGGCTTTCGCGGTGTTCCGCAATGCCTCGACCATGCGCTGGCACTATGTTTCGCTTCCTGCGTCGCTCGGACTAGGGGAACCGGCGCAGATCAATGCGAAGTTTTCCGAGCCGGGCGAACCCGACTGGACCGGTGACTGGACCGAAGTGGAGGTCTTCTATCCCGGACAGGTGAGCTGGACGCGTCTGACAGATCCGAACCAGCACCCGGGGGCCGACCGGATCGCGCAACGCGTGCCGGTGGCCTATCGCCACACCGAACGGCAGCTGGCGCTTTATGGGGTTGAGGTGGAATTTTCCAAAGAGATCAAACGGCAGTGGCTGTGGACCCTCGGCATGAGCGTCAGCCTGATCATCGCCTTCGGCATCTCGATGATGATGCTATTCCGTCGTCGGGAGGAAGCATGATGGCCGGTTTCACGACACAGATGCGATCCGCAGTTGCGGACAACGAGGATAGAAAGATGAGAGCAAATCAATTCCTTGGACGAGTGATCCGAACCGGCAGTTTCGCGGCGACTTCTCTTGCCGCAATGGCCGGTGCGGCATTGGCACATAGCGAAAGCGGCGGCGTGAAGGTCGTACTGGAAGGCTCGGACAGGTTTTCGATCCCGCCGGTCTATCACATCCTGGTTGTGCACTTCCCCATTGCGCTCTGGCTGACGGCGGCGCTGTTCGTCTTCTTCCGGGTGTTCTCGTCGTCGGAACTGGCGGTGCGCCTGCAAAAGTCGGTCTGGCCGCTGATCCTGCTCGGCTCGCTCGCCGGCTTCGTGGCCTATGGGCTGGGGCTGGCGATCTACCCCTGGTCGGCGATCACTGAGTCGCCGCTCGGCCGCAACCACATCATGCTGGCGTCCTGGACGCTGAGCTACTGGACCGTAATGGGTCTGCTTGGATACCGTTTCCGACGTTTCCTGTTCGATGGCGTGCAGAAATGGGTGACGTTCGTGCTGACGCTGATCGGAACAGCGGTTGTCACCATCACCGGCACACTCGGCGGTTCGCTGACCGGAACGCCCTCGCTGGTAACCAAGAGCCTCGGCAAGATCGGATGGGAAGTCTACATGACCTTCTATCTGCCGACCTGGATGCTCGTCGCCTTCGGTCTGGGTGCGGTCACGATCATTGCCCTTGGATTCATGGGGAGCCGCGCGCGTGGCTGACGGCGGTATCGGGGTCAAAGGTGACCTGGTTGAGGCAACCGATGGTCCCGCAGTCCCCGACTACCTCGAACGGTACTACTGGTGGGCCTATCTCAGGCCCGCCAGCCTGCGGGTGTTTGATCATCCATTTGTGGTTTCGGCGATCCTCTGGGGGCAATATCGCCGGCTCTGCGAGGCGGCTCTGGCCGAAATTCGGCCCGGGGAGCGGGTGCTGCAACTGGCCTGTGTCTATGGCGACCTGACGACGCGGTTGAGGGACAGGCTCGGGGCGCAGGGGCGACTCGAAGTCGTCGATGTCGCACCGATCCAGATCGACAATCTCTCCGCCAAGTTGGGTCAGGACCACAGGGTCGTGTTGCGGGTGGCCGACGCCGCCGTGCCCGGGACAGCCCGTTTCGACACGGTCTTGTGCTTCTTTCTTCTTCACGAGTTGCCCGACGACCAAAAACTCCGCGTGGTCGATACGGCGCTGGACCAGATGGCGGAAGGCGGACGCGCGGTATTTGTCGACTACGCTCAACCGGCGTGGTGGCATCCGATCAGGCCCATCATGTGGGCCGTTTTCGCCCTGTTGGAACCGTTCGCCGCGACGATGTGGCGTGGGAACATCAGGTCACTGTCGTCCATGCCAGATCAGTTTCGGTGGCGAAACACGCGGCTCTTCGGCGGCCTCTACCAGATCGTCGTTGCGGAACGCGCGGGCTGACAGCGGTGCGGGCGGAAATCTGCCTTGCCGCGTGTAATTTTTTTCAGTCCGCAGCGTCTCTTTCAGGAACACGCCGGAATCACCCGACGCCGCACCCGAGAGGAGTTGAAGATGACAACTGTATTTATCTTGGCGCTGCTGATCCTGACCGTCCCGTTCCGTTGGGCGTTTGCGCGGCCACATCGCAAGCCTGTTCCG
>CAYMMT010000184.1:0-5624 GCA_964391555.1 uncultured Rhodobacterales bacterium
CGACAGCGGCGCCATCACCATCGTGGGTGAGGCCTATACCGACGGCTGGCTGCCGGCGAACGCGCAGCGCAACATGGAGCAAATCCTGACCGCCAACGACAACAACGTCGACGCGGTCGTGGCCTCCAATGACGGCACCGCGGGTGGTGTTGTCGCCGCGCTGACCGCGCAAGGCATGGAAGGGATCCCGGTGTCGGGTCAGGACGGTGACCACGCCGCGCTGAACCGCGTGGCCCAGGGCACCCAGACCGTGTCCGTCTGGAAAGACGCGCGGGACCTCGGCCGGGCAGCCGGTGAAATCGCCGTGGCTCTGGCCGGTGGCACGATGGCCGGTGACGTCGAAGGCGCGCAGGCCTGGACATCGCCCTCGGGCACCGAAATGACCGCCGTGTTCCTCGCGCCGGTTCCGGTCACCGCCGAGAACCTGACCGACGTGGTGGATGCGGGCTGGATCACGCAGGAAGCGCTCTGCCAGGGCGTCTCCGGCGGTCCTGCACCCTGTAACTAAATCATCGCGCGGACCGGGCGGGTACAACCGTCCGGTCCACCTCCCCAATGCTCGCAGGGCGGGAATAATCCGGCCTTGCCTGATGCAACACGCGGGTTTTTCATGACAGATACAGCCAGCCAGCCAGACGATCTGCCCCAGGCGCAGAAGCGCGGGTTCTTTGCCTCGCTCGAAATCGATATGCGCCTTCTGGGAATGATCGGGGCATTCGTCGTCATCGCCATCATCTTCAACATCCTGACCGGGGGTCGGTTCCTGACGCCTCGCAACATCTTCAACCTGACAATCCAGACCGTCAGCGTGGCCATCATGGCGACCGGAATGGTCTTCGTGATCGTCACCCGCCATATCGACCTCTCGGTGGGGTCACTGCTGGCAACGACATCTGCTGTCATGGCGATGATGCAGACACAGTGGCTGGTGGGCGACGCTTTGCCGCTCGGGCATCCGTTGCTTCCCTGGCTTTCGATCGCCGCCGGGTTGATCGTCGGGACGGCGATTGGCGCCTTCAATGGCTGGCTTGTCGGATATCTGACCATCCCGGCGTTCATCGTGACGCTCGGCGGGCTGTTGGTCTTTCGCAACGTGGGTTGGTATCTGACGAACGGTCAAACCATTGGCCCGCTCGATGAAACCTATCAGATGTTCGGCGGCATTTCCGGAACACTGGGCGAGACATGGTCGTGGATTCTCGGGATTGTCGCCGCTGTCGCGGCGCTCTGGGGCCTCTGGTCGGCGCGTCAGACCAAGGTGCGTCACGATTTCCCGGTCAAGCCGATGTGGGCCGAAGGTGTCGTTGCCGCGATCACCGCCGGTGCAATCCTGGGATTCATCTGGATCCTGAATTCCTACGAGGTGCCGGAACGGGTCTTGCAGCGCCGGTTCGCGGCGCGGGGTGAAGAGTTGCCCGACGGGTTCACCGCCGCCTACGGTCTGCCGTTTCCTGTCCTGCTCCTCGTCGCGGCCGCGTTCGTGATGCCCGTTGCCGGGGCCCGCCCCCGCCTCGGGCGCTATATCTTCGCCACCGGCGGAAACCCCGACGCGGCCGAGCTTTCGGGCATCAACACCCGGCTTCTCACGGTCAAGATCTTTGCGCTGATGGGCTTCTTGTGTGCCCTGTCGGCTGTCGTCGCCTCGGCGCGTCTGTCGTTCCATTCCAATGACATCGGTACGCTCGACGAACTTCGGGTCATCGCCGCTGCCGTCATCGGGGGCACCGCGCTCTCGGGAGGGATCGGCACGATCTATGGCGCGATCCTCGGCGCGCTGATCATGCAGTCGCTTCAATCTGGCATGGCCATGGTCGGCGTCGATGCGCCGTTCCAGAACATTGTTGTGGGTGCGGTTCTTGTCCTCGCCGTCCTCAGCGACATCATCTACCGCAAGCGGACGGGAGCTGCGTGATGACTACTCCACTGGTTGAACTCAACGACATCTCCATCGCGTTCGGCGGCATCAAGGCGGTCGACCATGTGTCGGTCGATCTGTACCCCGGCGAGGTCGTGGGCCTCCTCGGTCACAATGGGGCCGGCAAGTCCACCCTGATCAAGTGCCTTTCGGGTGCTTACAGGATGGACTCGGGCGAAATCCGCATCAACGGCGCGCCGGCCACGATCAACAACCCCCGCGATGCGCGGGCGTACAATATCGAGACGATCTACCAGACGCTGGCTCTGGCCGATAACCTCGATGCGTCGGCAAATCTCTTTCTCGGGCGGGAACTGACGTCCGTGACCGGGCTGGTGAACGATGCCGCCATGGAGGCCGAGACGCGCAAGATCATGGGCAGGCTCAATCCGAACTTCCAGAAATTCGCGGCGCCTGTCGCCGCGCTTTCTGGCGGGCAGAGGCAGTCGGTGGCGATTGCGCGCGCGGTTTACTTCAATGCCAAGATCCTGATCATGGATGAACCGACGGCGGCCCTGGGACCGCAGGAAACGCAAATGGTTGCGGACCTGATCAAGGAGTTGAAGAAGGACGGCCTCGGCATCTTCCTCATCGACCACGATGTGCATCAGGTGAAAGCCCTCTGCGACCGCGCCGCCGTGATGAAGAACGGCAAGCTCGTGGGCGTGGTGAAGGTGGATGAGGTCACGACAGACGATCTGCTGGCGATGATCATTGCGGGCAAGAAGCCCGAGGGCATCGCGGCCTGATCCATGTCCACCTATCTTGGCCTTGACCTCGGCACTTCGTCCCTAAAGGCGATCCTGGTCGATCAGAACGAGAAGATCCTGGCCGAGCACACGGTCGCCTTGTCCGTCTCGCGTCCCCGGGACGGGTGGTCCGAACAGGCGCCCGAGGATTGGGATGCCGCGCTGCGGGAGGCGCTTGGCGCGATCAGGGCGCAGGCCGATTGCTCCGGCCTGGCGGGGATCGGCCTGTCCGGGCACATGCATGGCGCGACATTGCTGGACGACGGCGGACAACCGCTGCGCCCGTGTATCCTGTGGAACGACACGCGCGCTGCAGTCGAGGCGGCGGAGATGGATGCCAATCCGCTCTTCCGGTCCGACACCGGTAACATCGTCTTCCCCGGGTTCACGGCTCCCAAGGTCGAATGGGTTCGACGACACGAACCCGATGTCTTTGCAAGGATGGCGAAGTGCCTGTTGCCCAAGGACTACCTGCGCTTCCTGCTGACGGGCACCTACGGGTCGGAAATGTCGGATGCCGCCGGGACGTCGTGGCTGGATCCCGCCCGTCGTGACTGGTCGGACGATTTGCTGTCCGTATCGGGCCTCACCCGGGACCACATGCCGAAGCTGTTCGAAGGCAGCGCGCCGACGGGCACCTTGAGGGCGGACCTCGCTGCGGACTTCGGTCTGCCCCTGGCCGTTGTCGCCGGGGGGGCAGGGGATAATGCGGCGGCCGCTGTCGGTGCCGGCGTGGTGAATGAGGGCCAGGCCTTTGTTTCGCTCGGAACGTCCGGCGTGCTCTTCGCGGCCAATGACGCCTATCGTCCCGACCCCGCCACCGCCGTACATACGTTTTGCCACGCGGTCCCGGGAACCTGGCACCAGATGGGCGTTGTCCTCGCGGCGGCGGATTCGCTGGAGTGGCTGGCCCGGCTCACGGGCAAGTCCGCCGCCGAATTGACAGCAGGCTTGGGGGAGGTGCGCGCTCCGGGCCGTACTCTCTTTCTGCCGTACCTCGGCGGTGAGCGGACGCCGCATAACGACGCGCAGATCCGGGGCCAGTTCCTGCATCTTGACCACGCGACTGACGCGACCGAGGCGGCGCGGGCCGTTCTGGAGGGCGTGAGTTACGCGATTGCCGACTGCCGCGATGCGCTTGCCGCCACCGGAACGCGGATCACCCGAGCGCTTGCCATGGGTGGCGGCGCCAGATCCGACTATTGGCTGCGTCTTCTGGCGTCGCTTCTGGAATTTCCGCTCGACCTGCCGCAGGCGGGCGAGTTCGGTGCCGCGCTTGGCGCGGCCCGCCTTGGACGCATGGCCGCCACGGGAGAGGGGGCAGAGATCGCGACCCAGCCGCCGATTGCCCGCACGTTCCGCCCCGATCCGGCGCTTGCCGCTCCCCTCAAAGAGGCCCACGCACGTTACCGGGCTGCGTATTCAGCACTCAAAGGACTGTAACCATGACCGATTTCTTCACGGGCATTGACCCTATCCGCTACGAGGGCCCGGAGACCGACAACGACTTCGCCTTCCGCCACTACAACGCCGACGAGGTTGTTCTGGGCAAGCCGATGAAAGATCATCTGAGGTTCGCCATCGCCTATTGGCATTCCTTTGCCTGGGAGGGCGGCGACCCCTTCGGCGGCCAGACATTCATTCGGCCGTGGCATCCCCAAGACGACATGGGCCGGGCCAAGCTGAAAGCGGATGTGGCCTTCGAGATGTTCCAGATCCTTGATGCGCCATTCTTCTGTTTCCACGATGCCGATGTGCGGCCCGAGGGGGGGAGTTTTGCCGAAAGCCGTGCGAACCTTGAAGAGATCGTGGACTACTTCGGCAACAAGATCGAAGAGACCGGTGTCCAGCTCCTCTGGGGCACGGCAAACCTCTTCTCCAACCGCCGCTTCATGGCCGGGGCCGCGACGAACCCGGATCCGGAGGTCTATGCCTATGCCGCCGCGACGGTGAAGTCCTGTCTTGACGCCACGCAGAAGCTGGGAGGTCAGAACTATGTTCTCTGGGGCGGGCGCGAAGGCTACGAGACCTTGCTCAACACCGATCTCAAGCGTGAACGTGAGCAGGCGGGCCGGTTCCTTGGCCACGTGGTCGATTACGCAAAGAAGATCGGGTTCAAGGGGACGATCCTGATCGAGCCAAAGCCGCAGGAACCGACGAAACACCAGTACGACTACGATGTCGCGACCGTCTACGGTTTCCTCAAGGACTTCGGACTCGAGGGGGAGGTGAAGGTCAATATCGAACAGGGTCATGCGATCCTGGCCGGCCATTCCTTCGAACATGAAATCGCGACGGCGGTGGCTCTGGGCATCTTCGGGTCGATCGACATGAACCGGAACGACTACCAGTCCGGTTGGGACACCGACCAGTTTCCCAACAACGTACCGGAAGTGGCACTGGCCTACTACGAAATCCTGAAGGCCGGAGGACTCACGACCGGGGGCACGAACTTCGACGCGAAGCTGCGGCGCCAGTCACTCGATCCGGAAGACCTGATCCTGAGCCACGTTGGCGGCATGGACACCTGCGCCGCTGGTCTGAAGGCGGCGGCGCGGATGCTGGAGAACGGCAAACTCGAAGCGTTGCGGGCCGAGCGGTATGCCGGTTGGGACGGGATCACGATGCTGGATCAGGATCTCGAAACCGTGGCGGCCATGGTCGAGGACAAAGGGCTCGATCCGCAACCCAGATCCGGACGGCAGGAACGTCTGGAGAACCTCGTGAACCGCTACTGCTGAGCAGGCCGCGCGCTGTCAGACAAGGCGCGGGGCCGCTGCCGCACCGCGACAGGTTTCTGCAAGGCTATCTCGTCGACCGAGGAGTTCCGGGCGTATGTCACGCCGCGCCCGTGTCCAGTTCACCGCGTCGATCAGCGACCTGGTGACATAGTGGTGCGCTTCGGGTGCGACGCCATGCACATCGCTCAGGATCTGGTACATCCGCATCATGCCGTAGCC
>CAYMMT010000185.1:0-5562 GCA_964391555.1 uncultured Rhodobacterales bacterium
CTATGACGCGGCAGGTGCGGATGCGCTTTGCTTCCTCGATACCCACGCCACGCATGAAAACCGGGGCACGATGTACGATCTCGCCACCCGCACTGCGGAACAGTGTTTCATGCCGCTGACCATTGGCGGCGGTGTCCGGACCGTCGAGGACGTGCGCAACCTGCTCCTCGCGGGGGCCGACAAGGTCAGTTTCAATTCGGCCGCCGTGGCAAACCCCGACGTCCTGACCGAAGCGGCAATGAGGTTCGGCTCCCAATGCATCGTCTGCGCGATCGACGCCAAGACGGTTGCCCCCGGCCGGTGGGAAATCTTTACCCATGGCGGGCGCAAGCCGACCGGAATCGACGCCGTCGACTTTGCAATCACCGCCGCCGCCAATGGGGCCGGCGAAATCCTTCTGACCTCCATGGACCGCGATGGCACCAAGGCGGGTTTCAACCTGCCCCTGACCCGCGCCATCTCGGACGCCGTCAACATTCCCGTCATCGCGAGCGGCGGCGTCGGCACACTTGACCACCTTGTCGAGGGTGTCACCGAAGGCGGGGCCAGCGCGGTTCTGGCCGCGTCGATCTTCCATTTCGGGACTTTTTCCATCGCCGAGGCCAAGGCCCATATGGCCAGAGCCGGCATCCCCGTGAGGCTGACATGAGTTTGCACAATCTTGCCGAGACCATCGCCCAACGGCGCGGCGCGGATCCCGAGGAAAGCTGGACCGCGCGCCTGCTGTCGGATCCCGAGAAGGCCACCCGAAAATTCGGGGAAGAGGCTCTGGAGGCGATGATCGAGGCGATCAAGGGCAGCCGGCATGACCTCACGCTGGAGGCGGCTGATGTGGTCTACCACCTGCTCGTCATGTGTGCCGCGCGGGGCGTCACCCTTTCTGATATCGAGGCGGAACTGGCCCGGCGGACGGGTCAGGGCGGACTGGCAGAGAAGGCGGCCCGCGGCAGATGATCCGCAAGGGTCGTCTCAGAGGATGAGTTCTGCCAGCGGTCGGCGCGCGCGCGGCGGCCGTTGGCCCGTCGGTATCCCGAAGCGGATCATCTGGATCAGACGGTTCCCGTCCGGAAGGCCAAGCCTTTCGCAGATTTGCGCGTTTGATCGCGGATGGTCCGACAACGCGGCCATGGGCCAGCCGGCAAGGCCCAACGACGCGGCTTCGAGGCACATCCTCAGGTAGGCGCGGCCAGACGCCACCGCATCTTCATTGGCCGGCCTGTGAAAACAGGCGATGACGGGCGCCGTCAGTGTGGCCTCTGCCTCGGATGTCAGGCGTTTGCTCAGTCCAAACGATGCAAGCAGGCGCCAGAGCGGGCCAAGGGCGACAGGGGCGGCAAAAGCTTCGAGACCCGACATGCGCAGGGCCTCCCGGCTCAACCCATCGGCGGTATACCTTGGATGGGACGCGTTCAGCCGCATCCAGGCCAACAATTCGTGCCGAAACGCCGCCCCGCCCATGATCTCATGGCTGACCTCATCGTTGAGCGTGGCCAACCATGAAATGAGGCCCTGATCCGTCACGAGTTTCGCGTCCGGCCTGTTCCACTCCTGAAGGTCGGGACCCGCCCCGAAGACACCGCGCCACGTGAAGCGGTTTTCGAGCTGAACGTGCAGGGGATCAGCCTCGCCCCCCGTTTCCAGACGCAAGCGCGCGGCGAGGCGCGCGCCACCTAGCGTGTCGAGGTCCTCGTCATTCCAGTGCGTACTCACAGCCGCCTCAACTTCCATCGCCGACAACGCCAGAACCGTCGCCTCTGCGGCTGCCCCGCAGGACAACCCCGCATCACGTGCCGTGGGGTCGCCGACCGGAAGATATGCACCGGCGTCTGCCCCGATCAGAATCTCCTCGCCTCTCAAAGCCCACCGTGCGGGCTGCGTGTTGTGTGTCGACGGGGCGAGGCAGGCTCGAGCCACAACCCCCTCGAAGGCGTCAGGCGCGAGCATTTCTCGACTCCATCAGTGCGGCCATGCGTTGCGCGACCTCCAGTTCCTCTTCGGTCCGGGTTCCGGCAGCAATCGAGGGCAGCGAAAGGGCAAGGAGAAGGCGCGGCGCACCGCGGACCTGCAGGATGTGCGTGGCCTCGTAGCGGTCGAAGAGATGGGCACAGAGGTCCGCGAGGTCGGGCTCCGTCGGAGGAGCTTCCCTGCGCCGGAGCACCGGGCGCGCCGCGAAGAGCCGGTCGAGCACATCGCCATCCAGGCCGGACAACGCGGGCTCGTCCACGAAAACCGCCCCGGCCACGGCCGGATGACCGGCCAGCGACCGAAAGAAGGCAACCGGGTTCTCGTCGCTCCAGTCGCTCAGGTTAGTCAGGATCGAGGGTGTTGCGGCTTCCGCCAGCGCCGCCCGGGCGTCCGCCACAACGGAAGAAAGAAGAACGGCGGCGAGGACCAACGCCGCGATCATGATGATCGCGGAGCGTTCCGCGCCGAACCCGCTCGCGACAACCCATGTGACGGCGGCGACGCAGACGACCATGACCGTGAATGTCGACAACGGCGCGCGATGGCCGCCGCCTTCCCCGCGCCAGAGCCCGATGGCCAGCCAACACAGAAAAAGGACCGCAATCCCGGACGGACGCACCGGCAATCCGAGCACGGAAATCAGAAAATCCGACGCGCCCAGCGGCACTATCAGGAGGAGCGAAACGGCCAAACGTTCCGCCGCCCGGTTCTCGGAGGCCGACAGGGACCCCTTGTCGCGCGTCAGAACAAGCCAAGCCGCAACGGCAAAGGCAGCAACCTGCAAAGTCAAAGTGATCAGGATACGTCCCGGATCGACCCATGCGGCGGGCAGCAGGGCAAGGATGACCATGACGATGGCGCCGCCGGCGAATAGCGTCTTGGCCCAGCCGGGCGCATGGCGCCGGAGGAGTCCCTCGACCAGCAGAAGAACCGCAAGCGGGATCAACCCGGCGCCGATGTACTCGATGAACCTCAATGCTCCCGCGCCGGTCAGGGCAACCATCGACCGCCCGAGAAACACGAGCAGGACGGCGAACACACCGAACCGGAACCGGCGGACCACGGGATCGTCCGGCCCCGCCGCCCGCAGCACGCGGTCCAGCGTCCAGAGCCCGGCCAGAGCCGCCAACGACAGGACAAGATCCGCCAAGGGAGGGGCATAAGCGTTCATGTCATCAACCCCGCAAGGTAGCGCCGCACGACCGGCCGAAGAACCGCGGCAAGAAGCGGGTTGCGGGGCCGTTCCACGCGCCCCTTGTAGGGGTTGAAGAACCAGCCGCGATTGTCAGCGCCGTGGGGCCGGCCCATGATCCCGTTGGAGACCTCGTAGGCCATCAACATGCCCGTCGAGATCACCATGGGCGCAAAGGATGGCCGTCCCCGTTTGCCCTCGATCACCTCTCCGATGAGACTGCTGTCGATGTAGTGGCGCGAGGACGAATTCAGAACCACCCATTCGGCCTCGCTCAGGAAGGCGGTGGCGCGCTGGCCGTCGGTGATGTCTTCTATCGCGGTGCCTCGTGTCGGATAGCCCATCCGTTCCTCATGGGGCGTATCTTGGGGGCGCGTCACATAGACGGACGGGAGCGGTGAGGCATAGGCATCAACAACCGTACGCCCCAGCGCCCGCGCCGTTCGGTAAATCAGCAGCGACGCCCCCAGATCGTCGGTGCCGTTCACGACCATATCCGCTTGCCCGATGAGCGCCTCTGCCGCCGCCATCCAATCGGCGCCGTGGACATCGACCCGTATCTCCGGGTTGATCTGCGCGCATAGGCGGGCCGTGGCCTCGGCCTTGTGTTCGTCCAACGTGTGGTCCCAGGCAAACAGCTGGCGGTTCATGTTTGACCGTTCGAACCCGTCGAGATCGGCAAGGATGAGCCGGCCGACGCCCATGCGGGCAAGCGCCATGATGCAGGCCCC
Source organism: uncultured Rhodobacterales bacterium (assembly GCA_964391555.1). GTDB lineage: Bacteria > Pseudomonadota > Alphaproteobacteria > Rhodobacterales > Rhodobacteraceae > JAMWZF01. The sequence goes on from CAYMMT010000185.1 coordinate 3,889, forward strand.
GCCCATTCCGCCGCAGCCCGGGACAAAGACCGTCGCGCGCCACAGCTTGTCCTGCTCGGCCTCGGTGACAAATCCGATGTTTCGGGTCGTCAACTCTGCGTAGGTTTCGATCATCGCGGCGTTCGGGGTCGTAAGATGGAATACGGACGGGCGCTGTCGGACCAGTGCAGAACGGGCAGGATCAGTCGTTGCAGCGCGACAATACCCCCTGTGATCAGGACGCCGAGAACCGCCGACCTGGGCACATCGCGGGTCAGGTAGCGCCGGATCGCGGGCAGGTCGAGACGGCCCAGCTGGATCACGTCGTCGCCCCGGTCATAGTCCAGCACCTCGGCACAGAACGCATTGTACACTTCGTTGCGATGCTTCGGAGCCGCCTCATATGTCTTTTTCAAGCCGTCCGAACCTCCTGTATAGGCATTCTGGATGACGAAGCGGTCCTCGTCGAAAAACGCGTCCTGGCCAACACCAAAAACGTGGGAGTGGCCGTCGATGATCCGGCGCGCGATCAACAGGTGCGCAAGAGAGCGGCGCACCGGCGCGGGCTGAGGGTAAATGTCCGAAAACATCTCGGTTACCATGCCAACCACCGCCGGCACCTGTGTCACGTTCGAAATCCAGAGTGGCCGGAACTGGTTCTTGAAAAACAGGAGAAAGCAGGTGAGGCCATAGAGGACCCAACTGAGGCTTCTTGAGCGGGCGTCCGGGTCCACCATGACAAGGCCCAGATGCAGGACATCCGTGGCGCGGGGTTCGGTGTCCACTTCCATCATCGCCAGCGCGTTGAATGCAACGGGTGTTCCGTCCTTCTCTGTCACCAGCGTCACGATGCTGTCGGCATACCGGGACCGGTCCGCCGCGAAGACACCGTAGGTGAGGCCAGCTTCGTTCAGGGTTTTCGAGGCAACAAGCCGCAAATCGGCGGCCAGACGTTCCAGGTCTGCCGTTTCCATCCAGCGCCCGGGGCGCTCCACGATCCGCACGATGTAGGGACCCGATCGGAGGCGCAGGTCCATGTAACGCCGTCCCAGCGATTTCAGAATGACCCCAATCACCAGCAAATCCCCTTTTCCGGCCCCGCGCCTATCCTAGCCGTGGTCTGGAACATCGGAAGTCAGGAAAACAGTAGTTCCGGTGACAGTGTCATTCCCCCACCACAGCCCATTGGCTCCGCCCCCTCTGACCTCGGACCACGATCCGCCCAGGATTGAAGCGGACCACGACATCACTTGTCCGCGTCCTGTCCACCTGATAACCGAGGCGCCCGCATCGTTAGCGTTAACGGCATTCGGAGCATGTTCATGCATGTCAAAGACAACTGGCTGGCGTGTCGTCGCGCCGAACCCGTGGCGCACCTTGGGGCCACCACGGTCCTGCGGTCCAACGGAATCCGGGTTGTCGCAACCGACCGGATCGTGACGGTCGAGGATGTCCGGATCCTGATAGCCTGTCTGGCAGAGTTTACCGGTGTCACCGCCGGAACACCGACCGTCTACGATCTACGCGGTCTCGACTTCTCAAACGTGCGCTCGGGCACCGTGCGCCAGTGGCTTGACGTCAGCGCCATGTATCCTGCTCTGCAACGGACGCCCGGCGCCTTTGTTGTGGGGAGCAGTCTTGGCTACGGCATGATGCGGATGTACCAGATCCTGAGCGATGTGCATGGCGTCGCAC
>CAYMMT010000186.1:0-5346 GCA_964391555.1 uncultured Rhodobacterales bacterium
GGATCTTCATGTCCTCCACGCTATCGATGGCAACGCCCGCCTTGCCCACGTCGCCGACCACGCGGGGGTGGTCGCTGTCATAGCCGCGGTGCGTGGCCAGGTCGAACGCCACCGACACACCCTGCTGACCGGCGGCGAGGTTGGCGCGATAAAAGGCGTTCGATTCCTCGGCGGTCGAAAAGCCGGCATATTGCCGGATCGTCCAGGGTCGGCCGGCGTACATCGTTGCCTTCACGCCGCGGGTGAACGGCGCTTCGCCGGGGATGCCGCCCATGTGCGGGAGGCCTGCCGTGTCCGCCTCCGTGTAGAGCGGTTTGACGGGGATGCCTTCGAGCGTATCCCACGTCAGTTCGGCCGGATCCCGGCCTTTCATTTCGGCGCGGGCGATCTCAGACCATTGCGCGTTTTGGTCCTTCATCACGATGTCCTCTCTGGTCGGGCGCGGGGGCCTGCTCTGCGGCGAGCTCTCCCGGGCCGGTGATCTTCGGTTCTGTCATTGGGGCATTCGGATCCTCGACAAACCGGGCAAACCCGTCGGCGCCGGCGCGGAGCCAGCTCAGGTCCGAGTGATAGGCAAGGCCGAATTCCATGCGCTGATCCACGTCAAACGGCATCCAGCGCCCGTCGCCCGCGGGCATCAACCGATCAACCGGCAGACTGATGCGATCGGACAGCAGGCGGCGCAGCGCGGGAAGCGCGGGGCTGGGATTGCGCCAGTCCCGATGGCCGGTGAGCCCCCTCTTGGGCAGACCTTGGCCGATCATGACCTCAAGCTGGGTTTCGGGACGTCCGGCAAACCGTTCGAACGGCAGCACCACGATCTCGGCCTTGGGAAAGCATTGTGCGACCTCTTGCACGACGTGGCGCCAGCGGCGGGGCTGGGTGACCAACCGATCAAGCAGGCCAGCGTCCGGCAAGCGCGCACCGCGCGCCACGGCATAGGCAAGGGCGGAGGACCAGTAGGCGTCGTAGGAGCGCACGGTCAGGACGATCCGGGTCGCCGCATCCCCGAAACCGTCGCGGAACCGCATCAGGCGTTCGTCCAGCAGCGGATAGAACGAGCGCGCGCGGAGGTTGTTGCGGACGGCACCGATCATGTTCTCTTCGCTGACGACCAGATGGGAGACCCCCATTCCCGCATGCCGCTCGAGTTCAAGCCGGATCAGGCCCGACGACCGCGCGGCGCGCTCCTCCAGCTGCAAGGTGATGTCTTCGGGTCGGCGGATCAGTCCGGAGAACAGTCCACCCCGGGTCCGCTCGGGCGTCCAGCACCCGATCCCCCGGCTTCGGAGACGGGCGGTATTGGCCTCGAGAAAGGCCTGAAACGTGGTCGAGGCCGTGCGGTGAGCCCCGATATGCAAGACTACTTCCATGAACAGGCGGCCCCCGCGCCGCGCCCGGGACTTTACCGCGGGATGATGACGTACAGGGGCACAGCAATGGGCCAGAAGCCTGACAAAATGCTTAAACGGAAAATTGTTACGGTCTTGGGCTTGGGGGGGCTTAGCCTCGGGCCGAATCGCGCCTATATCGGAAACCATGAAGATGCGTTTGATCCGGGCCATGTCCGTTGGAATCACGGTGTTTTTCGCCGCAGAGTTGGCCGCCCAGCAGGGTGCGGACGAGGCCGTCATTGCCGCCACGCCAGAGACGGCGGTGGCATTGTGGCAAGATGAACCAACCCGGATATTCGACGCATCTGAAGTAAATTTGTCGGATTTCCAATGGATTGCGCGACCGGTTGTGATCTTTGGCGACAGCCCCAATGACCCCAGTTTCCGGCGGCAAATGGAGCTTCTGGCCCATCGGCCCGACGATCTGGTCGAGCGTGACGTCATCCTGATCACCGATACCGAACCCGATGTTCTGAGCGACATCCGCCGGCAACTTCGGCCTCGGGCGTTCATGCTGGCGATCCTCGGGAAGGACGGACAGGTCAAGCTGCGCAAACCTCTGCCCTGGGACGTGCGCGAACTGAGCCGATCCATCGACAAGATGCCGCTGCGGCAGCAGGAAATAGACGCCGCGCGCGGGTTCTGAGGGTCCGGTCTCATTCCCGTGCCTCCGGTCGCCATTCCGCGCCCTCGGGCAAGGTTGGCGCCCATTCGGCCAGAGCGGCGTTCAGATCGTCCACGAACTCTGGCGCGGTGGCGTAGTAGGCCACCTTGCTGTCGCCAAGGTAACCTTCGCCCGGGATGATGTGCAGTTCTCCCAGCTTGACCCAGTCGTCGCCCACCGCCTCGCCCAGCCATTTTTCGTAGATCATGGCAAGCTGAACCCCATATTTTTCGGCCAGCGGCGCGGCCCAGCCGGGCGACGGGTCATAGGTGCGGAAATAGCGCGCATCGGCCGAGGCGAGACCATACAGATCAAGCACGTAATTCGGATTTGCCCAGGCCGCGCGACCGAGGTCGTTCACCGCCACGGGAACACGGGCGAAGTCCTGCGCGAACCGGGCCGATTGTGCGGGTTGCAGGTGAATGCCTCTGATATTCCACGGGAAATGCTGGGTCCAGCTGACCCAGTATGCCATCAGACCGCCGGCAACGACGGCGATCAGCGCCACCGCCGGCAACAGCCGCGGCCCCCAGGACGCGACCACGAGGAGCCCCGCCGCAATGCTCGCCCAGATGTACCCTTCATAGCGGTCCATCCAACCGATCTGACCGAAGAAAAGGTGGGCGAGCGTGGCCGCAAGCAGGGCCAGACCAAAGCTGCGCGGACCTGTCCGCCGCATGGCGGGCAAGGCGAGCATCAGGATCAGAAGCAATCCGGTTGCCAGGAGCAGGACAAGCCCCGCGGGTTTGGCGATATTGACCTGAAACTGCGCGAGAAAGCGCGCCACCCAGCCGAGATCGACCGTATCGTTGGCGTGCAGTTTCGCCTGCACACTCTCGGGCAGCGGGTCGAGGCCCATCGCGTTGAGGGCGAGAACAAAGATGACGACGGGGAGCAGGGTGAGTAATCCGCAAAGGATGGCGGGGGCAGGTCCCTTCACGCGCCAGACGACGAACGCCGCCATGAGACCCAGCGCCATACCCTCAAGCCGGAGCGCGGTGCTCAGTACGAGGCCAATCAGCAGCGCCGCGCTGATCTCCTCGTCCTGCACCACCCGCAAGAGGCCCAGAACGATGGCCAGCGAGGCGGCCATGTGCAGCGTATGCTCCATGCCGACAAAGGCGAGGCCGAAACTGTTGATCATGATCGGACCCAGCACCGCCGCAGCCCAGCCGATCCACGCGCGGCCCGGCTCGAACAGTCCGGCCCGGATCAGGATTCGCGCCCAGAGCCAGGCGACCGCGATCAGGGCGACGACATTCCAGAAGAGCGGCAGGTAGCGCTGGACTTCGGTTCCCGCGCCCGGCAGCAGGAGTAGCGGATAAAGCGGCGATGAGGCGGCGGAGGCCAGTTCTCCGGCGTTCACCCCATACCCGCCGGCGGCGATCTGTTCCGCCATGGCCATGTGGATATAGACGTCATCGAGCGGGTATTCGAAGACCCACCCCGCCCGCGCCATCGCCACCGCCATCAACGCGACAAAAGCCAGAAGCGCCGAAGCGACAGAGACCTGCGCAACCCTAGCCATGCCGCGTATCCCGGAAGAAGAGGACAAGCGCGGCGGCGAAGGCAATTGCGCCGCCCAGGGCGAGGGAAAGGCCAAAAGAGCCGATTTGCCGAAAGGCCACCACCCCTGCCCCGGTCGCGGCATAGACCGCCATCGGGCCGAACAGCCAGTAGGGCAGCCGCAGCGCCCGGCCCCGCCCGATGGGATAGATCAGCGCGAAGCCGGCAAGCGCCCCGAGCGGGGCAAGCCAAAGGATGACATGCCCCATGGCGGGCTCACCTTCGACCGTGACCATGGCCCCGAGGCGCACAACGCCGTAGGCGGCCGCGATACCGGCGGCGAGCGCGACGACAAAGGCCACGACCAGGGCGCGCGACGTGCCCATCATCCCTGCCCTGCCCCGCCCTGACCTGCCAAGTGGATCATTCGAACTCCATGATGATGTCGTCGACACCCATGCTGTCGCCGGCGGCGGCGTTGACCTTGGAAACCACGGCCTTCCTTTCGGCACGCAGGATGTTCTCCATCTTCATCGCCTCAACGGTGCAAAGGGCCTGCCCTTCCTGCACCTCCTGACCAACCTCGACGTCGATCTTCACGATCAGTCCCGGCATCGGGCACAGAAGCAGGCGCGAGGTATCGGGCGCGATTTTCTCGGGCATGAGTTGCACCAACTCGTGCTGGCGGGGGCTGCGGACATGGACGTCGAGGTCCGCCCCACGAGAGCGTATGCGGAAGCCGCCGGTGATCTTGTCGACCTTCAGGACCAGCGGCGCGTAGTCGACCTCAAGCCGCGCGAGGCTGTCTCCGGGGGTCCAGTTGCTTTCCACCCGCACCTTCTCACCGTCCTCGAAGGTCACATGGGCGCCGGACTTGTCGGCGGAAATCCTCACGGGCAGGGACTGCCCCTGAAGCGTCACCACCCAATCGTCGCCGACGTGGCGTTCATGGTTGCCCAGACGCCCGGAGACCCGGGTGCGCCTGATCTCGGTCACGCGGTACATGGCCGCCGCGGCGGCGGCGATGCGGCGAACCGACGGATCAGAGAGCGTCACGCCGCCGAACCCCTCGGGATATTCCTCCGCGATGAAGGCGGTGGTTATCTCGCCAGAGACAAACCGGGGATGGTCCATCACCGCCGACAGGAAGGGGATGTTGTGCCCGATGCCTTCGACCTCGAAGGCGTCGAGCGCGGTGCGCATCTCCTCGATCGCCTCACCCCGGGTCGGCGCCCAGGTGCAGAGCTTGGCGATCATCGGATCGTAGAACATGGAGATTTCGCCACCTTCGTAGACACCGGTGTCGTTGCGGATCGCGTTGGGTCCTTCCGGGGCATCGCCCTGCCATTTGCCGCCAGAGAGCAGGGGCCCGGCGGCGATTTCGGCGGGCGGGCGATAACGCGTCAGCCGGCCGATGGAGGGGAGAAAGTTGCGGTACGGGTCCTCCGCGTAAAGCCGGCTTTCAATGGACCAGCCGGTGATCCCGATATCGTCCTGCGTGATGCTGAGCGGCTCACCGTTGGCGACCCGGATCATCTGTTCGACGAGGTCGACGCCGGTGATGAGTTCGGTCACCGGGTGTTCAACCTGCAGGCGCGTGTTCATCTCCAGGAAGTAGAAGTTGCGGTCACCATCGACGATGAATTCCACGGTTCCGGCGCTGGCATAGCCCACGGCCCTGGCCAGCGCGCAGGACTGTTCGCCCATGGCGCGGCGGGTCTGTTCGTCAAGGAAGGGCGAGGGGGCCTCCTCGATGACCTTCTGGTTCCGCCGCTGGATCGA
>CAYMMT010000187.1:0-1363 GCA_964391555.1 uncultured Rhodobacterales bacterium
GGTGCAGGCCGAGTGCGCGGAGCGCGCCCGACAGGCGCAGGGCCCCACCGGAAACGTGCGGGTCGGTGTGAATTCGGAGGACGGACCATTCACGAGGGTGGAGATCGGCATCACGTCGGACGCTCTCGCGGGGCGCGACCCGCAAGAGGTTTATGAGACCTGTGTCATCGAAGGAACCGGTGCGCCGCCGACCCGGCCGCTGGTGCTTGGTTAGGGAGATGAGAACCGTGAGAAGAATGCCTGCTGTGCTGCTGATGGGTGCCGCGTTGGCGCTGTCAGCCTGTGCCACCGTGGAAGAGATCACCGGGCCGACGTCCAAGGCCGCCGCCCGGTCCGTCGTCGCCCCGATCGTCGAAGAGGAGGTGCCCGGGGAAATCGGCGCCGCCCTGACCGAATGCATCCTCGACAATGCCAGCACCGAAGAACTGATCCAGATATCTGCCGCCAATGCCGGAGCGCCGGGGGCCGAGATCGTCCTCCTGGTCTCTGACATCCTGGCCCGTGAAGAAACCGTGGCCTGCGCCACCGCAAGCCTCACCTGATCCATAGGAGCCTGACCCATGGTCCAGTTTCGCCTTCCCAAGAACAGCCGGATGACCACCGGAAAGACCTGGCCCAAGCCCGAAGGGGCCAAGAACGTCCGGACGGTGAAAATCTACCGCTGGAATCCCGATGACGGACAAAATCCCCGGCTCGATACCTATTTCGTGGACATGGATAGCTGCGGGCCCATGGTCCTCGATATCCTCATCAAGATCAAAAACGAGATTGACCCGACGCTGACCTTCCGGCGGTCCTGCCGGGAAGGGATTTGCGGGTCCTGCGCGATGAACATTGGCGGCGTGAAAAGCCGGGGCATCAATACGCTGGCCTGTATATATGGCCATGACGAGATTGACGGGGAAATCGCGATCTATCCGTTGCCCCATATGCCCGTGGTCAAGGACCTGATCCCCGATCTCACGCATTTCTATGCTCAGCACGCCTCGATCATGCCGTGGCTTGAAACCACGACAAACCGTCCCGCGAAGGAATGGAAGCAATCGATTGAGGACCGCAAGAAACTCGATGGGCTCTACGAATGCGTGATGTGCGCGTCCTGTTCGACATCCTGCCCGTCCTATTGGTGGAACGGAGACAGATATCTGGGGCCGGCGGCGCTGCTCCATGCCTATCGATGGATCATCGACTCGCGTGATGAGGCCACGGGCGAGCGGTTGGATGATCTGGAGGATCCCTTCAAGCTCTACCGCTGTCACACCATCATGAACTGCGCGAAGACATGCCCGAAGGGGCTCAACCCGGCGAAGGCCATCGCCGAGATCAAGCGGATGATGGTCGAACGCGTGGTTTGACCGGTTAT
>CAYMMT010000187.1:1463-2521 GCA_964391555.1 uncultured Rhodobacterales bacterium
TGCTATCCGCCCGAAATGCTACCGCAAGTGCCATTGGAGGCCTATCTGGAGGCGTTGGCGCGGGCGACGAAAGTGGCGGAATGTTTGGTGCCGCCGCGGGAGGCCGCGTCGATCAAGGTCCCCGCCGGCGCGTTCTTGCGGATCGTGTCGGTTGAGGGGCCGCAGGTTGGGGATCTGAACCTGTTTCGCCGGGACGATCTGTCGGAGCGGTTCTATTCCGGCAAGACGCGGGCCCTGCATGGCACCCATGTCACGGTGGGGGATCGGCTGTGGTCCGCCTTTCCGTATCTCAGGCCGCTGGCAACCATCGTGGAGGATACGCTGGCATGGTACGGGATGGATTCGGACGGCGGGTCGGTCCACGACGTGATCGGGACACGGTGTGACCCCTATACAGGGCGTCTGTTGGGTGGAACGGACTACCATCACTGTTGCCATTCCAACCTGACCCGGGCTCTGGCCGAAGTGACCGGTCTCTCGTTGACCGAAGCAGAGCACCATGTGCATGACGTGCTGAACGTTTTCATGTGCACGGGTTTCACGCGCGACACGGGGCAGTATTTCATGAAGGCCTCACCTGTCCGGCCCGGAGACTATCTGACCATGCTGGCCGACCAGCCGTTGTTGGCCGTTCTGTCAGCCTGTCCGGGCGGCGACTGCGGGTCGGAGCATTCGTCGGACCTGGCCCCGTGCCATCCACTTCTGATGGAGGTCTGGCAGGGTCCATTGCCTGATGGATGGTCCGAACCCGCGCCAAATCCCTATGACCGGAGTCATGGGATCTCAGGTGAAGGCGGCCGTTAGGGCGATTTCGACCATGTCACCGAAACTGCGTTCCCGGTCTTCGGACGGCAAGGCCTCACCGGTTTGCAGGTGGTCCGAGACCGTCAGCACGGCAAGGGCGCGGCGGCCGTACCGGGCGGCAAGCGTGTAGAGTTCGGCGGTTTCCATCTCCACTCCGAGCACGCCATGGCGGGTCATCTGTTCGTTCAGATCAGGGCGTTCGTCATAAAAGACGTCCGAGGAGTAGATACCGCCGACATGGGTCGTGATGTCCA
>CAYMMT010000187.1:2621-5339 GCA_964391555.1 uncultured Rhodobacterales bacterium
AGGGAGGGCATGCCCATGCCCGAACCTTGGATGGTCACCGGATTGCCGTTCCAGGTGCCGGTAAAGCCCAACATTCCGCGAACCTCGTTGACCAGTCTGGCATCTTGCAGAAATGTTTCGGCCGCCCATTTCGCGCGATAGGGATCGCCGGGCATAAGGACGGTCTCGGCGATGTCGCCCTCTTTGGCTCCGATGTGAATTGTCATGCGCCATTCCCTCTATGCGGCTTCAGGCTTCACAGGTAGCGTGTCCGGGAACCGCGTGACAACCGGAGAGTGTCCATGCGAGCCTTGTCTGTGATTGTCCTGGCCGGACTGCCGATCCCGTCCTTTGCGCAGCCTGCTGAGGAAGAAGCGCTGATCAGGTCGGTCTTCGATGAAATCAACCCGCTCTCCATTGCCGAAAGCCGGGAATACTGCGGCTATGTCGGATTTGACGCAGGTGGAAACCTGATCGCGTCAGATCCACGACCCGGAACCGAAGATGAATGTACGCCCGAAGACCCGGTTGATATCGAGGTCATTACGGCGAGCTATCACACCCATGGGTCCTTCTCGACAGACTACGCGTCGGAGGTGCCGTCAGGTGAGGATATGGAAGGCGACGAGGCCGAGGGAATTGACGGCTGGGTGGCAACGCCGGGCGGGCGGCTTTGGCTCATAGATACCGAGGATATGGTGACCTGGCAGGTTTGCGGGATCGGCTGCTTGCCAGCCGATCCGAGCTTTATTCGTGGTGATATGGGGCCGATCGCCGAGGAATATTCCTACGACGATCTGGTCATTCGTCTCGCGGAATAGTCCTCAGATCGCCATCGACTTGTCGATGTCAACGCCGGCCGCCTGCGCGGCTTTGATCCATTCCGGGCGCCGACCCTTGCCGGTCCATGTCTGATCCGGATTCTCGGGGTTGCGGTATTTCGGTGGATTTACCTTGCCTTTTGCCTTTGCCGCGATGGCTTTCCGGACCGGTTTTGCGACCGAGGCGCCGGTCAATTCCGTCAGGGAGAAGCCATGAGCTTTCGCGGCTTTTTCCGCCGCTTCAAGCGCGGTCTTCCTGTCTTGCGTCGCGAGCCTTTCGAGCTGCTTTTCGATTTGAGCCTTGAGCTTCTCCAGCTCTTTGCGGGTCATGGATTTGACATTCACGGCCATGAGACACCTTTCTTGATGTGAGTGTTCGTCGGATCTTTATCAAAACTTGACGATGGAAACACGGCAGGCATACGCCGGAAATCCGAACTGCGCAATTCAGCTGTGGTGAATTACAATCCTGAGGATCGCTGAATTATTCGGCCGCAATCCTTGCGGGATCGGCCAATTCGACAATATCCGCCATGATCCGATTGAGTTCGAAATCCTTGGGGGTATAAATCCGCGCCACGCCCATGGCACGCAGAGTTTCCGCATCTTCGTCAGGAATGATGCCCCCGATAACTACCGGCAGGTGTGACTGGCCGGCTGCGCGCAGTTTGGCCATGACATCGGAAACCAGCGCGATATGGCTGCCGGAAAGAATCGACAAGCCAAGAACATGCGGTTCATCGCGCAGGACTGCGGCGACGATTTCATCCGGCGTGAGGCGTATGCCTTCATAGACAAAGTCCATTCCGCAGTCCCGGGCGCGGGCGGCGATTTGCTCGGCGCCATTGGAATGGCCGTCGAGGCCTGGCTTGCCCATGAGGAATTTCAGCCGTTTGCCCAATCGAGCGGAGACCGCGTTAACCTCTTCCCGCAAATCGTCGAGGCCCTCGGTCCGGTTCGAGGGATTTGCCGAAACACCTGTCGGTGCACGGTATTGACCGAATACCGACCGGATTTCCTCTGCCCATTCGCCGGTTGTGACGCCAGCCCGGGCGCAACTGATCGAGGCGGGCATGATATTGGTGCCGCTCCGCGCGGCCTCGCGCAGGTCGGCCAGCGCCAGTTTGATAGCTGCGGAATCGCGGTTGGCCTTCCATGCGGCAAGTCGTTGCAACTGATCCGCTTCGGCCTCCGGGTCGGAAACCATAATTGCGTCATCTCCGGCGGTGAGGGGCGACGGTTCGCCGTTCTGGAACTTGTTGACGCCCACAACGGTGGTGTCGCCAGCTTCAATTCCCGCAATTCTGGCCGCATTCGATTCAACGAGGCGAGACTTCATGTACTCGATCGCCCCAACCGCGCCGCCCATCGCATCGATCTGGTCCAATTCGGCGCGCGCGCCCGCTTTCAACGCATCGACCTTGGCGGCGACAACGGGATTGCCTTCAAACAGGTCACCGTATTCCAGCAGGTCCGTCTCGTAGGCGAGAACTTGCTGAAGGCGCAGCGACCATTGCTGGTCCCATGGCCGTGGCAGGCCCAATGCCTCGTTCCACGCGGGCAATTGTACCGCGCGGGCCCGGGCGTTCTTTGACAGCGTCACGGCGAGGGTTTCCAGCAGGATGCGGTAGACGTTGTTTTCCGGCTGTTGTTCCGTCAGGCCCAGAGAATTGACCTGCACACCATAGCGGAAACGCCGGTATTTGGGGTCCTCGACGCCATAGCGCTCCTGACAGATCTCGTCCCACAATTCGACGAAGGCACGCATCTTGCACATCTCGGTAACAAACCGAATGCCGGCATTCACGAAAAACGAAATGCGGCCGACCATGGCCGGAAAATGCTCAGGGTCTACTTTCCCCTTGAGATCATCGCCCCCCCCCCCCCCGGCCCCCACCGCCCCCCCCCACCCCCCTTC
>CAYMMT010000188.1:0-5294 GCA_964391555.1 uncultured Rhodobacterales bacterium
TTGCGATGGTCCTGAGCCGTGACCACGACGCTGTCCATGGACATGTCCGGCTTCTCCGCGGTGGCCTGAATGATGCGGATATTGGCCTGATGCGGCACGACCCAGTCCACATCGCCGTGGCTCAGCCCGGCTTTTTGCAACGCGGTGTCGGCCGTCTTGGCAAGTTTCTCCACGGCGTGCCGGAACACTTCCTTGCCCTGCATGCGCAACCGTCCCGTGGTCTGGGTCGAAACGCCGCCGTCCACGTACAGCAGGTCCTTGTAACGCCCGTCGGAATTGAGATCGGTCGCGAGGATGCCCCGATCCTCCGGCGTCCCGGTCCCGTCGGCGGCCTCGAGAACCAATGCACCGGCACCGTCGCCGAAGAGCACGCAGGTCGAGCGGTCGGTCCAGTCCATGATGCGGCTGAAGGTTTCGGCGCCGATCACGATGACCCGGTCGGCCTGACCCGAGACGATCAGCGCGTTGGCATTGGCCAGCGCGTAGACAAATCCGGCGCACACCGCCTGGACATCGAAGGCAAATCCGCTTGTCAGGCCCAGCGCGTTCTGGACCATGGTCGCGGCGGACGGAAAGGTCAGGTCGGCGGTGGAGGTCGCCAGCACGATTGCATCGACGGCGTCGATATCCATGCCGGCATCCGCCAGCGCCGCGCTGGCGGCTTTCTCGGCCAGTTCGGAGGTCGTCTGACCCTCGGCCGCAAAGTGGCGACGTTCGATGCCGGAGCGGGCGCGAATCCACGCGTCGCTCGTGTCGAGCGACGATTCGAATTCGGAGTTCTCGACAACACGTTCGGGCAGGTAGTGACCGACCCCGCGGACCACCGCGCGTCGTGTTGCGCTCTGCGTCATTTGTAGTGCCTGCCTGCTTCGGTGCCCGTTTTGGCGTCGACCGGGGTCGCCGCCGCGCTGTCATCTTGAGCGTCGGGGACAAAGGATGCAACCCGCTCTGCCAGACGCTCCGAGAAACCGCTTTCCGAAAGTTGCCACGCCAGATCGAGCGCTGCCTGTATACCGGTCGCATCGGCCGAGCCGTGGGACTTCACGACCGTTCCGTTGAGACCGAGAAAGACACCACCGTTGACCCGGCGCGGGTCAATCCGCGTCCGGAGCCGGCGGAGTGACGTCATTGCCAGAAGCGCCGCGATCCGCGACAGCGGCGTGTGGGCAAAGGCGGCCCGGAGGAGTTCCGAGATGAGCGACGCGGTGCCTTCGCCCGTCTTCAGGGCCACGTTGCCGGTGAACCCGTCCGTCACGATGACATCCACGCGGTCCGACGGAATGTCTCCGCCTTCGATGAAACCGACAAAGTCGAACTCAGCGCCCGGGGCGGCGCGGCGGATCATGTCGAAGGCGAGCTTCAGTTCGGCGCGACCCTTGTGATCCTCGACCCCCACGTTCAGCAGGCCAATGCGGGGCCGGGTGAGGCCAAGGCCGTTCCGGGCATAGGAGGCGCCCATCAGGGCGTAGGTCAGCAGATCATCCTGGTCCGCGCGGATATCGGCGCCCACGTCCAGCATGACATTGAAGCCGGTGGGATTGCGCGATGGCCAGAGGCAGGCAATGGCGGGACGGTTGACGCCTTCGGCCTTGCGCAGGCGCAACATGGACACCGCCATCAGGGCGCCCGTATTGCCACAGGAAATGCACACTTCCGCGGCCCTATCCCGGACGGCGTCGATCGCCGACCACATGGAGGTTTCGCGCCCGTGCCGCATGACCTGACTCGGTTTGTCGGTCATCGCGACCACCTCGGTCGCATGGCGAATCTCGACGCGGGAGCTGTCGATCCTGCGTTTCGCCAGCAGGGGCCGAAGCTGATCCTCGGGCCCGTGCAGGATGACGCGGGCCCCGGGCGTGCCGGCGAGGAACCGGGCCAATCCGGCGATCACGGGCGCGGGGCCCTTGTCGCCTCCCATGGCATCCAATGACAAAACCCCAGCCGACGATCCCGCAGTGGCGGTCTGGTCCTTGGCCGGGGTTCTCTGAGGCTGGGTCACCGTGGGTGCCTGCCGCCGCGACTTAGGCGGCGTCTTCGTCCAGATCCACTTCCGGGGTCATCGCAACAACTTCGCGGTCGTTGTAATGGCCACAGGACGGGCACACGTGATGCGGGCGCTTCTGCTCGCCGCAGTTATCGCATTCATTCGGATTGTAGCCCGACAGCGCGTGGTGCGACCGACGGTTGTTCCGGCGGGACTTCGAAATCTTGTTCTGAGGGACAGCCATGTCTCAACCTCGGGTCTGGAGCTTTGGGACGCCTCGGGCGCCCGGTCGCGAATCTAATGTGTATCTCGTTCGGAGCCGTCTAGCGGGCGCGCGCGCGCCTCGCAACCGCTGTCCTTCGAGAAGCGCGGAAAATACGGATTTTGCGCCATCTGACAAGCGTTTTCTCAGTCGTCTGTCTCATCACCCGGATCGAGCCGGCCCCTGAGGGCCGAAAGAGCGGCAAAGGGCTTGGCGTCGGCGTCGGTCATCGCGGTCTTGCCGGGCTCGGTAAAGACCATCTCGCCGGCCTCCGCGCCCGGGGCCCGGGGAAAGGCCGGCAGGGCGAGCGACAGCGCCTCAAGCGCGATCCGGGCGAGGTCGATCACCTCGGGCAGGGGGTCGATATCGGTATCGTCCGGCATCTCCACCTCGCCGGGCTCCGGCTCGGGCAGGTGGGCCATGAAACGCCGGGTCACCGGTTCGTCGATGCGCGTGGTGACCGGGGCGAGGGTCACGCCGCAGGGCTGGACCACGGTGGCGCCAAGCATCGCCTCGAGCGTCCAGTCGCGGTCACCGGCGGGGGCAAGGTGACCCTCGAGGCGGAGTTTCCTGACCTGCGGGATATCGAGAGCCTTGGCAAAAGCCCTCAGCCCTGCCGCGTCGGGATGAAAGGAGACCGGAATTTCAGCCGTCAGGTGCCGGTCGGTCAACCGGTATGGGGCGCTGGGGAAATCGGATGGGGGGGCGGTGATGGTGCTTGCTCCTTGAACAGGGGTGGTCCCGTGATGTAATCGGGAACTCGAGCAGTCAAGACCAACGCCGACATGGCACAGCACGGGCAGGCGCAAATGGGCGGGCACATCAGACGACGGACACGGGTCGCGGTTCTGGCACTGACGCTGGGACTGGTCACGGCCTGTACCCCGCTTTTCCGCAACCACGGCTACGCGCCGAGCGAGACCGACCTCGCCGAGGTTCTGGTCGGCGTCGATACGCGGGACACCGTGGCCGATGTCATCGGGCCGCCGACCGCGGGCGGGGTATTGAACGCGGGCGGATTCTACTATGTGCAAAGCCGGTTTCGGACGGTCGGGCCGTTTCGGCCGACCGAGATCGAACGGGAAGTCGTCGCCATCACCTTCGATGCCGAAGGGGTGGTCTCCAACATCGAGAGATTTGGTCTCGAGGCCGGCCGGGTCGTGGTCCTGAACCGGCGGGTGACGGATGACAACACGCAGGACCGGACGTTCATCCGGCAATTGCTGGGCAATATCGGCAACGTGGATGCCGGCGATTTTCTTGGCGAACCCTGAGGTTTTGCGCCGGCTGCGCCGTCGCCGGGGGCGATTTTCGCGACGAAAATCGCGGCGCCCGGTATGGGCGGTCGCGACGGAATTCAGAGCGCGTTCAGGGCCTTTGCCAGATCGCCGTAGCCGGTGAAGCGACGTTCGAAGTCAAGGTCGAGCTTTGCGGCGCAAGACATTGCTTTTTCAGTCATTTGCGCATCGTCTGTCTGGGCCAGATATACCAGTTTTCGGTAGTTGCCAAAATACATCCCGGCCAATTCAGGGTGGCGGTCGAGGCCGAGCGGGCGGGTCACGAAGGCGTCGAACTGGCGGGCGAGAAAGTCGGTGAGGTAGAAGGCGTCGATTTCGTCGCGGTCGGCAAAGTCGGCGTTTCCCTCGAAGAAGCTGTAGCAGTGGGGCCCGGCGATCATCTCGACGCCCAGCCGTTCGCACGCGGTCTGAAGGTGCCCGCCGGTGCCGCAGTCGGCATAGGCGACGAAGATGGTTTCGTAATGATCCCGGCGTGCCGCAATCGCGTCCTCGACGGCGGGTGTGATCCGGTCCGGGTGATTGTGAAGGATCGCGGGCAGGCATTGCAGGTCGATGTGGGGCAGGTGGCCGGTCAGGGCGATGACCTCCCGGGCGATGGCGCCGCAGGCAAGGATCAGCACGCGGCCCTTGCCCGAGGGCGGCAATCCAGCCTGCGTCAGGGCGGCGTCGTCAGGCGCGGGCAAGTCGGACGGCCGTGCCATAGGCGACAATTTCCGATGATCCGCTGGCGATGGTGGAGGTCTGGATTCGGACGGTCACGATGGCATCGGCGCCCATGGATTTGGCGTCCGCGATCATGCGGTCGATGGCCTGCTCGCGGGCGCCGGCCAGAAGTGACGAGTACCCATGCAGTTCGCCCCCGACAAGTTTCTTGAGCGCGGCGACGATGTCGGTGCCCAGGTGCTTGGCCCGCACCGTGGCCCCCCGCACGATGCCAAGGGTCTCCACGATGTCGTGGCCGGCTACGGTTTCGGTCGTCGCTATCAGCATCCTAGTGCTCGATCCCGTCGTAGTGGTCCTCTTCGTCGTTGCCCAGACGCTCGGCCAGAACCCGCCAGAGGACGTATCCGACAAGGAGCGCGGGGATCAGGGCAATCCCGGCGAGGGGGATCTGAAATGCGGCCAGAAGGATGGCGCCAATCCACAATGTCGCGGCGGCGGCCGCAATCACGCAGACAAGAATCAGCACAAGTTTGTCGATCGGCATGTCGGGCCTCCTTGTCACCAGAGATAAGGCCTGATGGGCCGCGGGAGAAGGGCGCGCGTCAGATTCGCCGGGTTTTCCCCTGTCCGCAGATCAGAGTTATTCAATGGGCGCGCTGTTTTCCCGTCATTGATCTGCGCCAGACCCTGGACCTGACGGGCTCACAATGCCGGGTCGATGGCGTAGACCTTAGCTCGCCGCCATCTGGTTGTGCTTGCGCGCGACAAATTCCTTGGCGGTTTCCACGGCCACGGCCGCGTCACGGCAATAGGCGTCCGCACCGATGGCCTTGCCGAATTCCTCGTTCAGCGGCGCCCCACCGACGAGCACGATATTGGCGGTCCGGATGCCCTGTTCGATCATCGTGTCGATCACGACCTTCATGTAGGGCATCGTGGTGGTGAGCAGGGCAGACATGCCGAGGATGTCGGGTTCTTCGGTCTCGAGCGCTTCGAGATACGCCTCGACTGCGTTGTTGATCCCGAGGTCGACAACCTCGAACCCGGCGCCTTCCATCATCATCGACACAAGGTTCTTGCCGATGTC
>CAYMMT010000189.1:0-5277 GCA_964391555.1 uncultured Rhodobacterales bacterium
CCGCGATCATTCAGTGGATTGCGCGATTGGGGGAAGCGGGCGACGAGGCGGACGACCTTGCGGATCGGGTCGGCGGCGCACTCGACCGGATTGCCGCGCTGACCGTCGAGGTCCGTGCACTCCGGCTCGGTGTATCGGATGAAGAGCTTGCCTTGCGGGACGATATCGCCGCCCGTCGGGAGGCTATAGCCGCGCGGGAGGCGGAGATCGCGGCCGCGATGGGCAATGTCCCGGACAGTTACCTCGAGGGGCCGAAGGCAAGGCTTGCAGTGCTACGCGAAGAACTCGCGGAGCAGGAGACCAACCTGCAGCTGCTCCGCGAACAGACGGTGGAAAAGGAGCGGCTGACCCGTTTTTCGGCGGCTCTGGGGCGTGTGGAAGACCGGCTGACCGACTCCCGCCGGGCAGGCACCCAGGAAGCCCGGTCGATGCTGGACGACCTCAACCGGCAAGTCGCGGTTCAGGCCGCGATTGCGACTTTTGGCGAAGACAGCGTTCAGGCAACCGAGGCCCGCAGACAGGTGGAGCGAGATGTTCTGAATGAGACGCTGGCCTCGATGGATGCATCCGAGGGGCTGAAAAACGAAATCCGCCTCGCCTGGGAGATGGCCCAGACCCTGGCTGAAACGGACACGTCTCCTGGCATCAACGCGGGCGTTGCCGTGGCGGACGTGCTTGTTGAGCGTCTGGGCGTGGCTCAGTCCATTGCGGTGGAGCTTGCCGGGCGCGGTATCGATGGGGAAGTCATCCTGGATCCGCGTGACCCAAACTATGACCGAGGCGCAGCGGCAAGGGCGTCGAATTTCGGTTTCGATTACGATCGGACATCGCCGTTCGCCCCTGGCCGAAATCGGGCGGCCACGACCGGTCGCGGCGGCGACGGTGGTGGTGGCGCTGCGGCCCGCGAGGAACGCGATGCCGTCGCGGAGCTGATCGAAAGTCTTCAGGAAGAACTCGACCTGCAGCGCGAGCTCGACCCGGTCCGACAAGAGCTGATCCGGTATCGCGAGGTTCTCTCCGGAGCGACCGCCGCCGAGCGGTCGCAGGTCGAAGCTCTGATACGGGCGCGGGAAGAGGAAGCTCGCGCGATGCAGCTGCAAACCGATTTCGCCGCCGACCTGAATGATATGCTCTACCGCTCGCTCTCAACCGGCGGCAATGTTCTCGAGATGCTGGGCGACATGATCCTGAAGGCAGCCATCCTGGGCGACGGGCCGTTGGCGGGGATCTTCGGCTGGCAGGGCGGCATCTTGGACGGGCTGGCTCCGCTCCTGATCCCCGGACGCGCGGAAGGCGGGATGCTCTACGGCGTCGGCGGTCCTCGGGAGGACCGGACGTTGTTCTGGGGCTCGCCCGGCGAGATGGTCATGAACGCCGCGGCCACCGCCCGCAATCTGCCCGCCCTGGAGGCGATGAACGCCGGCGCCACCATCGGCGGCGCAAGAGGCGGCGGCATCAGTGTCACCAACAATTTCTCGGGGACCCAGAACCCGGCGGAGGTCGAAGCCGCCGCCTACCGGGGGATGCAGGCGGCCCTCGATGACTACGACCGCAACACCCTGCCGGGCTCGATGAGCCGCGTCATGGCCAATCCCTGGACCACCGGATGACGCTGGCGTTCCCCCTCTCCCTCGCACAGTTTCTGGACGGTCTGCCGATCCGGGACTTCAGCTGCGCACCCGTGGGTGGCGTCGAGACTGATCGGACCAGGGGCGGACAGCAGATCTCCGGGGCGCTCGGTGCGCCTCTCTGGCGCGGCTCCGTGGCCATGGGCGACTTGACCGCCGACGAGGCGGCATTTGTCAGAGCGGGACTGGGCGTGTTGGGACAGGCCGGGGCCAGCTTTATCGCCCGTGACATCCGGCTACCGGGTCCGGCGCTCGATCCGGACGGGTCGGTCCTGGGCGCCGCAGCGCCGGTGCTGGCTGGTCAGGCAGCCAGCTCCGGTGCTGATCTTCGGATCGGCGGCTTGCCGGCTGGCTACCAGTTGAAGGCGGGCGATCGGCTGGGGTTTCTGAACGGCGGTGTCCGTCGCTACCACGAACTGGCTGAAGACGCGCTGGCCGATGGCACCGGCCTGACGCCTCTGGTCGCCGTCCTGCCGGTTCTGGCCGAGGGCTGGACCGACGGCACCTCCGTCACGCTGATCGCACCCACCTTTCTGGCCGAGATCGATCACGGTAGCCAGACGCCAGTGGCAAAAACTGGCGGCACGCTTTGGCGTGGTGGCGACTTCTCGTTCACCCAAACCTTGAAGGCCGGTTGATGCGCGTCCTGCCGCAGGCCCTTTCCGATCACCTGACCGCCGGCAAGGCTGTCCAGCAGCACTGGCTGCTCTGGCTGCGGTGCCGCAACCGGGACACCGGCCTGGTCGAGACCATCGGGCTCTGGGACGGGCCGGAGGACCGGGTCTTCGGGATCGGCGGAACCAACTACACCTATTTCGGTGCCGGCGCCCTTCTGGAGGTGCCGCAGATCACCCGCCGCAAGGGCGTGGCCGACCACCGCCACACCGTGACGTTGTCGGGTCTCAGCCCGGCCGTGCGCCAGGCGCTGGAAACATACGACCCGAACCGGGCGGAGGTGGTTCTGCACCGCGCCTGGTTCGATCCACTCACCGGCCGGCTCATCGCCGAACCGCTGGTGGAGCTGACTGGTAGGGTCGACGCGCCAACCTTCCGCCGGTCCGGCGACGGAGAAGCCTGGCGCGTCCAGCTGAAGGTTGCCAGCCTCATGCAGCGCCTGACCGTAAGCCTGCCAATCAAGAAGTCCCACGCCACGCAACTGGCGCGGAAGCCGGCGCAGGCAGGACTGCCTTACATCGAGGTCTCGGGCAGCATTCCGGTAGCCTGGGGAGAAATATCGATCTCCGAGAGAGGCGACGGCGGCACCGCCGGCCCGCCGCCCGTTCTCCCGCGCTCCTTTGGGCGGTGGTCATGAGAGGGCTGCGCCGGCACCCCGATTGGCGCACCCGGCTCGCCGCTGCTCTGCGCCGGTTCGATCGGGCGGCGTTCTGCGACGAACGCTGCCACTGCGGCCACCTGGCCAATGCGGCGCTGCAGGCGGTGACCGACGTGGACCTGATCGCGATGATCGCCCCTCAGGACCGCAGCCGTGCCGGCATCGAGGCGGGTCTGGCGGTGCTCGGTGTGGCCGATCACGAGGAGCTGCTGGACGCCTCTTTCGAGGCGCAGCCGGTTTCCGGCGCCCGTGACGGAGACCTGGGCATGGTCGAGACGTCCGAGGGTCCGGCGCTGGGGGTGTTCTCCGGCGGGCGTTTCTTCTGCCTCAGACCCTCCGGCCTTGCCTCTCGTCCGATGTCCCTGGCCCATAGGGCCTGGAGGGTCGGCTGATGGCGGTTATCGGAACCGGTATCGCTGTCGCGGCCAAAGCGCTGGGCCTCTCAGCCGCCGCGGCCGGCGTGGCGGCAACAATCGGGACGCGCCTGCTCACGTCCGTCGCCGTGTCGGCGCTGATGTCCGCGGCCCAACCGGCGCCACGCACTCCCGGGATCCAGACCGAGATCGAGCAGACCGGCGGCACCCATCCGGTCAGCTTCCCGTTGGGCACAACCGCAACCGCCGGCACCCGGCTGGCGCCGCTGATGAGCCACGGCGCGGCGGGCAAGACGCCCAATGCCTACCTGACAATGATCCGGGCCGTCAGCTGGCTGCCCGGCGTCTCCCTGCGCCGCGTGGTCATCAACGGCGAATGGGTCACGATCTCCACCACGAACCAGCATGCCGACTATGGCTACGAGATCGAGGGAAAGTTCCAGGGGCGCGCCTGGATCCGGTTCTATGACGGCACCCAGACCGTGGCCGACCCGATGCTGGTGGCCAAATACGGCGCCCACCCGGACTTTCCCTGGAGCTCGGCCATGGTCATGGAGGGCATCGCCTACGCGGTGATGACCTTCCGTTATGACCGCAAGGTCTTTTCAGGCGGTCTGCCCTCGGTGCTCTTCGAGGTGGGCTCGATCCCGCTTTACGATCCGCGCAAGGATGACACCGTTGGCGGCACTGGCAGTCATCGCTGGGATGATGCGTCGACCTGGGAGCCAACCGACAACCTGGCGGTCCTGCGCTACAATGTCTTGCGCGGGATCCCGCTTTGGGATGGCTACGTCTGGGGCGGCGGTTTGACCGCCGCGCAGGTCCGGCTGTCCGATGCCTTCGCAGCGATGAACGAATGCGATCTGCTGGTCGACGACGGTCAGGGCGGCACCGAGCCGCAGTTTGTCGGCGGGATCGAGGTCAGCGTCGACCAGGACCCGGCGGACATCGAACAGGAGCTGTCGAAGGCCTGTGCCGGTTGGATCGCCGAGGTGGCCGACGGAATACGCATGGGCGTCGGCGCACCCGGCGCGGCGGTGATGAGTTTCACCGACACCGATGTGCTGCTGACCAAACCGGAAGAGAAGCGACCTTTCCCGGGCCTTGAAGCGGCCTTCAACGGGGTCACCGCCACCTATCCCGAACCCGCCGCGCTCTGGCAGGCTACCGAGGCCGAGCCGCTCCACGATCTGACCGCCGAGGCCGAGGATGGCGAGCGCCATGTGGCCGAGACCACCTTCCGGGCACTGAGCAATGTTCGCCAGGCCCGCCGGGTGATGCAGGCCGATTTGAGCGATGAGAGGCGGTTCCAGCGCCATTCTCAAGTGCTGCCGCCCTGGGCGGTGGCGCTGGAGCCCGGTGACGTGGTGTCCTGGACGTCGGACGAGAACGGCTACAGCGCCGCCGACCTCGAGGTCTTCGAGATCGGCTCCGGCTCGGCCACCGGCGCGATACCGCTGTCGTCAAAGCTGGTGGACGCCGCCGACTGGACGCCGCCGCCTGGCTTTGATCTCGGCACGCCGCCGGACGAGCCGACGGTCACTCCGCCCGCCCCCCTGACGGTGGAAGGATTCTCGGCCACAGCGTTTGCGATCCAGGACAGCGCCTCGGCGGATCGCCGTCCGGGGATCCTGCATCAATGGTCTGTTTCTGACTTGCCGGAGGCCGACGCGCTGGCCATCGAGATCCGCAACGCCGCGACGGCGCAGATCGCCGTGACCAAGACCGTCACAGAATTCTCCAATGGGTCTGATCCTGTGAGCGAAGGGCTGTTGCCGGCCACTGGTTACCAGACCCGCGCCCGCTGGATATCGTCTCAAGCCTCTGACTGGACCGCCTGGGTGGCCGTGACGACGGACGATTTGCGCGTCGGGCGAGAGGACCTGGCCGACGGCTCGATCGAGGACACGTTCGTCGTTCAGAGCCTGGCGGAGCAGACCGT
>CAYMMT010000190.1:0-5243 GCA_964391555.1 uncultured Rhodobacterales bacterium
GGCCTTTGCAGAGAGCCGGATCCGACGCGAAACCATCGCGGCCGAGGACATCCTGCACGACATGGGCGCGTTTTCGATCATCGCGTCCGACAGCCAGGCCATGGGGCGCGTGGGAGAGGTCGTCATCCGCACCTGGCAGACGGCCGACAAGATGAAAAAGCAGCGTGGGCGGCTTTCCGAGGAAGCTGGCGATAATGACAATTTCCGCGTCCGACGCTACGTGGCCAAATACACGATCAACCCTGCCATTGCCCACGGGATCGGGCACGAGATCGGCTCCGTCGAGATCGGCAAGCGGGCGGACCTCGTTCTCTGGAATACCGCGTTCTTCGGCGTGAAGCCCGAGATGGTCCTCTTGGGGGGCACCATTGCCTGCGCGCAAATGGGCGACCCCAACGCCTCCATTCCCACCCCGCAACCGGTCTATTCCCGGCCCATGTTCGGGGCCTATGGCAGGTCGGTCGAGCGTTCTGCCGTGACCTTTGTCAGCGCTGCAGCCGCGGATCAGGGGATCGGAGATGCGCTTGGCCTCGCCAAGAACGTCGTGGCCGTTGAAAACACCCGCAGCATCTCCAAGGCAGATCTTGTTCTGAACGACGCAACCCCGGAGATCGAGGTGAATCCCGAGACATACGACGTGCGCGCGGACGGCGAATTGCTCACCTGCCAACCGGCGAGCGAACTGCCCATGGCGCAACGCTACTTCCTGTTCTGACAGTCATGGTCACGGGTAGAAATCGCAGCAAGTTGCGCGCCGTGCATGGCGGCTGTTCGGTATTTGACGTGGTTCCCGGAGACCGCGACGCCTATTTTACCTGCCAAGGGAGGAAACCACACCTGACCCTACAAGAGGTTTCCAATGGCAAGTATCACAACCAACCCCGGCGCAGCGCCGCGCGGCATCTTCGCACGTATCAGCGACGCATTGTTCACGGCGGCCGAGGCGAACTCGCGCTTCCGACAGGTCGAACGGCTTCGGGCCATGTCCGACGCGCAGCTTGCGGCACGAGGCATCGAGCGCGACGAGATCGTGCGCGTGGTCTATCGCGACCTGTATTACATCTGAGCCGGCCTCCGATCCGCCGCCACGTGGAGGTGGCGGGATGACCGGCTTGAAGACCCATCAGATCCGCAAGGCCGGCACATGGCAAGGCGCCGACGCGGTCTGTGTCCTGAGCTATGACGACCGCTTCCTGCGTCGGCGCAGGATCCGCACGGCGGAGGGGGAGTCCCTGCTGGTGGACCTGGCGCAGACCACCTCCGTCGACCATGGCGACGCCTTTGAAACGACCGACGGGCGGCTGGTCGAGGTGGTCGCCGCCGATCAGGACCTGCTTGAGATCACGGGCGACCTGACCCGACTGGCGTGGCATATCGGCAATCGCCACATGCCGTGCCAGATCGAGCCCGGCCGTCTCCTGATCCAGCGGGACAAGGTGATCCGGGACATGTTGGAAAGGCTCGGTGCCCGGTTGCGTGATGTGGTCGAGCCTTTCACCCCGGAAGGCGGCGCCTACGGACATGGACGCACCCATGGCCATGACCACAGCCACCAGCATGGACCGATCGACGGCCATGACCACTGACGCGCTGACGCTTGTCCAATGGTTGTCTCCGGCCTTCCCGGTCGGTGCTTTTGCCTACAGCCACGGGCTGGAGGCCGCTGTGGCCGAGGGCTGGGTCGCGACGTCAGAGGATCTGGAAGCCTGGCTTTCGGATGTGATGCATTTCGGTGCGGGCCGAGTCGACAGTACTCTCATTGCTGCCGCATGGCGCGCTGCGCCTGACGAAATCGCCGGGATCGACGCGCTGGCCCGGGCCCTGGCCCCGTCTTCCGAGCGGCTGTTGGAGACCACGGCCCAAGGCGCCGCTTTCGGCAGGGTTCTGGCCGAGGTCTGGGGATTGGCAGTCACAGGTCTGACCCTTCCGGTCGCTCTTGGCCGCGCCGCCGGGCTGCAGGGACTCGATCTGACTTTGACGCAAACGCTCTACCTTCAGGGGGTTGCGGGCAATCTGGTTGCCGCCGGTCAGCGTTTGATGGCGTTGGGCCAGACCGACGGGCAGGCCATCCTCAAACGCCTTGCGCCGCTTTGCTCCACCGTGGCGCAGGACACCGGGCAAGGCGACCTCGACGGCTTGTCCTCGTCGGCGTTTCTGTCAGATATCGCCGCCATGCGCCACGAAACCGTCGAGCCAAGGATATTCCGGACATGACAGTCTCTCCCCACGGCCCTCTGCGGATCGGCATCGGCGGCCCGGTCGGCGCCGGCAAGACGACGCTGACGGCGGCGCTGGCCGAGCACCTGCGCGACCGTCACTCCATTGGCGTGATCACCAACGACATCTACACCCGCGAGGATGCCGACGCGCTGGTCCGGATGCAGGTGCTGCCATCCGACCGGATCATCGGCGTCGAAACCGGGGGGTGCCCCCACACGGCGATCCGTGAGGACGCCTCGATCAATATCGCGGCGGTCGAGGAAATGCGCGCGCGTCACCCGGATGTGGAAGTGGTGCTGATAGAAAGTGGCGGCGACAACCTGTCCGCGACGTTCTCGCCCGAACTGGCCGACCTCACCATCTACGTGATCGATGTCGCGGCCGGTGAAGAGATCCCGCGCAAAGGGGGGCCCGCCATCACGCGGTCGGACATCCTTGTCGTCAACAAGACCGATCTCGCGCCACATGTCGGGGCCGATCTCTCCGTCATGCACCGAGATGCGGCTCGCATGCGCGGGGAGAAACCAACCGTCTTTGCCCGGCTGAAGGCCCGCGACGGGGTCGCCGAAATCTGGACTGTCATGGCTGAGTTGGGCGGGCTTCAGGACCCACGCACCTAAGTGGCGATTGCCCGGAGCAACATGGCGAATACGGCCAGTTCAAGGCGCGGGGATCGAAGGGCCAACTCCCCTGTAGCGTTTGAGCTTGTTGCGGAAATCTCGTCCTGCGAAGCCCATTTCAAAAGTTGAACCAACCGGAATGGCCGTATCGACGAACCGCATGACGGTCCGACTGCAACACCGCGGAGTCCGTTGAAAAACAGGCGGGGTGCGGGCCTGAAGCCGAAAAGCAGCTAAAACGATGCCAATCGTCGGTGGGTCAATCGCGAGAAACAGCGGGAAAGCAAAGCGTGTAATTGCGGCAAATTGTATTGACGTCAGATACCGGCTCAGCAAACTGACTGACGCGTCAGTCGCAAGATGACTCCATGACAGCTCCGACGAAACCAACTGCCCAAGCGCGTCTGCTGCGGTCCGCAGCCATCGTTTTCGGCGCCCGCGGCTACCACGCGGCGCGGGTTTCCGACATCGTCGCCCAGGCGGGTCTGGCCCAAGGGACGTTCTACCTTCACTTCGACAGCAAAGAGGCAATCTTTCTCAACCTTATCGATGATTTCTTCGGCGGCTTGCTCAACGAAACCCTGGGCCGTTTTCCAGCCGACGACATGGCGGATCTCGCGGAACTTGCTGCGCAATTCAGGGAAATGTGGATCACCATAGTCGAAAGCTGCCGGCGCGAACGCGTCCTGACATCTCTGGAGCTTCGGGAAGCGCGCGCCATCGGGCCCGAGACACGCATCCGCGTCGATGACTGGTACTCCAAGGCGGCGGGCGTCATCGACAGCTATCTCCGAACAGCGACGGAGCGTGGGTTGCTGCCGGAGGGCAAGTCGGATGAGACCGCCTGGGCGCTTCTCGGGTTCACGGAACGGGCCATCCACTACGCGTGCGAGATCAACACCGGGATATCTTCCGACGCGTTGGCGGACGAACTCCCGGCGTTTGAATTGAGCGGTCTGCTTGGCGATTGGTCAGGGACACAGGACACGCCGCGACGCCGGGAAACCAGTGGTCGGACCGGGGCCGACCCGTCGGGCCGCGATCCGTGACGGCAACCGTGTTCAACTTTTGAACCCATACAAGGAACATCGACATGTCATCCAATCAACCAAATGCGCAGCCGGACGCCGGCAAGATCCTGATTGTCGGCGGCTACGGCGCGGTCGGACTTTCCATCGCCGAGCGGCTTGCCCCCGGCTTTCCCGGGCGCGTGGTCATCTCAGGACGGAACATCGAAAAGGCGCAAGCCGCGGCAGCCAGCGTCGGACACGGCACCGAAGCGCGCGCCGTGGATATCTTCGCCGCCGATACCGGCCAGGCTCTGGACGGGGTCGCCACGGTGATCGTCTGCCTCGATCAGACCGACACGAGATTTGTCGAACACTGCCTGTCACGCGGCATCCATTACGTCGATATCAGCGCGGAATACTCGTTTTTGTCGCAGGTCGAAAACCTCGACGATCTTGCGCGGCGCAACGGGGCCACCGCGCTGCTGAGCGTCGGCGTGGCGCCGGGTCTGACCAACCTGCTCGCCGCGCGGGCCCGCGACAGGATGGACAGCGTGGACCGGATCGACATTCTGCTCGAGTCCGGTCTTGGCGATCGCCACGGCCAGGGGGCGATCGAGTGGATACTGGACAATCTCGATGCTCCCTATCAGGTGATGGAGAACGGCCGCCCGACATCCGTCCGGAGTTTCGGCGACAGCATGGATCTCGGCCTCGCAGGGCAGGAGAAAAAACGCCCGGCCTACCGGTTCAATTTTTCCGATCAGCACGTTCTGGCGCGCACCCAAAGTGTCCCTTCGGTCTCGACCTGGGTCCGGTATGACAGCCGGTTTGTCACTTGGCTCTTCGCCGTCGCGTCAAGGGCCGGTCTCGGCCGGCTGCTGCGGCGGCCTTTCTGGCGAAAACGCGCGGTCTGGCTGTTCATGAATGTCCATATGGGCTCGGATATTTGCGGCATTGCCGTCCGGGCGGTGGGCCGCAGCGGATCGGAGCCCGCCGAGACCCTGGTCGGCGTGACCGGCCGCAAAGAGGCCCTGATGACCGCGATCGTCGCTGCGGACTCCGCCCGTCAGGTGCTCACCGCCCCGCCCGGACCGGGGGTCATGCACAGCGATCAGGCGATCAAGCTCGATCCGGTCGTCGCGGCGCTCAGGTCGGAATACCCGGACCTTGTCGTGGCCATCTGACCGGTCCTGACACAAGTCGAGAGCGACTGGGTAATGGTTTCCGGTCGTCCGGAGTCGTTCAAGCGGACGGCGTGCTGGCCGCCGGAGTCCCGACCCAAGGAAGGTTTCGACGGAAATGGCGCCTCCCCGGATCGACGCAGGACCCTTCGGTCAATGGCGGAGGCTGTGGGATTCGAACCCACGGGACGCTCTCACGCCCAACGGTTTTC
>CAYMMT010000191.1:0-5240 GCA_964391555.1 uncultured Rhodobacterales bacterium
CCCATCAGCCGATCAGGGCTCGATGTGAACAACCTCATGAGACTCCACATCTAGCTGCGCATCCGTTCGCCTTTGGGGTCGTAGAGCGGCTTGAGCGAGGCCTCCGCGGCGACGCGAACCCCGGACACGTCGATCTCGTAGCTCGAGGCCAGAACGTCCTGCGCGCTCTCGCCTTCGCAGGGAACGTAGCCCAGTCCGACAGCCGCGCCGAGATGGTGACCGTAGCCGCCGGAGCTGAGGTAGCCCACGATCTCTCCGTCCCGGACGATGGGTTCGTTGTGATACAGCAAGGGCTCCGGGTCGGTGAGTTTGAATTGCACCATGCGGTTCATGAGGCCGGCCTCGCGTTTGGCGGCCACCGCGTCGGCCCCGATATGCCCGCCCGTCTTCTTCACCGCAAAACCCAGACCGGCCTCCAGGACATGATCCTCGCAAGTGATGTCATGGCCGAAATGGCGGAAGCCTTTCTCCATGCGGGCGGCGTCCATCATGTGCAGACCGCACAGCTTGGGTCCGGCTTCCATGATCGTTTCGAACACATGACCCGCCATGTCGGCACTGACGTATAGCTCCCAGCCCAGTTCGCCGACGTAGGACACGCGATGCGCACGGACGAGGCCGTAGCCGAGTTCGATCTCTTGCGCCGTTCCGAAGGGGAACGCCTCGGCGGAGAGGTCGTTGGGTGTCAGGGGCTGCAAAAGGCTGCGGGCATCGGGGCCCATGAGCGCGAGAACACCTTCTGCGGCGGTCACGTCCGTCACGACGGCATTCAGATCACCGCGATGGCGCTCGATCCAGGTCTGGTCGGCGAGCCGCGTGGCGGCGGGCGTGACGACGAGATAGGCGGTCTCGGACAGGCGGGTCACGGTGATATCTGCTTCAATCCCGCCAGCTTGGTTGAGGAACTGGGTGTAGACGATCTTGCCCACCGGGACACTCATATCGGCGCCGCAAACGTGGTTCAGCAGCGCCTCGGCATCGGGGCCCTCGACCCGGAGCTTGCCGAAAGACGACATGTCATAAAGGCCTGCATTTGTACGGATGGCGGCGACTTCCTCGGCGATGTTGTCAAAGAAGGTCTGGCGTTTCCACGAGTAGTGGTACGAAGGGTCCTGACCGTCGCGGGCGAACCAGTTCGCGCGTTCCCAACCGGCGAGTTCGCCAAAGACCGCCCCCCGCTGGGCGAGGTGGGCGTGAAAGGGCGAGCGGCGCACCCCCCGTGCGGTGGCCTTTTGGCGAAAGGGAAAGTGGTCGGCATAGAGAAGGCCAAGGGTCTCCGTCGCGCGGTCGCGCAGGTAGCGGCGGCTTTTCTGGAACGGCACGTTGCGGGAAATGTCCACGTCGCCGAGGTCGAAGGGTTTCTCCCCCGTGTCCATCCAATGGGCCAGCGCCATGCCCGCGCCTCCGGCGGACTGGATGCCGACGGAATTGAACCCCGCCGCGACCCAGACGTTGTCCATCTCGGGGCAGTGGCCGAGGTGATAGGCATCGTCCGGCGTGAAGCTTTCCGGGCCGTTGAAGAACGTGTGAATGCCCGCCTCGGCCAGCATCGGCACGCGGTTGACGGCGGCTTCGAGGATCGGTTCGAAGTGGTCGAAATCCTCGGGCAACTGGTCGAACTCGAAATCCTCGGGGGGCGGGCCCCACGGCTTCGAGACAGGCTCAAAGGCGCCAAGGAGGAGCTTGCCCGCGTCCTCCTTGTAATAGGCGCATTCATCGGGAACGCGCAGAACGGGAAGCTGGGTCAGGCCCTCGATGGCTTCGGTCACGATGTAGAAGTGTTCACAGGCCTGCAGGGGCACGTTCGTGCCGAGCATCTGGCCCACGTCGCGGCCCCACATGCCGGCGCAGTTAATGACGTGATCCGCGGCGATCGTGCCTGAGTCGCCGGCCTCATGGGCCCAGTTGACCCCGGTGATGCGACGACCCTGCCGGGTGATGCCGGTGACCTTGGTGCCCTCGGCGATCTTGGCGCCGCGTTGACGGGCGCCCTTGGCCAGAGCCAGCGCGATATTGGCCGGATCGCCCTGCCCGTCCTTGGGGAGGTAGACGCCGCCGATGACGTCGGACACATTCAGGTGTTCATACCTGGACACGACCTCCCCCGGCGTGATCTCGTCGATGTCGACGCCAAAGGCACGGGCCATGGCTGCGGAGCGGCGCAGTTCTTCCATGCGCTCGTCGGTGAGGGCGACAGTGATGGAGCCGCAACGGCGGAAACCGGTGGCAACCTCGGTTTCGGCCTCGAGGTCGCCGTAGAGTTCCTGCGAGTATTTCGCGAGCTTGGTCATGTTGGCTGTGGCGCGAAGCTGGGCGATGAGGCCAGCGGCGTGCCACGTGGTTCCGGAGGTCAGGCGCTTGCGTTCCAGAAGCACCACGTCGGACCAGCCGAGTTTCGTCAGGTGGTAGGCGAGCGAGCATCCGACGACGCCGCCGCCGATGATGACGGCGCGTGCGGTAGTGGGGATGTTGGTCATGGTCGGTGTCCTGATCTGAATGAGCGCCTTTGGCGCACAGTTTGATCTCGGACCCGCATTGGCGGGTCCTGCGGGATTGGGGACGCTGTCCCCGTCGCCCGGTGGGCGACTCCCCGGGGATATTTGTGAGCCAAAGACAGCATCAGACGATGGTGTGACCGGCGGCGCGGAGATCCGACGCGAGGCGGGCGATATGGGCCGGGCCGGTTTCGCAGCAACCCCCGAGGATGGTCGCGCCGTGGTCGATCCAGCCGAGGGCGTGTCTGGCGTAGGCTTCGGGTGTCATGTCCCGGCGGGCCGAGAGGCTTTCGGCGGTGGTGCCGCCCTTGATGAAGTCCTTTGTCAGAGTCTCGAATGCGTTGGCGTAGGCGCCCATGGGCACGCCCGCGGACGACAGCGCATCGAGCGCGGCGGGGATCGCCTCGGGGGCGGAGCAGTTGACCAGAGCGGCGTCCGCCCCTGCGGCAACCTTGGCGGCCCCGGAAAGCGGTTCGCCGGAGCGCAGGAGGCTGCCGTCTTCATCATCGACCGTAAATGACAACCAGACAGGCAGGTCGGTTTGCCGTCCGGCCGCGAGGCAGGCACGGGCGGCAGCGACGGACGGGATGGTTTCAAACAGGAGCACGTCGACGCGGCCGATCATGAGATTGGCCAGTTCGGCATAGAGGGCGACGGCCGGATCGTGGGCGGGGTGCAGGTCTGCGCGGTAGCTGGCGCCCAAGGGACCGATGGAGCCGGCAACGCGAGACCGTGACCGCACCGGTTCGGCCTCATCAAGGGACATGGCGAGGAAGGTCTCGAACTTGTCCTCGAGGTTGGGCAAATCCATGCCCTTTCTGGAGTAGTGGTTGCTGGCACCGCCGCGCAGCCGGTCGCGATGGATCGCGTAGCTGTTGGTGGTGGCGACGGTTGCACCGGCATCGGCGTAGGCAACATGCACCTCGGCCACGAGGCCGGGGCGGTCCAGCATCACCTGTGTGGACCAGAGCGGTGTGGGTCGGTCACCGGCCCGGTGGATCAGTTCCTGCCCCATGCCACCGTCAAGAAGGGTGATCTCGGCCATCTTATGCGGTCCTTTCCGGAAGCGGTCCCATGTCGACGATATCGTACTTGGCGCTCAGCAGGGCCATCCTGGCCGGGTCGTCGAAATCGCGCGGCTCCATGCGGGCCATCTCGGCGAGAAACCCATCGAAGCCCGAGGGCTGATAGATCATCAGCATACGACCGCCGTCCGGGGCGCGGCAGCCGTGGGGCACGCCGGGCGGCACGTGGAGCGTGGTGTTGGGGCCGAGATCATGCCAATCGCCATCGACGTAGAAAACGATCTGCCCTTCGAGGATATAGAACGTCTCGGCGTGGGTGTCGTGGCGATGCAGGCCGAGCTCAAATCCCGGTTTCAGATTGTCCTCCATTAGCGTGTAAGCGGCCCCGGTGTCAGCGGCGGAGACCTTCACGAAGGTGTGGTCGTTCTGCCAGTCGTAGTTCACTCCCTCGCCAGGCCCGTGGAGCGCATATCTTGGTTTCATCATGCCCGGAGCCTTTCGTTCGCGGGATCCCAGAGCGGTTCATCAGGTTGCACGGTGGCGGCGCATTTCTGGCCGAAGATGTCGATTTGCAGCTCCGTGCCGGGGTTGGTGAACTCGGGCCGGATCATGCCGAGCGCGATCGATTTGCCGATCCGGTACCCCCAGGCGCCGGAGGTCACCTCGCCCACGATCTCGCCATCTTTCCAGACGGTCGCCATGTAGGGGGCGTCGCAGCCTTTGGCCTCGACCGTCATCGTGGCAAAGCGCTTGCTGACGCCCTGCTGACGTTCGTTCTCCATCGCCTTTTTGCCGGTGTAGTCCTTGTCCCACCGCACGAAGCGGTCGAGGCCGCCCTGCAGGATCGTGTAGTCGGTCGAGAGGTCGCCTTTCCACGCGCGGTAGCCTTTTTCGACCCGAAGCGAGTTCAGGGCGAACATGCCGAAGGGTTTGACCCCAGCGGCCGACAATGCGTCCCAGATCGCCGGCATCGCGTCGGGCGCGGCGTGGATTTCCCAGCCGAGTTCGCCTGCGAAGGACACCCGCAGGAGGGCCGCATCCTGTCCGGCGACCCTGCCCTCCATCGACACGGTGAGCCATGGGGCCCTGAGGTCGTGCCCCTCCACCATCGGGGCGAGGATGTCGCGGGCCTTGGGACCGGTGACCAGCAGGCATTCGACCTCTTTGGTGTGGTCGGTGACGGTGATGCCGTCGGGTGCCTGGTGGGCGATGAGTTCGAAATCGTGCCATTGCGCCGTGGCCGCCGTGATGAAACCGACCTCGCTGTCGGAATGCACCATCACCGACATCTCGGTCACGATGCGGCCCTTGTCGTCGGGGAAGTAGGCGAGGCCGATCCGACCCGGCTTGGGCAGGCGCGAGCAGGTGATGCTGTCGATCCAGGCCCGGGTGCCGGGGCCTTCGACCTTGTAGCGCGAAAAGCCGGTGATCGGCAGCATGCCGCAATGGTCGCGGACCGCTTCGCATTCCTCGCGAATGCGCGGCTCCCACGGGCCGGAGCGGTTCCAGGTGTGGGTGGCTTCTTCGGAGGTATCGTCCCCGGCTTTGGCAAACCAGTTGGCGCGCTCCCAGCCATTGTAGTCGCCGAACTGGGCGCCGGCGTCCTTCAGGCGGGAATGCAGCGACGAAAGTTTGCGGTCGGGCGCGGCGGGCCAGCGGTGCCAGGGGAAATGCATGGCGTATTCGTGGCCATAGACCTCCATGGCCTTCTGGTTGCAGT
>CAYMMT010000192.1:0-5207 GCA_964391555.1 uncultured Rhodobacterales bacterium
CCGTCCAACAGGCCAACCCGCCGTCGACGGGCTCGAATGCTGCCTCGTCCATGTCGGAGGCCGCCGGCAGCGACAACTAGCGCATCCAGAAGCCTTCGCGCTTGATCCGGTTGCGGATTTGCTTCTCGCGGCGGGGCAGGTCGTTCTGGTCGAAGAGCGCGCGCACCTTGCGACCCCGTCCCTGGTAGATCATGCGCTTGAACGGGTCGTAGCCCTTGAGGACCTTCTTGGCCGGGTTTGGCGCGGTGATCGTTTCGAGCACCTCGATCACGTCGTCGCTTTCGCGGGCATAGGCCAGCGGAAGCACGCGCCAATGACAGGTCAGCCCACCGTCCAGTTGCGAAAGCGCGGCGTCCGGCCTGCCGCCGCCAAAGGAATGCACCACAAGCGGCAGAGCCACCTGATCGAGCCACGGATCGAGCGGCTGGATCAGCATCTCGGGGGTGGGGTCGTCGCGAATGGAGGTGGCATACTCCAGAAACCGCGCGCCAAACGCGGCCGGGTCAGCGCCGCAAAACCAACCGGCGTTGAAATACAGGTACCGCTCCCAGTATTCATCCGGCTTCGTCAGATCCAGCGTGCTTTCGAACTCAAGCCCGAACCTGTCGTAAAGGGATTTCCAGATTGCCGTGTAGCCCGGCCAGTAAAGCTCTTCGACGGGCCACGTCCCTTCGCGTTTCATCGACGCCGAGGGCCGCGTCAGGTCGAGGCCCGCGAGTTCCCCGAGAATAAGCGTGTCGCTGTCCAGAAAGAGGAAGGGCTCCGCCGCCGGGAGGCAGGCCAGCCCCTCGATCTTGTTGCCGTTGGGGTAGGAGGCGCCGAAGGCGGTGCTCTCGAAGGGCGCGATCTCGGCGCCGAAGTCGAGCAGGAGCGACCGCACAGGAGGATCGAGCCGCGGGTCGCCGGGCCAGAGAGGACCCGGCTGCGGCTCCGCCACGATCAGCCGCCCGGCAAAGCCCGGCGACCGGTCCCGAAGCGAGGCAGCAAGCAGGACCGCCTCGTAGCCGACGCGGCCGGACTGGCCGATGCACAGAATGTTGAATGGCTTTGCAGGTGCCTTTTTTCGCGCCATAGTCGGGCTGCCCGTCCCCGGTTGTTTTCGCGGTACTATACGGGGTGGGTGGGATTTGAGAAAGGACTCTGAAGATGCTGGAATTCGCCTTGCCCTATTTGATCGCCATGGCGCTCGAAATGGATCCCCCGTCCCAAGGGGAGGCCATGGTCCAGTCCGAAGTCGCCGTCGCGACCGAGGCCACTGAAATGGCGATTGCGTCCACCGCAACGCGGGAACCGGAGCCTCAGGTGCCGACCGGCAAGTACACCACGGCTGTCGAGGTCAAACCGATCCTGGGGATGACGAAGTCGAACTGGGTCGCCGTGCGGCTCTACGAGGGACAGGATCTTCTCTACTTCACGCAAATGCTGAGCTGGCGCTGCGGGCTTTGGGAAATCCGCTACGGGATCAACGGCAACCCCGCCGATCAGGTATTCGAAATGGAACCCTGTCATCTGGACACCGCCCAGCCCAACGCGATGACCGACGTGGCCAATTACCTGCCGTTCGTGACCCTGCCGCCCGAGAGCGTGGACACGCTCTACGTCGAAATCACCTATGACGATGGCACGACGGATTTTGCGCAGTTCAACCGCAACGAGATCGAGATTCCCTAACTCGATCGCCTGTCTGCGCTCGTGTTTTTGGCCCGGACCGGGAGACGGTGGCCGCCGGTCCGGCAAGACACCCGTTGCACACGGTTTCCCGACATCGCTGGAGCCTGCTTCCGGGTTTCCCGATGGAGCCGTCCTGTTGGAGTGACCGGTCGGACGAGCCAAGGCTTTGCGCCGCCCCGGCCTCGACCTGATCGATGACCGGAGAGGCAACACGGGGGCGACCGGCGTCGCTGGTCGCCCCCGTGCCGGTACACACCTAACCCATCGCTCCGACCCCATCCCCGGAAATGGCCAGCACGGCCTCTTCCCCTTTGTGGATCAGTTTTGTTGCGACGGGATCGCTGCCTCCGCCTTTCCGTGGCGGCGGTTCACAGCCTCTCGCTTCGGTCTCGGCCGTCTGGGCATGTGTTGCCGCATCAGGCCGGGTGATCTCGCCCACATGACTTCCGTCATGGGCTCGTCCGAAGTTCAGGGCCGGTCGCCTGGCTCCGAAGGATCCGTCAGGTCATCAATGGTCGTCGTCCTCATCTTCGTCTTGATCATCGTCTTCGCCTTCGTGATGCATCATCTCCTCGATCTCTTCGGGAATATCGGACTCCGAGAACATCGCTTGTGCCTGGGCATCGTGGACAAAGGCGATGATGTCGCCCAGTTCCTGCCCCGTCAGCTCGATCTGGCCGCCCATTTCTTCCTCTTGCAACATGACCATCGCACCCGCGCCGCGCCACATCCGCGCGGCAAAGTCGAAGGGGTTCATGACTTCGTCCATGAATTCTGCATCCAGCATCGGGGCGTCCACACCGCCGACGCCATTGACCGAATGGCAGACGACGCAGCCCTTTTCGGCAAAGAGCACTCGGCCGCGGTCTGCATCCATGCTCGGCAACATGAGGCCGGACGACATCATCTCGCCCATGCCGTGTGGGGCTCCGGTGTCGGACATGGCCGGTGCGGCGGCAGAGATGCCAGCGAGCAGTGCAAGCCCCAGTGTGATCTGTTTTATGGTCTTTTCTCCTTTTGGTTCAGGTTGATTGCGGTGCTGGCTTCCGATACAGAAACCAGCCGAAGAGCAGGCCGCCGGCAAGTGCGGGAAGCACGCCGGAGGCAATGAAGAGGGCGCCGTTTTCCGGTCCGCCGAAATAGTTGAAGCGGGCATCAATCCGGCTGCAGAGCCAGGCGCAGTAGGACCCGACCCCGGCCACAACCACCGCCGCGCAGAATGGCACCGGCCGCCTCATGGCGGCCCTCGACCCAGAGAAGGGTCAGGCCACCGATCACCGACCCCATGGCCAGACCGCAGGTCATCGTCCAGACCGCCCTGCCCGGCCAGCTTCCCGCCGGGAACAGCACCATGCCCCAGACGACAAGATAGAACAGCTCGGCAAGGGTTGTCAGCGCGATGGCTGTACCCAGCACCAGCGTCGCGCGTCGGATTTGGAGTTCTGACGTCATAGCCGAGATCACCTTGTCAGATCCCCGCACTCTCGAGCAACGGTGAATAGGACACCTTCGGGACCGACGAGGCGCTCATCGCGACGCCGGCGTCCCTCGGGCCGGCCGGGACGCCGAAGACCGGTCGCAGGAGACGCGTATCTCGCCTCCTGCTCCCGAAGGCGCCCGCACCCGACCCCGATCCTGTAGTGCCCCCACCGGACCGGATGCCGCGAGCCGACCGCAGTACCGGCGGCGCCAGGAACCCGACGTGTTGGCTGGCCGTGGACGGTCATGTGGTTCTCCTTTCGTCCGCCGAAAGTCGCGACTGCCTAGTCGCGCAGCGCGACCATCTGATGCCCTTCGCCTTCGATCGGGATTTCGTTTGTCGCCGCCAGCGTGCTTGCGTCCACTATCCAGACCTTCGGCTCGTCGCGGCTCGATACGAAGATCGATCCTGTCCCGGGGATTGTCGTCAAGTGGTAGGGCGCGGGCGAAAGTGCGGCACCTGTCATTGTGCCGGATTGCAGGTCAACAGATATGATCTGATCGGTTTCCTTGGCGGCGACCAACAGGTGAGCCTGATCATCGGACATGTCCAGTCCGTGAATTTCGCCGCCGATTTCAAAGGTTCGCACGTCCTGACCGGTTGCCATGTCGATTTCGATGACCCGACCGATATCCGCATCAGCGACATACAGTTTGCCTCCGTCGGAACTCATCGTCAGATGTTCCGGCGTCTCGCCAGCGATCATGTTCCGGCGCACGATTCCCAACTCGAGGTCAACTTCGCTGACGGTCCCGTTCCCGGCATTCGAGACGTAGACCAGTCCGGGATCATTTGCGAAGGCCGCGTAGTTCGGCATGGGGCCCGTCGGAATCCAGGCAACCAGTTCAAAATTCTCGAGATCGACAACCGAGATGCCGTCGCCATTGGGGTGGGTTGAAACCGCAAAACGCCCGTCCGGCGAGATCGCGACATGATGCACGGCACCCGGCACCTCGATCTTGCGAATGACCTCGCCGGATGCGGCGTCGATGACCGACAACAGGCTGACACCCGAGTCCGCAGGTCCAATTGTCTTGGTTTGTGCAGCATGGTGTGCCGCGTGCTCGTCTTCACTGACCGCTTCCGGCTTCGGAGCCTCGGTCACGTCTTCGCGGTCAAATTCCACATAGCTGCCCGCGACCAGGTAAGGCGAATTCGGGCTGCCGGCGAGGCCATGCACGGCCTCGGTGTCAGAGATGCGGCCAAGGCTCTGGCCGGTGGTCGCATCGACGATCCGGATTGCGCCTGCGCTGCCTTCGGGAATGTAGACCCGGGCCTCTTGCGCGTGTGCCGCGACCGTTGGCAAGGCAACGGAGGCCAGCAACATCGCCATTTTTGCACTCAGTTTCATAGGGGCTTTCTCCGTGAGATTGACTCTGTCCTTCCGAATTCACGGGGTCTGAATCCGGATGTGTTACCGCCGGGAGCGCCATGGACCGATGTCGTCAAAAGGTGCGCGAGATCGGAACGCGCGAGTCTGATCGCCGGCAGCCTGTCGACCGGCGCCGCGCGTCAGGCGCTTGCGGCGAGCGGAGGTGGCGTGATGACCTCGGCGGTCCGACTGTCCAAGGTCAGTCCGCGCTCGGGCGGTTCCATCTGCGTCGTCGGGCGTGGCGGAACAACGCGTTCCGTGTATCCAATCGTCGCCACCGGGGCGTGGCATTGGAGGCCAAAAGAGCAGGTTTCCGTATCCGGCGACCCGATATCGCCAAGGGCTTCCGGTTCGTCGATCCCCGCTGCGGTCAGGTCATGGAGCGACTCGAGGGAATGCACGTCAAATTCGGCTTGGTGCACGGCTGACGTTACGTTCGCCAAGGCGATTGCAAACAGCAAAGCCCCCGCCAACACGTTTGCCAGAAATCCGGTCAGTTTTCTTGATCGTCCAGTCACCAGACTCTCCAGAATAGCACGCACACCATGGGGCTTTTCGCAGAGCCGACCATGACATGGATCAAATGCCTTCCGGTATATTCTGTGTCGTCCGGGGGGGTCATGGCACCGCCAGCCGCCCGAGACGCGGTTGTCCGTTTGTCGGGCCGGGGCGACTTCAGAAGAA
>CAYMMT010000193.1:0-5207 GCA_964391555.1 uncultured Rhodobacterales bacterium
GATACGGTCGCCTTCCTTGACGTCCATCGCGATGCGATCGCCGTCGTCGTCCCTGGCGCCGGCGCCCACGGATACAACTTCGCCCTCGGCGGGCTTTTCCTTGGCGCTATCGGGGATGATCAGGCCGCCTGCGGTCTTTTCGTCGGATTCGACGCGGCGGACCAGAACGCGGTCGTGCAGCGGTGTGAAAGCCATGCTATTCGCTCCTTGGCTGTCGGTTGCAATGTCTTTTTGGGCCCTCCCTGGGCCATTATCACTCACACCCGGCGAGTGATAACGACGGGGAGGTATGGATGTTGATGGCGCCTGTCAACAGCCGCTTGCACAGAATCCTGCAGAAATCCCGACAACCGCGACTTGAGCGTTGCCAGAACGGGTGCACGTGGAGTAAGTGAGGCGCACTCAACCGAGGAGAGGTCGATGATGAATCAGGATTTCTGCCCAACCTGCTGACGCGGGCGCACCTGATGATCTTGGTGTGTGCCGCCGCACCCGCCTGACCCTTTTTTCCACACCGACATTCGCCCCCTGCGCATGATGATGGCGCGCGATCCCGGTCGGTCCCCGATGAGTACGATCCAATGCTACCGCACAACCTTCCGCCGGAGTATCTGCTCCGCCAACCCACCCGCATCGACGACTGGCTTCGCCCGGCGCGCGAAGTGCCCCTTGACCGATTTGCCCTCGCGACCGGCCCGATCCTGCGCGCCGTGCCGGCTCCGGCGTCCGGAATTCGGGGCGCCCCCCGGACCCTGCGCTGGAGGCTGGCTTTGGGCCATCTGTTGATCCGGCTGGGCGAACGCCTCGCCGGTGCGTCACGAGGGCATCGCTTGCCGCGCGCCATTGGAACGGACTAACCTCCGCGCCGATGCCATTGTCTCGCCGCAATACAGGTTGAACGTCACAAGATGCCCCGTTGGTTTACCGCCGCCGTCGCGGTCCTCGGCCTTTGGTCGACCCCGCTCCTCGCCCAGTGCACGGGTGACAGTCTGCTGGATCGGCTGTCAGAAACCGACCGCGCAGAAATCGCCGCCGCCGTCGCCGAGACACCCTTTGCCGAGGGTCTGTTCTGGCGTGCGACGAAGCAGGGGCGAGAGATCCGCCTGGTCGGCACCATGCACGTACATGATCCACGCCATGACAGTCTGATGCCGCGCGTGGAGACGCTGCTGGTCGGGGTGGAAAGGGTTTTTCTGGAATTGACGCCAAAGGAGGAGGCCGAGGTTCAATCCGCGATGCTGGCCGATCCGGCACGGCTCTTCATTACCGACGGACCCACCCTGCCCGACCTTTTGGACGAGGACACGTGGCGCGCGCTGGCGGAAGCGGCCCGGGCCCGGCAGATACCACCTTTCACGGCGGCGAAATTCCGGCCCTGGTACCTGTCGATGTCTCTCGCCATGCCCACCTGTGCCATGCCGGACCTTTTGGCCGGACGACGCGGACTGGACCATCGAATCATCGGCCTGGCCGAGGCGCGGGGTCTGCCCATGCAGGCCCTGGAGCCCTGGGACACGCTTTT
Source organism: uncultured Rhodobacterales bacterium (assembly GCA_964391555.1). Taxonomy (GTDB): domain Bacteria; phylum Pseudomonadota; class Alphaproteobacteria; order Rhodobacterales; family Rhodobacteraceae; genus JAMWZF01. The sequence continues at coordinate 1,523 of CAYMMT010000193.1, forward strand.
TGCCCTCATGGAGTCAGGCACGGAGGCCGAACAGCTGGAAATGTTGCGCTTGTCGATTGTGCCCGAGGACCTGCAAGCCGAGATGATCGTCGCGCTACTGGACGGTTATTTCGCCGAGTCCGTCGCCCAGGTCTGGGAGGTGTCCCGCGTTGGCGCGCGGCTCGTCCCGGGGATGGACCCGGACGAGGCCGAGGCAGTGTTCACAGAGATGCAGACAAGCCTCCTCGACACGCGCAACCGCAACTGGATGGGTGTGATCACCGAAGGAACCGCGGCGCATGACGTCATACTGGTCGCCGTGGGAGCAGCTCACTTGCCTGGCGAGGCGGGCCTGCTCTCGCTTCTTCAGGCCGAGGGCTGGACGGTCAGTCGCGTGTCGGAGTGACCCGGGACTGCCCGCAGGTGTCCAGCATCTTTCGAATATGGCGGGGACGCAGCTCTGACTTTGTCAGAACCGGCGAGACGCGGGCCAGTAGGGCCTTGTCGTACATGAATGGGGACGGGAAGTCGCTGACGATCATGATGGGCACACGCCTGTGCCTCGCCCGCTGCCGCAGGCCGATAGCGAAATCGACCCCCAGACCATCCGGCAGGGCGTTGTCGAGCAGTAGGAAATCAAAGAACTGGCGATCAAGGATCACCGCCGCTTCAGCCAGAGTGCCGGCTATGGTCAGATCAATTGGGGCCACACTCTTGATCATTCGCGCGACGCGATGCTGGTCCAGAACCGAATCCTCGACGAGCAAACACCTCCGCAGCGGTGCAAGAACGCGGGTGTCATCATGGTTTTTTGCGGGTTTGGCCAAGGGACCCTCGTTGGAAAACCACGGACGGACCCTGCGGCAGTTTGCTTAAGATTATCCTTACATGACCGTTATTTGGGGACCCCCCGGGTTCAGTCCGGATCCGCCTCCACTCCCCAATCGGCGAGCCCCTGTCTGCCAGCCGGACTGAGATCATAGACACCGCGACTGGCCCGTAGAAACCAGCCATAGTGATTGTCCGCCATGATCTGCCGGGCTTGGGGGATTTCGGTCCATTCAGATACGTGAGACGCTTTCGACGCCCCGTGCACGGCCAGAAACCGGGCGATGGCGATCGCGTCCTGCCGGTAGCCGGTGACAAGACCATGGCGCGTGGCGCCGCCATCGTTGGGGTCGCCCCGGAGGCGCTCAAACGCGCGGAGCAGGCGCTGGATCTTCTTCGGTGACTTGCGGGGATGATATGGGCCCGGATCGCAGACGACCTCAACAAGGCCGTCGCGGGGCCGGACGAAGATCACGCCAAGGCCCAGCCGTCGGGCCAGCGCCACGTTGTCCTTGCCCGCCTTGGTCTTGGGCTTGGGCACTCCGACATAGACGGCATCGGTAACCGCCAATCGGGCCACGGCCTGATGAAAGAGAGAAAGGGAGAACCCGGTCTTGAGCTCCACCACGACCAACGGATCCGTCCCCCGGCGCGCCACGATGTCCGCGGCACCAACCTCTCCCTTCACCTCGTAGCCCTGGCCCTGGAGATAGGCCTTGATGGGACCGTAGAGTTCCGTCTCGCGCATAGCTGCCTTGCTCGTTCACCCCCCTGACAATCTGCCCCGTGACAGCACCGAGGCCCACCCCTATAAGGCCCGCGATTTCTGTGACAGCCAAGGGCAGACCGCCATGACCACCCTCGTTTTCGGCCACAAGGCCCCCGACACCGACAGCACCGGCTCCCCGATCCTTTGGGCGTGGTACCTCAACGAAGTGCAGGGCGGCGACGCGGAAGCAGTTCTCCTGGGAGAACCAAACACCGAAGCGGCGTGGCTGCTCGAACGTTGGGACCTGCCAAAGCCCCGGATCATCGAGGACGTGGCCGACGATCAGCCCGTGGTGATCGTGGATACCAACAATCCCGCGGAATTGCCCGCGAACGTGAACGGCGCTGACATCCGAGCGATCATCGACCACCACAAACTCGTGGGTGGGCTCGAGACCAAGGGTCCGATCGACATCACCGTCCGCCCTTTGGCATGCACCGCGACGATCCTGCATGACCTGATGGGCGATGTCGCGATGCCCGACTGGGTGAAGGGCACGATGCTGACCTGCATTCTGTCGGACACGCTGGAGTTCCGCTCACCGACCACGACAGACCATGACCGCGCCGTGGCCGAGACGCTGGCGGCGGACCTTGGCCTGAACGTGACGGACTACGCGGCCGAGATGTTTGCCGCGAAGTCCGATGTCTCGGCCTTTTCGGATGCGGATCTCATCCGGATGGATTCGAAGGAATACGAAGTGGACGGCGTGAAGTTTCGTGTTTCGGTGCTAGAGACCACCGCGCCGGAGATCCCGCTGGACCGCAAGGACAGCCTGATGGCGGCCATGGCCGATGTCTGCGCCGAGGACGGCGTGGACGAGGTTGTGTTGTTTGTCGTCGACATCCTGAAGGAAGAGGCCACGCTTCTTGTGCCCAATAACCGGGTGAAGGCGGTGGCCGAAAAGAGCTTTGGCGTGACTGTCGCAGGCGATACGGTCGTCCTGCCCGGCATCATGAGCCGCAAGAAACAGATCATTCCCGCTCTCAAGGTCTGACGAAACACTGAATTCCGGCAGGCGGCCGCACGGGCATCCGGCGGCCGTTTTTCGTTTGGCGGACAGAAATTCTACCCCCGCGCGAAGAAAGGGGTGATGGAATCGCCTGTTGGGCGCATAGTGGCGGCATGTCCACATCTGCAGCCGGAGAATCCAGCATGTCCTTCATCCTCGACCGTCGAACGTTCCTTGGAGCCAGCGCCAGCTTTATTGCCCTGCATCCCTTTTCGGCCCGCGCACAGGGCGGTCAGGCGCACCTCCGCCTGATGGAAACCACGGACCTGCATGTCCACGTCTTTCCCTACGACTACTACGGCGACCGCCCGGTCGATACAGTGGGTCTGGCCCGGACCGCGAGCCTGATCGGCGATGTGCGGGCGGAATCGACCAACTCGCTTCTGCTCGACAACGGTGATTTCCTGCAGGGCAACCCGATGGGCGATTACATCGCATACGCGCGCGGCATGTCCGAAGGCGACAGCCACCCGATCATCACGGCGATGAACACGCTGGGCTTCGACGCCTCCACGCTTGGCAATCATGAGTTCAACTACGGCCTGCCGTTCCTGATGAATTCGCTGGCCGGGTCCGGCTTCCCGATCGTTTGTGCCAACGTGGCCAAGGAGGCGGGGGCCACACCGCGCGATGACACCACTCTGGTGCCGCCCTACGTGATGCTCGACCGCATGCTGACCGATGGCGCGGGTGACACCCACCCGATCCGCATCGGCATCATCGGCTTTGTCCCGCCGCAGATCATGAACTGGGACCGCAAGCACCTCGAGGGCAATGTGATGGCCCGCGATATTGTTGAGACTGCGCGCGCCTATGTCCCGCAAATGAAGGAAAAGAGTGTACGCAGTGTCTAGGGATTCATGACTTACGACTCGGAAAAGAGCTAACCAGGGTTTGGGGTTTCAGATTTTAGCGTTTAGACCTAACCCTAAACCCTAAATCGTAATAGGATTTAGGGCTTAGGGTTTAGGGGTTTAGGGTTTAGAGTCTAGAAGTCTAGGGTAACCAGCCATAAATCCCACAACTCCAAGATCCCGGAACTATGCAGTACACTCTCTATTTCTCGAGGCATCGGCGATCTGGTTTCTAGTATATCC
>CAYMMT010000194.1:0-5167 GCA_964391555.1 uncultured Rhodobacterales bacterium
CGGTTTCAACATCCAGCACGACGACGCTGGCGCTTTCACCGACCAGGCGTTGCTGGATGAAATTCTGCAGTCTTGCGTCGACGGAGAGTTGCAAGTCTTCGCCCGGCAGGCCCTCCCGTCGGCTCAGTTCGCGCATGACGCGTCCCGCCGCATTGACTTCGACTTCCAAAGTCCCGGCGCCGCCGCGCAGCGTATGCTCGGTGCGAGCCTCGATGCCGGTTTTTCCGACAGGGAAGCGCGGTATCTGCAAGAGGGGGTCGTCGTCCGTGGAGAGATACCCTTGGCTCATGTCGTAGGCGGAAACGGGGCCAACATAGCCAACCACATGAGCCATATCTTCGCCCAAGGGGTAATGACGGTTCAGACCGACCTCAGGATAGATACCTGGAAGGGCAGGGGCGTTCACCGCAACGCGGCTCAGGTCCTCCCAGGTGACGCGGTCAGCGATCGGCACGCGCACATGGGGTGGGCGGCTCATGACCTCGTCCTTGGCCCGGGCGATGTCTTCGTCCGTCATGGGCACGAGTTGGCGCAAACGCGACAGCGCAGCCTCGACCTCTCCGGCCTCCTCTCGCACCATGATGATGCGATAGACCTGTGCATTCTCGGCCAGGGGCACGCCGTTGTGATCAAAAACCAATCCGCGGGAGGGCCGCAACAATTGCACGGAGATGCGGTTCTCTTCCGCCAGCATCCTGTACTTGTCTGCCTGGTCGACCTGCATCGACCGCATGCGCCAGCCCAGGACTCCCATGACCCCAAGCTGTGCCCCGGCCAACACCAGTCCACGGCGCGAAATCAGCCTGAGGTTCGCGGGGTTATCTGCGTCGCGCCGCCTCATATGCTGTGCCCCAACGCGTCCACCGCGCCCAACGCCGGTCGCCGCACACCGAAGATGAACTGGCTGACGAGCGCGATGACCGGATACGCGAGGATCGTGCCCACCATCTGGACTAGATAGGGCACAAGCGGGATTTCGGGGATCAGCGTCATCGCGCAGATGAAACGGTAAACCGCGTACAGGGCAACAATTCCCGCCGACACCGTGGCCCATTCCAGTGGAAACGTCAGATTGCGCATGCTTCGGGCCCGCCTGCGCAGGGCCTCCGTCAGTAGCAGGATCAACGCGGTCCATAGGCCCGGTGGTCGCTGGAACAGAAAGTCCGACAGGACAAAGACGAAGGCGATGATGCCAACAGGAACGAAATCCGGACGCCGTGCGACCCAGACAAGCGTCAGGCCCAGCAACACATCGGGCATGGCAAAGGAACTTGGCTGGGTCTGCAACGGCAGCAACTGAATGTAGATGATCAGAGCAGCCAGAAGGACAAAGATCCCGCGCGCAATCCAGACTTCCGAAGTGGGGGACTGTCTAGCCATCGCCTGCCTCATCACTCTGGGCCAATGCGTCGGGGTCCGGGATCTCCGGGTCCGGCATCTCGCCGGGGGCGACGAGCGTTCCCGTTTCGGTGATCGGTTCGGATCCCTGATTGCGCAGAACCCGCAGGAACTCGAGTCGCTCATAATCGGCTGACAGCCGGACCCGCAGCTGACGGTCGGACCCCAGCGCGACGAATCCCACCTGCAGGTCCGCAGGAAAGACACCGCCGTCGCCTGACGTGACCACCCTGTCGCCCGGGCGCAGCTGATCGGGGTCTTCGAGGAACTCGAGCGGCGGGTTCAGAGAATTGTCGCCCGACAATATCGCACGCTGGCCCGAGGGCTGCACGGTGACAGGAATGCGGCTGGAGGTGTCCGTCAGCAGGATCACGCGCGACGTGTCCTGACCAACGCCACTGATCCGACCCACGAGGCCGAGGCCATCCGTCGTTGCCCAACCGTCAAGGATGCCATCGCGCACGCCGACGTTGAGCAGGACCGACTGCCGAAACGGCGAACCCGAATCGGTCAGCACGACGCCCGTCACGAATGTCAGTTTTGGGTCGAGCCGCACGTTATTCAGATCACGCAGCTTCGCGTTTTCCTGCTCCAGCCGGATCGCCGCCTCGCGCCAGGCTTTCATCTGCCGAAGCTCGCGCCTGAGATCGTGGTTCTGCTGCGCAAGCCGCTGATAGGATTGGAAATCGCTTGCCAAATGGGCAATCCCCCGGACAGGAGCGGCGGCCCATTCGAAGGACGGCACAACGCGATCCGTCACCTCGGCGCGGAAACGCTCCACCCGCGGGCTGTCGATCCGCCAGACCACGAAGATGGCGAGCATCAAAAACACCAACAGCCCGACCAGCAAACGGCGGATCGGGCCGGTGTAGTCTTCTGATGACCGTCGGTCTCTGGCCACGGGGTCGGGACCTCGCGCGTGTTACCCTTTCAGCTTTCGTAGTCTATCACATGCCGGAGTTGTTTTTCATACTCCAGCGCCTTGCCGGTTCCGAGCGCTACACAATTGAGTGACTCGTCGGCGACCGAAATCGCGAGCCCGGTCTGTTCGCGAAGCGCGAGGTCAAGTTCCCCGAGCAAGGCACCACCGCCGGTGAGCATCACGCCCCGATCGACAATGTCGGCGGCAAGGTCAGGAGGCGTGGCTTCCAATGCGGTCATCACCGCTTCGCAAATCTGCTGCACCGGTTCGGCAAGAGCCTCCGCGACCTGGGCCTGGCTGATCTCGGTCTCTTTCGGGACACCGTTCAGGAGGTCGCGCCCCCGGATGTGGAGGGACTGGCCGCGACCATCGTCGGGCATGCGCGCGGTGCCGATCGTTGTCTTGATCCGCTCGGCGGTGGACTCGCCGATCAGCAGGTTATGTTGCCTGCGCAGGTAGCTGATGATCGCTTCGTCCATCCGGTCACCGCCGACGCGGACCGAACGGGCGTAGACGATGTCGCCAAGCGACAGGACGGCCACCTCGGTCGTGCCGCCGCCGATATCGACAACCATATTGCCGGTCGGGTCGGTGATCGGCATGCCGGCACCGATGGCGGCGGCAATAGGCTCGGCGATCAGTCCCGCGCGCCGGGCGCCGGCACTCAGGACCGACTGCCGGATTGCGCGTTTTTCCACGGGCGTCGCGCCGTGCGGCACGCAGACGATGATCTTGGGTTTCGAAAACGTTGTGCGCCGATGCACCTTGCGGATGAAATGCTTGATCATTTCTTCGGCAGTGTCGAAGTCGGCGATGACGCCTTCCCGCATCGGGCGAATGGCCTCGATTGTGCCGGGCGTCCGGCCCAGCATCAACTTGGCATCTTCACCCACGGCCAGAACCTTCTTCTGACCGTCTTTCACGTGATAGGCGACAACCGAGGGCTCCGACAGGATCACGCCGCGACCCTTGACATAGACCAACGTGTTGGCAGTGCCGAGATCGATTGCCATGTCCGACGAAAAAAGAGAACCAAAGCTCAGCATGGGGTGGGCTCTTCTGCAAGGAAACCAGGGGCGGGCGGGCCAGACCCTCGGGTCCGGCCAAACGTGTATAGTGGGGCCTGCCGGAAGGGGAAAGAGCTTGTCGTGTCGGGTGCCGGGATCAACCCCGAAACACCGGACGTGAACAGTAGACGCGAACATCGTTCAAGTTGAGAAAGTGAAAATTACCTTCGGTTATCTGCGGCCAAATACGCGAAAGCTGGCCAGAAAATCAAAATTCCTTGGGGGACGATTTTTTTTCCCGAATCTCGCCGCAAGTCCGCGCGGCTTCCGGGGTCTGCGGCGAATCTCTGCTTGTCCCGCCCCCCTCGGGCGCGGTCTGACCGACGTGCCGCCAAGTTGCCTATTTAACATGGGCCCCATACACTGGCGATCGTAGGGTGCCGCGTCGCTGGTAGGGGATGGCAGGACTTGGAGACACGGGTGCCGGGTTGAACCTGTCTCGGCCAGAAAGAGTGCTGTTCCGGCGAATGGAATCGCGCTTGCGGTCGCGGTATTTCGGCCTCTATGACCGGTCGCTGAAGCTTTGCAGGCCGCCGTCGGGCGAGATGAGCCTCGCGCTGCCCCGCACCGTGAACGAAAAATACGCGTGGCGAAAGCTCTTTGACCGGGATCCTCGCTACCGGGTGATCATGGACAAGATCGAGGCTAAAGCCTGGGTCTCGGAGCGCGTCCCCGATTTGGCGATTCCCCAACTCCACTGGTCCGGTGACGACCCAAATGCCATTCCGGAGGAACTGTTGGGTGGGGACCGTGTTCTGAAGCCTGCCCACGCCTGCGCCCATATACTGTTTCTGGGAAAGGAGAATCTGCCGCCCGAGCGCCTCCGGGAAACGGCCGCCAGCTTCCTCGCGTACCGGCACGGTCTGGACCATGACGAATGGGGGTATTTCAACCTTCCGTCGCGATTGCTGATCGAAGAAGACCTGAACCCGCATGGCCCACTCGAAGACCTCAAGGTTTATGTCTACGGTGGCCACGCCGTGCGTCTGGTTCGAATGCGGGACCGATGGGGCGACATCGCGGCGCAACTCTACGAGGCGGACGAGACGGGCCGATTGGTCCTTCGCCCTGACTTGCCCGCGAGCGCGGCACCAAGGCAGTTCGACGCTCCGCGCCCGGCCACGTTCGACCGCGCCGTAGACTGCGCTCTGCGTCTGGCTCGGGGCTTTGACCATATGCGGGTCGATCTGGTCAGCAATGGAGAGACGCTCTGGTTTGGCGAGATGACGACCTATTCGATGTGCGGATACGCCTCCCATTTCGGCAATGACCCGGACTATTCGGCGGCGCACCACTGGGATTTGCGGCAAAGCTGGTTTCTGAGGACTCCCCAGAAACGCTTGCGGCTCGAGGTTTATCGTCGACTGCTGCGGCATGTGCTGAACCGGGAGAGCCGGATGTGAGCATCTCCGAGACTGAGGCCTTGTTTGGACCGTTGGTGCCGGGACGCGCGTGCGGCCCGTGCACGGTTTGCTGCGAACACCTTGTCGTGGACACTGCCGAGTTTTCGAAGCCGGCGGGGACGCTTTGCCGATACGCCTGCGCCGCCGGGTGCGGAATCTACGAAACGCGCTTTGAGGTCTGCCGGGACTGGCACTGCCTCTGGCGCCACATGGCCGAATTGCCCGAAAGCGCCCGCCCGGACCGATCGGGCATCATGTGGGGCTATGCCTGGTCCGACGGCGACCACCCGCGCTTTCAAACCGCTTATGTCCATGGGATTTTCCTGACCGGGCTGGCGTCTCTCGAGACGCCGGAAGCGAAGGTCGCGCTGGACCAT
>CAYMMT010000195.1:0-5161 GCA_964391555.1 uncultured Rhodobacterales bacterium
ATGCGCAACCGTTTCTGGGTGGCGCTGCTCTTTACCGTCCCGATCTTCATCTATTCGCCGATGGGCGGGCTGTTCACGCCTCCGGCGCCACCGTTCGGCCTGCGGTTGGACCTGTGGCTGTTCTTCCTTGGCAGTGCGGCAATCATCTGGCCAAGCTGGCCGTTCTTCGTCGCCGCCGGGCGGGCGTTGAAAAACGGCATTCTCAACATGGCGGTTCTGGTGGTCCTGTCCGTCGGCACCGGATATTTCTTCAGCGTCGGATCGACCTTCCTCTTCGCCGGCGTTCAGTTCTACGAAGCCGTGGCTGTCCTGCTCGTCTTCATCCTGCTTGGCCACTGGCTGGAAATGCGGGCCCGCGCGGGGGCCTCCGAGGCGATCCGCGCGCTGCTTGATCTGGCGCCGCCCATGGCCGTGGTTCTCCGGGGCGGATCGGAAGTCGAGGTGCCCACTGCCGAGGTTCTGGCGGGCGAGACAGTCATCATCCGGCCCGGCAACAAGATCCCCGTGGACGGTGAAGTGATCGAAGGCGAGTCCGTCGTCGACGAATCCATGCTCACGGGTGAATCCATGCCCGTCGCCAAGAAACCCGGGGACAAGGTTGTGGGCGCCACGATCAACAAGACGGGCAGCTTCCGATTCAAGGCGACAAAGGTGGGCGCGGATTCCGCGCTGGCCCAGATCGTCAAGCTGGTGCAGGAGGCCCAGAATTCCAAGGCTCCATCGCAGCTTCTGGCCGACAAGGCGTCGCAATGGTTGGTGCTGATCGCTGTCGTGATCGGGCTTGCGACATTTTCTGTCTGGTTCTGGTGGATCGGGTCGCCGCTCCTCTTCGCCGTTACTTTGACCATCACCGTCTTCGTAATCGCCTGTCCCGACGCGCTTGGTCTTGCCACGCCGATGGCCGTGATGGTCGGCACCGGGATCGGCGCGCGGAACGGTATCCTGTTCAAGAATGCGGGTGCGCTTGAGGAGGCGACCAAGCTTGGCGTGATCGTGTTCGACAAGACCGGAACGCTGACAATGGGTCAGCCGCGCGTCGTGGATGTGGTTCCAGCCGAAGGAACGGATGCCGATAGCGTTCTGCGGATGGCGGCCGCGGTCGAGCGCGGGTCCGACCACCCGCTGGCGCTGGCGATCATCGAACGCGCGGCGGGGCTGGACGTGCCCGGGACCGGCGCCTTCCTCAACATCGAGGGCAAGGGCGCACAGGCCGAGATCGAAGGTGAACTGGTCTACCTTGGCAATCGCCGGCTGATGGACGAGCAGAAGATTGACCTTGCCGGCCTTTCTGAGGCGGCGGACGACCTGAAAGGTGCGGGACGCACCGTTGTGCACGTCGCCCGCAATGGACGGCTGCTGGGGCTTGTGGCGATTGCCGACGCACCGCGCGCTTCTGCCAGGGTCACGGTCGCGAAACTGCGCGAACGGGGTGTCGAAGTGGCGATGCTGACCGGAGACAATGAGGGCACGGCCAAACGCATCGCGGCGGAACTCGGCATCGACATCATCCTCGCGGATGTGCTGCCCGGCCAGAAGGCGGACAAGGTCAAGGAATTGCAAGCCAAGGGCAAGCGTGTCGGCATGGTTGGCGACGGCGTCAACGACGCCCCGGCACTGACACAGGCCGATGTCGGTTTTGCCATCGGTGCCGGCACCGACGTGGCCATGGAAAGCGCCGATGTGGTGCTGATGAAAAGCGACCCGCACGATGTTCTTGGAGCGATTGAGCTTTCGCGGGCCACGTTGCGCAAGATGCACCAGAACCTGTTCTGGGCGGTTGCCTATAACGTGGTGGCGTTTCCGGCGGCGGCCGGCGTGTTTTATCCGCTTGTGGTCAGTCCCGCCGTGGCGGCGATTGCGATGTCCGGCAGCTCGGCGCTGGTGGCGGTGAACGCGCTTCTACTGAAACGCACCCGGCTGGATCGGGTCAAGCAGACCAGTCAGCCGGAGGCATTGGCCGAAGGTATATTGGCTGCAGAGGCGTAGGATTACGAAATGAAAAGTGTGACGGGAAAGCGAGGGAAGCAACAATGACCGAAATCGGAAAAACCAGGATTGCCGTGAATGGCTACGGCGTGATCGGCAAGCGGGTGGCAGCCGCTGTCATGGGTCAGGACGACATGGAACTGGCCGGTGTCGCGGACATCGCCACCGATTGGCGCGCTGGCGTTGTCGAAGCGAAGGGCATCCCGCTTTTTGCTGCAAACGGCGAGGCGGCAAGGGACCTGCGTGAGGCCGGCCACGAAGTCGCCGGCGTGCTTGATGACCTGCTTGCAGCGTCGGATGTCGTGATTGACTGCACGCCAAAGCGGATCGCGGCGCAGAACGTCCCGCGCTACCGGGAGCTGGGCATCAAGTTCATCGTCCATGGCGGCGAAAAGCACGAGGTCACAGGCCATTCCTTCGTCGCCGACGCAAACTATGCCAGCGCGGTGGATCGCGACAGCACGCGGGTCGTGTCCTGCAATACGACATCGATCGTGCGAACGCTGAGCGCATTGAAGCGGGCAGGGCTCCTCAAGAAAGCTCGCGGCACGCTGCTGCGTCGTGCGACCGATCCGTGGGAAAGCCACTTGGGCGGCATCATGAACACACTTGTCCCGGAGGCTGACATTCCCAGCCATCAAGGGCCGGATGCGCAGAGCGTGGACCCGGATCTGGATGTCGTGACGATGGCCGTGAAAGTGCCGGAAACCCTCGCGCACCTGCACTACTGGACCGTGCAACTCAGCCGCCCGGCCGACAAGGAAGAGGTTCTGCGGGCCTTTGCGGCATCGTCGCGGATCGTGATGATCGACGTGAGTAACGGACTCGGTGCGCTCAACGCCGTGAAGGAACTCATGGCGGACATCGGCCGTCCGCATGACAATCTCTACGAAGTCGCCCTTTGGGCCGACATGCTCAAGGTCCAGGGAGACGAGCTTTTCTACGCCTACATGGTCGATAATCAGGCCATTGTGATCCCGGAAACCATAGATGCCATACGCGCTCTTTCCGGCAAGGTGCGGGACGGCGCGGAGTCGATCGCCAGAACCGACAAGGCTCTGGGGATCGGGAGACTGCCACGACAAGTGACCCGTCTTTGAGACGCAACAAGGTGCTCCATGGCCGTCCTGTCGCCCCGCTCTTCAATCGGGTCATGATCGACAGCCGCGATCCGGCGTTTGGCCATGGGGCACGCTCCGGTCGGGAATTCCGGTGAGGAAAGCAGACGATCCCGCTACAATTTGACCAATTTCGCGGTCAACTGCCTTGAGGACTTGCCCATGTGTCTTTCGCAGGAAGTGAGCTTTGCGGCCAGCGCCTTTCTGGTCGTGGGTGGCTCCTATGCCGTCACACGGGCCTGGGCGATCAATCGACGATATCTGCCCGTGGCGCTCATGCCGGTATTCGCCGGCCTGCAGCAATTCATGGAAGGCAACGTCTGGTGGGGTGTGAACAGCGGCGATCCGGCGACGACCCTCGTCGGGGCTCTTGGGTTCATCTTCTTCACCTGGTTCATGTGGCCCTTCTGGATCCCGGTCGCATCCTATGTTCTGGAGCCCCCAGACAGCCGGCGCCGGCCGTGGATGGCGGCGATGTCGGTGGCTGGGCTGGCCTTCGGGCTGGCGCTCTACGTCCCGCACCTGGCCAATCCGGACTGGGTCGAGGTCACGGTCAATCGGGACAGCCTCGCCTATGAAGGCACGATGATCCTCGACTACCTGATGCCGCGCTGGATGACCTATGTGATCCACCTGGCGCTGATCATCGTGCCGCCGCTGATCTCGACCCATTACCACATGCGCTGGTTCGCGCTGACAATCGTCGCGGTGGTGGTGGTCGACATCCTGTTCCTGCGCTACGCCTATATCTCGTTCTTCTGCCTTCTGGCGGGTCTCGGGACCCTGCACCTCATCTACATCATCGCCCGCAACAAATGCGCGCGGGAATGTCCCGTTCTTTTCGCCTGACCTGATTTGGTTCGGTGTAACAGGACGAAGACGCAGACAGCGGCGCGCGTTGAGATCTCGTTCGGGTTGCGTGATTGAATTGGAGGTGCGAATGCTTGGATTCATAACCGGTCGGCCAGCACTTGGCGGGGTCATTGTCGGCCTGATGATCAGTGTCCCGCATCTGGTCCTGCCGTTTGACTGGTCCGTCGCGGTTGCCTCCCTTACCCTCGTTTTCATTGCGGGTATTTATGTCGGATTCGCCATCTCCGATGGGCGCGACCACGCGTTCATGACCGAGGCGTCAGCCGCGATATTCTTTTCGGCGCTTGCGCTTGGGGGCCTATTTCTTTCAGCCTGGATCATTCCGGCCGGATTGATCGGGCATGCGGTCTGGGACCTTTTGCATCATCGCAAATCGCATGTTCTGGCCGACATTCCGATTTGGTACATTCCATTCTGCATTGTCGTCGATCTCGTGCTGGCGGTCATCCTTCTGGGCAGCTGGGTCGAAGGTCTTTGAACCGCACTCGACCATGAGCGAAGCCACGTTTCAATGTGCTTATGGCGTGGGCAGGATGCCAGCGACGAGGCCCATCAGGAGTGTAACGACGAGGGTCACCGTGATCGCCGCCAAGGTCGGCGTGACTGGTCTGTCTGACGTGCTCGTCGATCCAGCTTCGCGATACATCGGAAGTACCAACCGAAGATAAACCCCCAACCCCAGAACCGAGTTCAGGATGCCGATCACTGCCAGCCACAAGTATCCCGCCTCGACCGCCGCCGAGAGCAGATAGAACTTACCCACGAAGCCGAAGAGCGGCGGGATACCGGTGAGCGACAGAAGGAACACCACCATTGCCACACCGAGCCAGGGGTGATTCCGCCCGAAGCCTTCGAGGTCTCCGAGATCGCGCCCGGCCAGCAGAACAATCGCGAAAGCGCCAAGGTTCATCGCCACATAGGCCGCCGCAAAGACCAGAACGCCCGGAATGGCAAAGCCGCTGGCCCCGAGGGCGACGATGCCGATCAGGAAATATCCCGACTGCGCAATCGAGGAATAGGCAATCAGGCGCACGAGGTTGGTCTGCACCAGTGCGGCAAGGTAGCCGTAGGTCATCGTTGCCGCCGCGACCACGGCCAGCGCCAGCGGCCAGCCGCTGTCGCGCGGCAAGTCGCGCAGGACCTGCGCGAAGGCGAAAAAGGCGGCTGCCTTGGTGATGACCGAC
>CAYMMT010000196.1:0-5129 GCA_964391555.1 uncultured Rhodobacterales bacterium
TTCATCAAGGACAGCGCCCGCGACCCCGAGTTTGACGCAGCTTATCTCGAGCCGCTGAAAACCGCCTCCAAGCAGCTTCAGCAGGCGGGCATGTATTTCATGCAGTCCGGCATGAAGAACCCCAACAACGCCCTCGCCGGATCCTACGACTTCATGCACATGATGGGCCATGTCTGCCTCGGCCTGATGTGGGGCCGGATGGCGGTTGCCGCGCAGGATGCGCTCGACGCCGGGACCGAGGATCCGGAGTTCTACCAGACCAAGCTCGCCACCGCACGGTTCTACATGGCCCGGCAATTGCCCGCCTGTGCCATGCACCTCGCCCGGATCGAAAGCGGCGCTGACCCCGTAATGGCACTGGAAGCGACGAACTTCTGAGGTCACAGTGGGCAGTACCAGCCGCCCTTACCCTCGGAACGGAGCCACCCATGCCCAAACGCTTTCGACTGACACGCCGCTTCCCCGTCGCGATGACGGAGGACGGGTACAGACGGCTGCGCAAGCTGGCGGCGGAGGCGGGACTGGATGAAGGAGAGTTCCTGTCGTTCCTGTTCGAGAACTGGGGCTCGGTCATCAACGAGGAGAACTTCATCGTCCGGATGCGATTGTTCAACTCCGAACTGGAGGCGCGCAAGCGATGATCCGGTCTCTGGTCCTTGCCGCCGCCCTGACGGCGCCACCCGCGGTACACGGGCAGAGCCTTGGTGGCACCGGCGCCCCGCTGGCCGAGGTCCCGCGTTCGGTTGAGACATTCGCAGGCACTCTTGGATACGCCGACCTCAGCCCGGATCGGTACGGAAGCCAGGGCGCGCCACGCGCGACCGAGCTTGGCATGTACCTCGTTCTGAGAACTTTCCGGACAGTCTGCTTGGGCCTCGAACTGGGTTTCACGCTGGATGACGTGACACCCGATGGGTTTACCGCGAACGACAGCATGACTTACCTGTTTGGCGATGAGACCGGCCAGCCGAGCCCGACCACGGTGTTGTCGCCCACGGGATCGGTCGACATGGACGAAGACGAGGGCCGCCCGACGATCTGGCTGACGCCTGACCCCGATGGCATGGTCTGCCGGGTCGAGTGGCAGATCGCAGAGGACATCCCGGTCGAGACACAGGAGGCAATCGCTCGGCTTCTGTCCGATTGGATGCCTTACGAAATGTCGCTGGTGCTTGTGACCCGTCCCGACATGGTATCGGAGCCGGTGCTGAGCAACGCGATCGAATGGGACCGCCCCTGTATGGACAGATGGTGTCCGACCGGCGCGGTATACGGTCTGTCATCGGGCCGGGTGGCCCTGACAACCAAACTCAGCATCACCGACATCGAGGGGGACCAACCGTGACCATGAAGCTCTATTGCTTCGGCGAAAGCGGAAACGCCTACAAGGCGGCGCTGACCCTCGAACTGTCCGGCGCCGACTGGCAGCCCGAGTTCGTCGATTTCTTCAATGGCGCGACCCGCAGTCCCGAGTTTCGGGAGATCAACGTCATGGGCGAAGTGCCGGTGCTGGTGGACGGCGATATCGTGCTGACCCAATCCGGCGTCATCCAGGATTACATCAGCTCCAAGACAGGGCAACTCGGCGGGCAATCCGCCGCCGAGCGGCGTGAGGTGCTGCGCTGGATGTTCTTTGACAACCACAAGGTCTCCGGCATTGCAGGGCCGTTGCGGTTCAACGAGAACTTCCTTCCGGCGGCGCGGCGCAGTGCCGAAGTGAACGCCTTCATGCTCATGCGCCTGAGCTCGGCGTTGAAGGTGCTGGAGACCCACATGGAGACCCGCGACTGGGTCGCCACCGACCGGATCACGATCGCCGACATCGCGCTCTGTGGCTATCTCTACTACCCCGAACCCTACGGCTTTGACCGGGCCGACTACCCGGCCGTCGACGCGTGGCTGATCCGGCTGAGTGAGGTGCCCGGCTGGAAACACCCCTACGACCTGATGCCGGGATCACCCGCCGACCGGGCCTGAGTCTCCCTCGACAGAGGGGGATCATGTGCGCAAGGTGACGATAACGTAAACTTTTTCGAGTCGCGCCGTGACGTCGCGCTTGCGTGTCGGGGGGTCGGGACCACAGATGGAGGGCAACACGAGGATGCCCCGGAGAACCAATCCATGACCGATGCTTACATCTACGACGCGATCCGAACCCCGCGCGGCAAGGGCCGCAAGGACGGTTCCCTGCACGAAGTAACCGCCGCACGGCTTTCCGCCGGGGTGCTGAATGCGCTGAAATCCCGCAACAACCTCGACGGGCACGCCGTTGAGGACGTGATCTGGGGCAACGTCACACAGGTCGGCGAGCAGGGCGGCTGCCTTGCGCGGACAGCCGTGCTGGCCTCCGACCTCGATGAGCGTATCCCGGGCCTGGCGATCAACCGCTTCTGCGCGTCGGGCATGGAGGCGGTGAACATCGCCGCCAACCAGGTCAAGGGCGGGGCGGGCAACGCCTATATCGCCGGCGGGGTCGAGATGATGGGCCGCGTCGCCATGGGCTCTGACGGCGCCGCGATCGCCGTCGATCCCTCCATCGCGATGAACACCTATTTCGTCCCGCAGGGAGTTTCCGCGGATATCATCGCCACGGAATACGGCTTTTCCCGTGACGAGGCCGACAGCCTCGCCGTCGAAAGCCAGAAACGCGCCAAGGCGGCCTGGGACGACAACCGCTTTGCGAGGTCGGTGGTGCCGGTCGCGGATCAGAACGGTCTGCCGATCCTCGACCACGACGAATACATGCGCCCTCAAACCGATATGCAAAGCCTCGGCGCGCTCAAACCCGCGTTCAAGGACATGGGGGAATCCATGCCCGGTTTCGACAATGTCGCGCTGCTGAAATACCCGCACCTCGAACGGATCGAACATATTCACCACGCAGGCAATTCCTCGGGGATCGTTGATGGCTCTGCCGGTGTGCTGATTGGCAACGAAGAATTCGGCAAGGAATGGGGGCTTGCGCCCCGCGCCCGGATCAGGGCCACCTCCAAGATCGGCACCGATCCGACCATCATGCTCACCGGCCCGGTCCCGGTCACCGAAAAGATCCTGGCGGACAATGGCATGGCGATCGGTGACATCGACCTTTTCGAGGTCAACGAGGCCTTTGCCGCGGTTGTCCTGCGGTTCATGCAGGCCTTTGACGTGGACCCCGGTCTCGTCAACGTCAACGGCGGCGCCATCGCCATGGGCCATCCCCTCGGCGCGACGGGCGCCATGATCATCGGCACCTTGCTGGACGAGTTGGAGCGCTCCGACAAGGAGTTGGGCCTTGCCACGCTTTGCGTGGCCTCCGGCATGGGCGCGGCCACGATCATCGAAAGGGTGTGACCTATACCTCAAATGCAGGACCCCGCGAGTATCTATCAGGTCTGGCTCGACAAGGTGTCGGCAGCTGTTCTGGACTTTGATCCGGTCGTGCTGCGCGCCGCCTTTCGCCTGCCGTTCCTGGTCAGGACATCACACGCGGAAAGCCTGTGTGAAACCGAGGCAGATCTGCTCAATGACATTGAAACCTTTGGAAAATCGCTGAGATCAATGGGGACCACCCACTACATACGTCTTGTCGGCAAGGCCCGGTATATTTCCGAGGACTATGTCGAGGGTTGGCATACCACCCACACCCTGCGCGGGGCCGTCACCGTGCTTCCGTCCTACAAGAGCAGGACCGTCCTGCAGCGGCGCGACGACCGGTGGCAGGTGACCGAGGCGGAGCACCAGCTTTCGAACGCGTCCTTCCCCATCGCGATGCCGCGTGTCGACGAGGCCAGTTTCGAAGACAAATGGACGGACCCGTTGCCGGATGTCCGCGCCACCCATGCCCGGGCCGAGCCCATCTATCAGGCCTATCTCGACATGCTGGACGCGACCGTCGCCAAAGGTGACTTTGACAGCTGGACGGCCCTTTTCACCTATCCGCATACTGCCCATTTCGACAACGTGGATCATGTCAACGGCTGCCCGTCCGACTGCCGCGATTTCTTTGCCGCCCTTCTGGCAACTCTGGCCGCGTCAGGGCCGGCCCGACTTGTCCGGACCACCAAATATGCCGAGTTTGTCGGCAACAACCGGATTGTCGGGTACCATGACGCCATTGGCGTCGCGAATGACGAGACCGTCTTTGGCCCGGTCCAGAGCCGGATGATACTCGAGTTGGATGGCGACACCTGGAAGTGCAGTTCCGTCACGAACTCAGTGTCGAACGACAGCTACCCCGGCGACCGGTTCCTGCCCCCAAGCCATCTGACAACGCTGAGGGAAATCAAGGCAAGGATGCGCTGAATGTTTGTCCCCGGCTCAAGCGAACTCCGGACGACGTCGCGCGGTCTCGCCTCCCGCACGAAGGCGCAGGTGGTGTCATGACCGATGACGAGTTCCGCCTCTTTCTTGACGACATCTCGGTCTGCTTCATCGCGCAGGACCTTGCGCTGTGGCGAAGCCGTGTGGTTCTGCCCTTCACGATCGTCACCAAGGACGGCCCGACCACGATCACGACTGACGCTGCTCTGAAGGACAATTTCAACCTCTATCTCAAGGCAAGCGAGATCATGGGGCTCGACCTGATCGCCCGGACCCCGATTTCGCTCGAAGACGGCCGGGACGGCTCTTTTATCGGAACCTACCGCACCGAACTGCTTTGCGACCACAAGCGCATGGCCGACCCCTACATTTCATCCGCATTGCTCCGCCATTCCGGAGGGAACTGGCGGATGTCATCCATCTTAAACGCACGTGGTCACCACGAATGGACCGGCGTGCATCCAATGCTCAAAGGAGACACCGATGTCTGACTTCACGATGGAAAAAGGCGCCGATGGCGTCGCCGTCATCACCTGGGATACCGTGGGCAAGTCCATGAACGTGATGACGCTCGATGGTTGGCCGCTGCTGGAGGGGCTGATCGACGACGCGCTTTCCGATGACGCGGTCAAGGGCATCGTCCTGACGTCGGGCAAGCCCGGCAGTTTTGCCGGCGGTATGGACCTCAAGGTCATTGCCAAGATGAAGGAAATGGCGGGCGACAACCCGGCCAAGGGCCTTTTCGACGGCATCATGAACGCGCACCGGATCATGCGAAAGATCGAACGCGCGGGCATGGATCCGAAGACCAACAAGGGCGGCAAACC
>CAYMMT010000197.1:0-5094 GCA_964391555.1 uncultured Rhodobacterales bacterium
CGTGGCGCGGCGCGACCGCCCCGGCGGACCGGCGCGGGCGGCGCTCCTGCCGGCGCTGGACCGCTACGGCGCCGCTCTGGATGATCTGACGAACCGGCAGGCGGCGCGCAAGTCGCGCCACAGCCTTGCCGCGCACGCGCTCGAAACCGCTTTTGCCGACCTGACGGGGGCCTGAAACATGTCGAACCTCGCCCTCAGCCAACTGGTCAAGACCTACGGACAGACCGAAGTCCTGCACAGCATCGATCTGGAGATCGGGGAGGGCGAATTCGTCGTGCTTGTCGGGCCGTCCGGCTGCGGCAAGTCCACCACCCTGCGCCTGATCGCGGGGCTGGAGGAAGTCACCAGCGGCACCATCGAAATCGGCGGGCGCGTGGTCAACAACCTGGAGCCCAAGGACCGCAACATCGCCATGGTGTTCCAGAACTACGCCATCTACCCGCACATGACGGTGCGTAAGAACATCGGTTTCGGCCTGCGCAGTTCGAAGATGTCACGCCCGGACAAGGACAGGCGGATTGACGAGATTGCCGAGATCCTCGGCATGAGCGACCTTCTGACCCGCAAGCCCAGCGAGCGTGCGGGAGGGCAACGCCAGCGGGGGGCCATCGGGCGGGCCATGGTGCGGGACCCGGACGTGTTCCTGTTCGATGAACCGCTGTCGAACCTCGACGCGCAATTGCGCACCCAGATGCGGCTGGAGATCAAGAAGCTGCACCAGCGCGTCGGCGCGACCATCGTCTTTGTCACCCACGATCAGGTGGAGGCGATGACCATGGCCGACCGGATCGTGATCATGAAGGATGGCCATATCCAGCAGGTGGGCACGCCGTCCGAGGTCTACCACACGCCGGCCAATACCTTCGTCGCGGGCTTCATCGGGTCGCCGGCGATGAACATGATCCCGGCGCGTGTGACCGGCGGTTCCGTTCGCATCGACGGGGGCGCCGAGGTGCCTATCGCGGTCTCGGTGGCGGGCGACCGGAAGGTGACACTGGGCATCCGGCCCGAGGATCTGGAACCCGTGGACGGGCCGGCCCTGATCAGCGGGGCGGTCAATGTCCAGGAACCGCTTGGCCACGAGACCCTGATCCATGTGGGCACGGCCCATGGGGATATCGTGGCCAAGGCCGACGGGCGCGCGCCGCCCCCGGTGGGCGCGGCGGTGAACCTTGGCGCCATGGCGCAGAACATCCACGTGTTCGACGCGGAAACCGGGACCGCGCTGGCCTAGTTGATCCTAGGCGTGGCACGCCGCCAGAATATCGTGCGGCATCGCGGGGAAGCTCAGGGTGAAGGCGTTCGGCTCCAGCCCGTTGTCGCGGCGAATGGCCCGGATGGCATCCTTCACGGCGAAATAGACCGAAAAGCCAAGCTGGATATTCGCCTCGCCCACACCCTTGGAGTTGTGCAGGCCGCGCCGCCCGGGCGGGCCCTGGGTCTCCTGCAGGATTTCGATCGTCCAGTCGCGCGGCATGTCATCGATCGACGGGATCTTGTAGGACGACACGTTGTCGGTCAGGAGCGAGCCATCGGGACGGTAGATCGACTTTTCCAGGAGCGCGTAGCCCAGACCGAATGCGAACCCGCCCTCGACCTGACCGATATCGAGGATCGGGTTGAGCGATGTCCCGCAGTCCTGAACGATATGGGTGCGCAGGGCCCGCCATGACCCGGTGCTGGCGTCCACCTCGACTTCCGAAAGGGCGGCGCCCCAGACGAAGAAATACGACACCTTGCCCTGCTGGCGTTCCCAGTCAAACCGCAGCCGGGGTTCCTGGGCCTGGCCGAGCGCCTGCATCGGCCAACCCTCATCATAACAGCGCCGGGTGGCGTCGGCGAAACTCACCCCGGGGTAGCCCGCGCGCCTGAGGGTCTCCAACAGATCGTCACAGGCCCGCAGGACCGACAGGCCGATCATGTCCGTGGCCACCATTGTTGTCGGTGGCGTGTTGGGCAGGTCGGTTGTCCGGGTCGGGTCGATGGTGATGACGTCCATCGGCACGCCAAGCGCATGGGCGGCGACCTGCGACATGCGGGTGTTCAGCCCCTGCCCCATCTCGACGCCGGAATGGGAGATCCGCACCGAGCCGTCGGAATGCAGCCTCACGATGGCCGCCCCGCGATTGATGTCGGAGGCCTCGAGAAAGCCCATGTTGCCCTTGGACGGCACCGCGCCCAATCCCCGCTTGATCAGCCGGCTACCCGCATTGAATGTCAGGCACTCCAGGCGCCAGTCGGCGTAGTTGGCGTCCACGGCGTTGGTCCAGCACGATTGCAGGACGTCATCGTCAATCGGCGTCTCCGCGAGGGCTTTCTCACCGCGCTTGTAGAGGTTCGCTTTCCGCACATCCTGCGCATCGAGGTCGAGCGCCGCCGCGGCCTGATCGAGGATCATCTCGATGAGCGCACCGGTCTGGGGCTTGCCGTAGCCCCGCGCCGCGGTGAACCCCGAGGGCAGGTTGCTGCGGCCACAGCGGACCCGGATATCGGCATTGGGGATCTGGTACGCGTTGTCGATCAGGAAGATCGACGTTTCCGCAATCGAGGGAGAATAGTCCTCGGCCGAGCCGCCGTTGACGATCATGTCGATCTCGAACGCCTCGATCCGGCCCGTCTGGCGGGACAGCGCGATGCGGTAGTCGGCGCGGAACGGGCTCCGCCCGGGAACGAGGGCCATGTCGTCTTCACGGGACAGCTCGATCTTGACCGCGCAGTCCATCTTGCGCGCGGCGATGGCGGCCATGGCCGCAAAGGACGCGCTCCGCGTCTGCTTGCCGCCGAACCCGCCACCGATGAAGCCGGCCTCCACATCGACCTTGTGCTGATCGACATCGAGCGCCGCAGCCACGTAGCGCGCCACGTGGCTGGGCGATTGCGTCGAGGACCGGATGCTCACGCCACCTTCGGCCTGCGGTGTCGCGACGGCGCATTGGGGTTCGAGGTAGAAGCAGGACTGGAACCCCACTTCCAGACGGTCGCCAAGGACGAGGTAGCTCTCCGGATCCCGATCGGCCTTCCGAAAGGCGCCGTCCGGGTCACCGCGCCGCAACCGGCGGTCGCGGGCCTCCGTCTCGGGGGCGTCGGGCTTGTGCTCGAACGAAAACCAGCTGTCCTGATCCACAATGTCGTCGAATGTCAGGATCGGGGGGGCGTCGCTGGGCCGGGCCGTCACCTGCACCGCCGCCGCGGCGCGGCGGGCGCCGAATTCGGTCCGGGCCAGAGCGAGCGCAACCGGCTGGCCAAGATGGGTGATGTCCCGCGAACACAGGATTTCTTCTTCCCCGTGGGGATGGACCATGTGGCCCTGCCAGTTGTTGCCCGGAACGTCCTTGGCGGTGACCAGACCGACGAAATCGCGCTGGGTTGCGGCTTCCGTGGCGTCGATGCCAATCAGCTCTCCCCGGGCGATGGGGGCCGGGACAATGGCGGCGTGGAGCCCGTCGTCGGGCAGTTGAGTGTCCACGGTGTAGCGGGTCTCTCCATGGACGTGCTGGGGGATGTAGCGATGGGTGATCGCCTCTCCGACCACGGCGCTGTTCTCCGGCGCGGCGGCAAATATCTGACGCCCCCGGGTCGGTGGCTGCACGAAGCGCGCGACGTCCCCGAAGTCGCCGGACCGAGGTGCCGCCATGTGCAGGAATCGGCGGAGGAACCCGGCGGCCACGTCCTTCTGGTAGATCCGCATGGGCTCTGGCAAGGCCCGGACATTGATCTCGTCGATTTCCTCCCGGAGAAGGTCCAGAACGGGCCGAAGCGCGGCAGCGGTCGCGGTGAGGTCCTCGGGCCGCTGGCCCGCCAGCGCGGCCTCGGTTCTTGTCGTCCGCAAACCGGCGACCCCCAACCCTCCGAACGCGAGACACGGCCCCTGCAAGGCACCGGCGGCATCCCGCTCGGCGGTCATCGCCGCGCTGACGAGCGCCATGGAATCGGTGCGCCGGATGGCCTGTTTGAAGGGTTCCGCGATGAACCCGCCGGGCGGGCGCGGCGGCAGGATCAGGGACACCAGGATCTCGTCGGGGGCGATGGTCAAGCGGCCCTCCCGCACGTCCGCGAGGTCGCGGACCGGCACAAGCCGACGGCCGCGCGACGCCGAGACCAGTTCCGCGGTCGCGTCAAGGGCGATCCAGAGCGGCACCATGTCGGACAGGTAGTGGAACGAGACGAGGCCCCCGGCCACCGATGCGGTGTGGCGGACGCTCTCGTTCGCGAAATAGCGGGATTGTGTGGCGAGTGCTGTCAGCGAGGTTTCGTGCGCGGCCCTGGCGTCCGGAGTGTCCGCCATCTGCCCATGGATCCGGCCCAGCTCGGCGATCGACATGGCGGCGCCGATGATCAGGCCGCCCTCCGCGTCGAGGGCCCAGCCGCGCAAATCCGGCACGTCGCGCACCGAGATGGTGTGATGCAGGATCCGGTCGGCCTGCCGTTCGTCGACGGCCTCGTCGGTGAAGCCGCCGGTGAGGGTCGGACGCTGCTCCCATCGCCGGGCGCCACCCGACCCCGTCAGGGCGGTTGCGGCCGGGTCCTCGCCGTAAAGGGCGGCAAGGGCCGCGAGGCTGGCCGGTCGCGCATGGGAGTTGCGGCGGGTGCCGGCGTCATGCGCTCCAGCACCGGGCGCGCCGGGCCGCTCCACCAGCGCGACACCGTCGACGTCACCGGAACAGAAATACCGCTCGTATTCGGCGCGAAGTTTCTCGGGAAAGCGCGATGGATCGTCCATGCGGTCCCGATAGGCCACGGCCCTTTCCCGGATCCCCCTCGCCTCTTCCCGGTATTGGCCGTCGTAATCCTCGCAAAGCATCTGCGCGGCTTCCGAGATGGTCCGATACCCGGTGCAGCGGCAGAGGTTGCCGTCCAGAAGGCTTTCGACCTGGCTTGTCGTCAGCCCGCGCCCCGCGCAGGCACTGTCAAGGACACTGACGATGCCGCCCGTGCAGAACCCGCATTGCGCCGCATTGGCGACCGCGAGGGCCTCCTGCGCCGGGGACGACACGTCAGACCGCGGGCGCGCCGTCGCCTGGGGCGTCACGGCCGAGCAGAATGCCAGGTCCCCGACCGGTGTCACGCAGGTCGCGATCGAGTAGGTCTCCAGCT
>CAYMMT010000198.1:0-5082 GCA_964391555.1 uncultured Rhodobacterales bacterium
AACCAGGGCGGGGGCGAGGCGCTGACCGGAGACGAGGCGGCGCGCGTGCTGGACTACCTCAAGGGCGACGCGGCGCGCTGCTACGATCATTACGAAGAGATGATTGGCCAGGACGGTCAGCAAGGCCTCGCCCGGGAGCTCGCCCGGATGAACCTGCCGGCGAACATCTACACCCAATGGTACTGGAAGGTCGATCTGCACAACCTGTTCCACTTTCTGCGGCTGCGGGCCGATAGCCACGCGCAATACGAGATCAGGGTCTATGCGGAAACCATTTGCGAAATGGTTAAGGACTGGGTGCCGTTTGCCTATGCCGCCTTCGAGGACTACCGCATGGGCGGTGCAACGCTGTCGGGCAAGGCGCTCGATTGCCTGCGCCGGATGCTCGCCGGAGAGGCGGTCACGCAGGAGAACTCGGGCATGTCGAAGGGGGAGTGGCGGGAATTCGAGGCGATCCTCGCCACCTGATCGCAGGTTTCGCGATAGCTGTCGTGTTGGCGCGTCCCCGTAAGGGCGCCCGGCGTCACACCGCCTTCAGGTTTCCCGCCATCTGGCGGCCGTCGCGGCCTTCGATGAGGTCGAATTCGACCTCCTGATCGTCGGCAAGGCCGGTCATGCCAGCCTGTTCGACGGCAGAAATATGCACGAACACGTCCTTGCCGCCCTCTGCCGGGGCGATAAAGCCATAGCCTTTGGTGGTGTTGAACCATTTGACCGTGCCCTTGGGCATCTCGCTCTCCTTTGCTTGTGGCCCGTTGCCGGGCCGGGGTCAGGTGGTCGGTGACCCCGCATCGGAAAAGAGCGGGTCGTCATCCTTACCCGTTTCAGCTAGTCCCCGTGGCAGAAAATCAAATAACGGGTCCGTGCGCGGGGTCTGTTCCGTCGCGAACCCCTTGAAACGCCGCAAAAAGAGGCATCCGATGCGCATCTTTGCCCTGAAGACCTGTGATACCTGCCGCAAGGCCCTGACGGCGATCAGGGCGGCCGGGCTGGATCCGGTTGTCATCGACGTCCGTGCCGACGGCGTTTCGGCGGACGACATGGACGCGATGTGGGCGGCGCTGGGCGACACCCTGGTCAACCGAAAGTCGACCACGTGGCGGGGGCTGAGCGACGCGGAAAAGGTGTCCGATCCCAAAGCCTTGCTCGCCGCGCATCCGACGCTCATCAAGCGCCCGGTGATCACGGACGGGGCCCGGTGGACGGTCGGCTGGACAGCCGGGTCGCAAGCGATTTGGCTTGGATAGGCGGGCGGGCATGCCTATCTCGGGCGCAGACGACGGAAAGGACAACCCATGCGCAACGCAGCCCTGACACTTGGCCTCATCGCGGGGCTGATCGGCATCATCGTGGGCCTTGTGGGCTACGGCTACGCGGAGGTGACGGAGCGCCACAACGAGGTGGGCGAGGCCCTGGGCTTTCTCGAAAACCCCGGATTCGTCCGCGCTGCGTCCTTCCTCGCCCCGCTTCTGGCGATCGCGGGCGGCGCCATGGCCAAGGCGCGTGCGCTCTGGGGCGGGATCCTGATGCTGATCTCGGCGGGGCTGTTCTACCAGGCGTTCGGCTTCAACGTCGGCACCATGTTCCCCATCGGCTTTGCCGCGCTGGGCGGTCTTCTGGCTATTGCGGCTGGGAAGCCGGATGAGCCGAAGGCCCACTTCTGATCAGCCGATCGACGCTGAACGGCCCGGGCCCTTTCATCACGAGGGCCAGAAGCAGAAAGATCCAGAAGGCGCGTTGGTCGGCAATTACGGCATCGGAGGCGCGGTCGAACCAGCTGCCGGCTTCTGCACCGTGGCCCAGAATGTCAGTGAGCGACTGAACCACGACGAAACCGATCATGCCAAGGGCCGCGAGGCGGGTGAAAAGCCCGATGACAATGAGCGCGGGCAGGATCAGTTCGGCCCAGGTCCCGGCAAGAACGACGAGGGTCTGAAAACCGGTCATGTCGGAGACACTCCAAAGGACCGCTTCGGCCTGTTTGGGAAAGATCTGTCCAAAGCCACCGACGGTGACCTGAAACACGCCCAGGAAGCCGTCGCCCGTCTTGGTCAGCGCCGAAGTCCAGAAATACATCAGCAGGGTGGCGGCAAAGACCAGCCGCCCCAGCGTCCCGAGAACGGCCCCGGAGATGGAATTGAGACCGGCGCCAACGCGGTCGGAAAGATCGAGGAGGGCGTTCATGGGTCTTGTCCTTTCAACAGCGCCTGTCTTTGGAGGAGGAGGCCGAGGACCGGGCCGACGTCACCCAACTCCGCCGCGTGGGCCAGGGTCTTGCCGGTCAGGAGCGCCTCGGCAATGGCGGCATCGTCCGGGCTGAGCGCATCGACCACGGGGTCGAAGCCAGGCCGGGTGACCAGCGCCACCTCCGCCGCCTGTCCCGCCGCACCGCCGCGCATGTTGGCCTGCCAGATCGAGGCGGCGGGATAGGCGCTTGCCAGGAGGTGCGCGGCGGGGGCCGCGGCGAACCGGAGGCCGGGCAGGTCGGCCTCGGGCAGCGCGCCGATGTCCTCACCGGTCAGCGGCGTTGCATCGGCGGCGTGGTAGGCTTGCCGCACGGCCAGTTCGATCCGGGCCACATCCGGCAGGTAAGGCAGGTGCGCCACCGGCACGAAGGCGGCGAGAAACGCCGGCATCTCTTGCCCGTAATGCATCATCAGCGGCGAAGCCGGAGGATGGGCACGCAGATAAACCCCTGCCATAGCACGGAAAAATTCGTCGCCTACGAGTTTTCGGATGGCGGGAAAGGCGGTTTCCAACGCATCGGCAAGGCTGACGGCAACGTTGTTGCGATAGACGTCGTAGCGTTTTCCCGCAGGCGCGCCGGTGGGGCCGACAAGGCCCTGTGGCGCGGGGTGGGCTGGGTCGAGCAGACCGGTGGCGAAGTCAGCCTGGCTCACCCCGGCACCTGTGCAAGCGCGGCGCCGGCGCGGTCGAGTTCCGCCGACAGGACCGACCAGTCGGGCACGTCGGTATCCCATTCGATCAGGAGCGGCTTTGGCCCGGAGCGCTCCAGCGTGATGTCGAGCAGCGCCCAGACCGGGTCGGCAACCTCGCGTCCGTGACTGTCGATGAGCAGTGGCGCCCCGTGGTCATCCTCGTCCTCGTCGTGGCCGCCGAGGTGGATTTCGCCAACGTGGTCCATGGGAAAGGCGGCGATGTAGTCCTGCGGCGAGGTCTGCAGATTCGTGGCCGAGACAAAGACGTTGTTGACGTCGAGCAGCAGGCCGCACCCCGTGCGACGGACCACTTCGGCAAGGAAATCGGTCTCGGACCACGTGGACTCGGCGAAGGCGAGGTAGGATGACGGGTTTTCGAGCAGCATCTTGCGACCGATGGTCTCTTGCAACTCGTCGATGTTGTCGGCAACGCGGGTCAGTGTCTCGTGGGTGTAGGGCAGGGGGAGGAGGTCGTTGAGAAACGCGCTCTCATGGGTCGACCAGGCGAGATGTTCGGAGAAACTCGCCGGATTGGCCCAGTCGCAAAGGTCCCTGAGCCGCGCGAGGTGATCGGCGTCGAGCCGGCCTTCGGCGCCGATCGACAAGCCAACGCCGTGGATCGACAGGGGAAATCGATCCGTCAGGTGGCGGATCTGCGCGTGGGGCCGCCCGCCTGCGCCCATGTAGTTTTCGGCATGGACCTCGATCCAGCCGAGCGCCCCCGGGTTTTCGAGGATGCTCGCATAATGCCGCGGTTTGTAGCCGACGCCGGGGCGGTTTGGCAGGTCATCCTTGACGATATCGAACATGGGGTGGGTCCTGGGTGAACGTAAGGCGGGCCGTTGCCCGCCTTACCCTAACATGATTCAGATCCGAAGGGGATCAGGACGCGGGCAGGTCGCGCTCCAGTGCTTCGAGGGAGCCCATGCGTTCAACGCCGTCAGCGGCGTCCGTGATGGTGATGCTTTCGCAGGTTCCCGTCGGCACGAAGGTCCAGGAATTGCCCTGATAGTCAATCGAGGAGGTGCCGGCGCAGGTGGTGCCGGGACCGGCGGCGCAGTCGTTTTCACCGGCCAGCGAAATGCCGAAGCACTTTTCGTTTTCCTGAGCGGCGGCGGTCGTGGCGCTGAGGCCGGCAACAGCGGTGGCGACGGTCGCGGCGAGGGCCAGGGTTTTGGTGGTCTTGGACATGGTTTTTTCCTTGGTTGATCCGTGTAACAACGCCCCCCGAGCGGGTGACACCCAAAACGTAAACGAGGCCGGGGTCCCAAACCCACTCACAGGGACGTGGGTCGCGTGTGCGTGAACATGCGTCAGCGAATACCATCGATTTTCGTGAAATCCGGCAGGCTCTCGCCGGCTTCACCGGGGGTTTGTTTCAACCCGGCCCGGCGAATTGTTACATCGCCGCGCTGCGGCGTCCTGTCGAAAGCCGATTGTTGCGGAATCCGACACGGGTCGCCCCCGCATTTTGGCGTCTTGCCGAAACGCGGGAGCAGAACGTCGGTCCGGCGCGGACAATCGTCCGCCCTTGTCCAGCCTCTAGGCCCGCAAGTCGGGGGGCGTGGCCTCGGCTGCCAGTTCCGCGGTGATTGCATCGAGAGTTTCGACCGAGGTCTGCTTCTGGCCCAGCCGCCGGACAGACACCGTCCGCTCTTCCACCTCGCGGTTGCCGACGGCGAGGATCACGGGGACCTTGCCGACAGAATGCTCGCGGACCTTGTAGTTGATCTTTTCGTTGCGCGTGTCGGCTTCGGCCCGGATCCCGGCGGCGGCCAGGTGCGCCACGACCTCGGCGACGTAATCATCGGCCTCCGACGTGATCGAGGCCACGACGACCTGCCGGGGAGCGAGCCAGAAGGGCAGTTTGCCTTCCCAGTTCTCGATCAGGATGCCGATGAACCGTTCGAACGATCCAAGGCAGGCGCGGTGCAGCATGAATGGCCGGTGTTTGGCGCCGTCGGCGGCGATATAGGTCGCGTCCAGTCGTTCGGGCAGGTTCGGGTCGACCTGGAAGGTGCCGCATTGCCAGACCCGGCCGATGGCATCGGTCAGGTAGAAGTCAAGCTTCGGTCCGTAGAACGCGCCGTCCCCCGGCTCCAGCGTGTAGTCACGGCCCACGGATTTGATCGCGGCCTCAAGC
>CAYMMT010000199.1:0-5016 GCA_964391555.1 uncultured Rhodobacterales bacterium
CCATGCGCCAGACGGGGATCTGGAACTCGGCCCAGTAGAGGTTCAGCTGCGCGCCCAGAAGGTCGATATTGGGCCAGTGGGTGGGCTGGATGATGTCGCGGGCGCGGGTTTCGGCGGCCTCGGTCAGGGTCTCGTCGAAGGGCAGGGGGGGCTGCCCCCCGGCGGCGCGGACGGCGTTTTCCTCGGTCAGGGCGCGGGCGTAGTCGCGGGCGATCAAGGGGAACGCGGTCTGCCATTCGTCGGCCACGGACCCGCCGAGGATCGAGGTCATGGAGCCCTGGCTGTCGAGGTCGATCACCAGCACCCGGTAGCCATCGAGCGCGGCGGACATCGCGAGGTGGGCGGTCGTGGTGGTCTTGGACGTCCCGCCCTTGAAATTGCTCACCGCGACGATCTTGGCCGGCACCCGCTCGGGCCGCCACGGCAGGTAGTCCCGGCCAGAGACGCCCTCGGCCGCGAAATGCTGCCGCAGACGCAGCACGTCGTCGAGGCTGAACCACTTCGAATTGCCCTCTCCGGTGCCCTGCGGCAGGTCCGGGTTGCGCTTGAGCACCCGCCGGAAATGCGCCGGCGCGACGGGGATCAGGTAGCGGCAAACCTCCCATGTGGAGAACCGGCGCAGGCGTTTCCGGCCGTCCGGGGCATAGCCGCGCTTCGCCAGATCCTCGCGCCCGCGACTGGCAAAGGCGGCGGCTTTCGCGAATCGCGTGGTGTCGATAGGGTCGCCCAACTTCCCGGCGGCGGCTTCGGGATCGATGTTGAAGAACGCGGGCAGGGGCGCTTTGGGACCGGCCATCATGTATTCCGTGATATGTGCTCGATTTTCTCGGACTTTGGGTCAGGATACGCACATTGTGCGCGAAAGTGAATCCTGCGGTCTGGTTTTGGCCCCATTTTCCCGAAGATACAGGATTTGTCGTCCCTCCAAAGGTTGAGAGTCTTTGATCTTCTTTAGAAACTTTGCCTCTGGAAAGAAATTTGGTATCAAGGGTTTAGGCGTCACCGAGCACCCGGATACAGGACCAAAGGTGCCTGAATACGGGACGACGGGGACCTGCCATCGGGACGACAGGCGCCGATTCGCGGGGGGACGGGGCGCCGAGTCCGGTTTCGGGGCAATCCAGAGTCTAAATCGGCGAAACCCGGGAATTCGGCGCGACAGCGTCCTGCAAATGGGTACCCAAGGGGCAGCAGACCCCGGAGACCTCAGCCCAAGGGGACCCGGATACGGGACGGCGGGGTCCGGGGCGAAGGTACCTCTGCCGGGTTTGCCCGTGGGCACCTTTTGTGGCAAGCTGCGGCCAAACGCGGGTAGAGAATCGCGAGCAGCAGCACCATGGACGACCGCCAGAGCGACATTCCGAAGGACCGGCTGACCGGGTCCCTGCGCCGGGGCGCGGTGAAAAAGCACGTCGCGGCGATCCATGTCTCGGGCAAGCTGACGCTGTTGCAGCGCAAATTGTCGAATGTGCTGCTGCTGAACGCCTATGACACGCTGGTGTCGCAGACCACCCACCGCATCGA
Organism: uncultured Rhodobacterales bacterium; assembly: GCA_964391555.1. GTDB lineage: Bacteria > Pseudomonadota > Alphaproteobacteria > Rhodobacterales > Rhodobacteraceae > JAMWZF01. Next base: position 1,525 of record CAYMMT010000199.1, read on the forward strand.
CGCGCGCACGCTGTGCCTGATGATCGGCTACAATTCCAACGACATGGACACGCTCAAGCAAAGCCTGCGCGGCCTCGCCGAAACCGTGGCCGAGTGGGACATGCTCGACGAACAGGGCCAGCAGGAATGGGGCGTTTCCAGCCTTCTGAGCTATGCCAGGCTCAAGGGCGGGGTCTGCGAATACGCCTATTCGCCGGCGCTGGCGGCAAAGCTGCACGACCCCAAGGTCTTTGCCCAGATCAACCTCAACATCCAGCGCCGCTTCACCAGCGGCCATGCGCTGGCGCTTTATGAAAACTGTTACCGCTTTGTCCGCACCGGCAGCACGGGCTGGTGGCCGCTGGAGCTGTTCCGCCGGCTCATGGGGGTCGACGGGTCGAGCTATTACGAGAGTTACAAGCACCTCAACGCCAAGGTCATCAAGCCGGCGGTGGCCGAGGTCAACCGGACCTCGAATATCGAGATCACGCCGGAGCTACGCAAACAGGGGCGGTCGGTGACCGATATTCGCTTCCGGATCCGGGACAACCCGCAACTGTCGATCGTGAATATCGACGACGGGCAGGGGGTGCGGCTGGGCCCGGTGTACCGGCGGTTGCGGGGCCTTGGTGTCAGCGACCGGCTGGCGCGGCAATGGATCGCCAGCCATGGCGAGGCCGAGATCGCGGCCAAGCTCGACTACCTCGATACGCGGACCGATGTGCGCAACTCGGTCGGCTACCTCAGTGCCGCGCTGGCCGAGGCGGAGCCGCCGGTCGCGCCGCCGGAGCCGTCCGGGCGCGTGGCCCAGCTCGAACGTCTGCAGGCGATCCTCGCCCGGCGCAGCCCGACCCAGCGCGATGCCGACAAGCGGCTCTTTGCCAGCCGGATCGAGGACAGCGCCGCCCGCGCCGATTTCGAAAGATTTGGCTGGATGTCGCCGATGAACGCCGAGGCGATTTTCGAGTTCTGGGACGAAATCCATCCACCCGACGCCGAGGCGCCCGGTTGAACAGGCGGGGAGGGCGGCGTATACTCCTGAAACAGGCGTGTGAAAAAGGTGCCAATATGGGCCGCGTGAAAGTCAACCTGACCCTCGACGCAGAGGTCGCCCAGGACGCCCGCGCGCTGGGGCTGAACATGTCCCGGCTGGCGGAGGCGGCGATCTCGGAGGCCGCGAAGGCAGAGCGCAACCGGCTCTGGCGCGAAGAGAACGCGCAAGCCATCGCCGACTATGCCGACGAGGTCGCCCGGGACGGCCTGCCGCTGGCCCGGTTCAGGACGTTCTGAGCCATGGCCCAGTTCGACCTTCACCGGCTGCGGGACGGGCAGTTGGTGGTTGATCTTCAGACCGATCTGATCGGGATAACCGCGTCGCGCATTGTGGCACCTCTGCGGGAACAGGGTCGATATGCGGCCTTTCCGGGGCTGACGCCGGTGGTGCAATTCGACGGCACCGGTTGGATCGTCCGGATGCAGGAACTGGCCGCGGTGCCGGGGGCCGAACTGGGTGGGCCGGTGGCGAGCCTGGCCGACCATCGCGACGCGCTGAAGCGGGCGCGGGATATCCTGATCGATGGCGTCTGACCCCGCGCCCGACCGCCGCCGGCTGGCGGCCATTGTCGTGACGCACAACCGGCTGGCGCAGGTCCGGGTCACGGTGGACCGGCTTTTGCGGTCGTCGCGGGTGGCGCGTCTCTTCGTGGTGGACAACGCGAGCACCGACGGCACCGGCGACTGGCTGTCCGGGCTGGAGGACCCGCGGGTCGCGGTCATCGCCCTGGCCGGGAACAGCGGCGGGGCAGGGGGCTTTGCCGCCGGGATGCGCGCGGCGCTGGACCACGCCGACTGCGATTGGCTGGTGCTGATGGATGACGATGCGCGGCCCGAGCCGGGCGCGCTGACCGCCTTTGCCGAGGCCGATCTGGCCGGCTGGGACGCGGTGGCGGCGGCGGTCCGCTACCCGGCGGACCGGGGCGGCGGCATCTGCGAGATGAACCGGCCCTCACGCAATCCGTTCTGGGAGCGGGGCGGCGTGGGCCGGACCCTGCGCCGGGGGCGCGACGGCTATCACATCCCGGTGGCGTTCTACGACCACGAGGCCGGCATCCAGAGCATCGACGTCACCTCGTTCGTGGGCTTTTTCGTCTCTGTTCCTGCGGTAGAACGCTTTGGACTGCCCGATGCGGGGCTGTTCCTCTATGGCGACGATTCGCTTTACACGCTCGGGATGCGCCGGGGCGGGGGCCGGATCGGCTTTGCCCCGCGGATCCGGTTCGAACACGATTGCGCGACCTTCGAGGCCGCTGGCCCGGCCGGGCGGCTCAGACCGCTGTGGAAGGTCTATTACTACCACCGGAACCTGCTGATGCTCTACCGGATCGCGGCGGGGCCGTGGTTCTGGCCCGCGCTTGGCGTGGTTCTGCCCCGGTGGCTCTGGCGGTTGCGGGCCTATCGCGGCGACCGGGCCCGGGCGGCGGCGCTTCTGTTGCGGGCGATCGCGGACGGCATCCGGCAGCGGACCGCCGCGCCGTTCGCGCAGGTCCGCGCCTGGGCCGGGTCAGGCGTTGAGGATCGTCCGGTGATGCCGCCGGAGCAGCATTGACCCGAAGAAGATCGCCACGATCGAGAACACCAGCACATAGGAGACCGAGACATATTCGGCGGTGTAGGACGTGTAGAACCCCTGCCGCATCAGCCCGGTGATGTGGATCAGCGGGTTGTACCACAGGTAGTCCTGCGCCACGCGGGGCATGTCCTCGTAAAGGAAAAACGCACCTGATATCAGGAACATGGGCCGGTTGACGATGCCCCAGATCTGCATCCAGACGGGGTAGAGGCCGAACAGCATGCAATTGATCAGGCCCAGCCCGAAGGACATCAGCCCGGTGAGCGCCACGGCGAGGATGATCGGCCCGACCGACAGGTCCACGTGGATCCCCGCCGCGAGGATCAGCCCGGTGAAGAGCAGGATCATCACCAGCACATCGGTCAGCGTCACGAGGATCAGCCGGGCCAGGGCGGCATCGACCCATGTGACGGAGGGATAGAACAGCAGCGCCTTGGAGAACTTGATGCAGCGGCCGATATCGCTGCTGAGGTTGCTGTAGTAGAGGAAGGGCAGGAACCCGGTGGCGAAGAACAGGATGAAGCTGTTGCCCAGGGGGGGCGTCCGCGCGATCAGCGAGAAGCCGAGCGACAGGATCAGGATGCCCGCCAGCGGTTCGAGCAAGGCCCAGAGATAGCCGCCCGGCGACCGGCCGTAGCGGGTCGACATCTCGCGCAGCATCAACGCCATGATCGCCCGAACCGCCGGGAACGACCGGCGGGTTCCGGAGACCTTTGCCCGTTGGCCCTGCGGCAGGGCCGGTTGCGGAATATCGGACGCCATTCATTGCCCTTTGTATGGTCGGCACGAATGTAATATGTCGAATGGACCGACGAAAGAAGAATGGTCATGGGGCGTCACGATCCACATGAATGAGGTCTCTCGCAGTCCCGGGGTCGGAGCCC
>CAYMMT010000200.1:0-5012 GCA_964391555.1 uncultured Rhodobacterales bacterium
GCCGGGGCCGAGGGCGGCACCGGCGGCTCGCCAAAGCCCCGGATCTTGGGCAGGTTCTCGAGCGCCCTGAACTCCACCGAGGGGGCCTGCCAGATGCGCATGGCCTCGTGAGCGTGATAGTTCGACTGGTCCGCCGAGCCGCCGGAATAGGTGATCTCCGCATTGATCGCATGGCCAAGGCCAAAGATCACTCCGCCCTGCGCCATGTTCTCAAGGTTCACCGGATCGATCACCTGACCGACATCCGCCGCGATCCAGGCATGGTCGAGCTTGATCCCGCGGGCGGTGTTCGTCACCTGCACGGCCACCGCCGTCGGCACGCCAAAGCTCAGCACAAAGGCGACGCCCTTGCCGGTGCCGTCAGGAAGGCTTTCGCCCCAGGTCGACATCTCGCCCACGGCCTCGAGCACCTTGACGGACTGCTCGTGCCCCATGAGCCGGATACGCTCCTCCAGCGGGTCGGCCCCGGCCTCGTGGATCAACTCGTCCAGAGCGGTGTCAAAGATGAACCCGTTGGGCGCCGCGCCCACGGAACGCCAGGACGACACCGGAGCCAGGTCCGGCGCGCGGTAGGACCGCACCCGGAAGTCGGGGAGGTTGAAATAGGGGTTGTCCCACGCCCCTTCATGAAGCTGGCTGTCGGGTCCCGGCACGCTGATCCCGGCCCGGCCCATCTGGGAGCCGATCACCGAGGGCGCCGCGATCTGCACGTCGATCGCCCTGACCTGCCCGTCGGCCACGGCCCCGCTGACGCGGCCCATGGTGATGTGGCGCGGGAAATCCTGGGCAAAGTCCTCCTCCCGGCTGTAGGTCATCTTCACCGGCACGCCCTTCATCTGCATGGCGACCTCGGCGGCCTGCTTGACGTGTTCGAACTCCAGCCGGTGACCGAAACTGCCACCCATGAACATGTTGTGCAGGTGAACGTTTTCTTCCGGCACGCCCGTGACCGTCGCGACATGGCTCACCAGCAGGGTCTGCATCTGGTGCCCGGTCCAGACATCGACGCGATCGTCGGTGACCAGAACCGTCGCGTTCAGCGGCTCCAGCGGCGCATGGGCCACGTAGGGCGAGCGGTATTCCCGTACCTCTGCGCCCGCCGGGATCACGGCGGTCACGTCACCGTCGTTGCGCGCCTCGGCATTGAGCTGCGCGTCGTTGAAGGACTTCTCCAAAGCGGCCCAATGCTCGGGTTGCTCCGCCGGATAGGGGGCGTCCTGCCAGTCGAAGTCGATGGTCCGCAGGGCATTGATCGCCCGCCAGGTGTTGTCGGCGATCACGGCAACGCCATTGGTGATCTCGATCACATCGAGCACACCGCGCATGCCCTTGGCGACATCGGCGTCATACCCGTTCATGCCGGCGCCCCGGTTCGGGTTGGTGCAGACCGTGGCATAGACCATCCCCTCGGCCGTGTAATCCACTCCGAATTCCTGCGTCCCGGTGGATTTCGCCACTGTGTCGACGCGCAACATGGGCTTGCCCAGAAGGCGCCACTCGGACGGGTCCCTGAGCGTCACACCCTCCACCGGCTCCACCGTGGCGGCCTTGGCGGCGAGATCGGTGTAGGGCAGTTCGGCCCCGTCGGGCAGGATCACCGCGCCCCGGGCGGTCCTGAGCTGATCCACCGGCACGCCGCTTTCCTGCGAGGCCGCCAGTTTCAGCGTCTCGCGCGCCACCGCGCCCGCGTGGCGAAGCTTGTCAAAACTGTCAGGCGTCGTCGTTGACCCGCCGGTGCCCATCATCGGCATGGCAAGCTTGATCACGGCCCCCATGAAGGTCCGCGCCGCCTGCGCACCAAAGCCGTCATCGACGGACATGTAGCCGAAGGCCCCGGCGCCGGCATCGGCGAAGGCGGTGTTGTAATAGGCCCGGTCCGGCACCCCGAAACTGATGTCCACCTGGTCGAGCCCGATATCGAGCTCTTCGGCGATCAGCGCGGCCTGCGAAGAAAACGCGCCCTGCCCCAAATCGCCATGGGGCGCGATGAGCGTGACGGCCTCGCTGTCGACGATAACCCACGGATTGAAGCTCGCCGCACCCTCGGGCAGGTCGGCAAGGTTGGGATTCGGGAAGGGGCGGCGCGCGGCATAGACACCAAAGGCCACGCCCCCGGCCACGGCGGCGGTCCCGATCAGGAAAGTCCGGCGGGCGATTGTTCCAAGACGGCTCATCGATCAGGCCTCCCGAAGCTTGGCGGCGGCGGTATGAACCGCGGCGCGGATACGAGGATAGGTGCCGCAGCGGCACAGGTTGCCGCCCATCACGGCGTCGATGTCGGCATCGGTGGGTTCGGGGTTCGCGGCCAGAAGGTCGGCCGCCTGCATGATCTGGCCGGACTGGCAATAACCGCACTGGGCCACCTGATGCTCGACCCAGGCCTGCTGCACCACGTCCATCGCATCGGGCGTGCCCAAACCTTCGATCGTCACCACGTCGGCGCCGTCGATATCCCCGGCCCGCACCTGGCAGGAGCGGACGGCAAATCCGTCAAGATGCACCGTGCAGGCACCGCATTGCGCGACGCCACAGCCGTATTTCGTGCCGGTCAGGCCAAGTTCGTCCCGCAGCACCCAGAGCAGCGGCATGTCGGGTTCGACATCCACCTCGTGTTCGGTTCCGTTCACCGTCAACTTCATCGATCTCGCCTCCTGCTGGCCCCTTCTCTTCACCATAGGCTGCAATCCCTGACGAGGTAGTTGCAGATTGCGCCAAACTGATGACAATCGGCGCCAATCCGCCGCAGCGGGTCTGGGCCGACCGGCGGCGAGAGACGTATCATTGCGGCAAGGGCGCAGTGCGCCGGAGGGACACGACAGATGAAGACACGCGACCAGGCGATCCAGAATCTCGCACAGGCCTGCACGCTGCTGGGCGTGTCCGTTGACCGGGTCATGCGCCGCGCGGGGCTGTCGGTGGACGCGCTGTCGGTCGATGCCGGCTCCGCCCCGCCCGAGGTCTATTTCCGCATCTGGCAGGCCCTGCGGGACGAGGCCGGGAGCGGTGACATGGAGTTCCGCCTCGCCAAATCCTATGCCCAGGGCCCGCCGCCCCCGCCGGTCTTCGGCTTCTCCTGCGCCGAGACGCTGGGCGCGGGGCTGGAGCGTTTTGCCCAGTTCAAACCGCTGATGGGGCCGAAACGGCTCGAGGTCGTGCGCCCGGGCGGCGCCATCGAGGCCACGCTGGTCAGCATCGATCCCAGCCTGCCGCTGCCCACCAGCATCGGCCTGTTCGAGTTGGTCTTTCTGACCGAACTTGCGCGCAGTTTTACCGGCGAAACCGTCACGCCCAGCGCCTTGAGCCTGCCGGCCCCGATCGAGATGACCGACGAGGTCGTGGACTTCCTCGGCGGCCGCCCGCGCGTTGGATCCCGCGTCATGCTCGCGTTTTCGGCCGAGGATGCGGCGCGACCCCTCGTCACCCGGAGTCCCGCGGTCTGGGCCGAGATCGAGCCGATGCTGACCAAGGAGCTGAACGAGCGGCGGGCCGCCGCGTCCGTCGCCGAGCGGGTGCGGTCCGTGCTGACCGAAATGCTGCCCGGTGGCCTGACCGGGGCCGACGATGTCGCCCGGCGGCTCAATCTCTCGCGCCGGAGCCTGCAACGGCGGCTGACAGAAGAAGGCACCAGTTTTCAAAGGGTTCTGTCCCGCACCCGGTCCGACCTCTCGGTGCAATACCTGGTCCGGAGCGACTTCACCCTGCCCGAGATCAGCTACCTGCTGGGCTTCAGCGACAGTTCGTCCTTTTTCCGCGCCTTCCACACATGGCAGGGGGTCACGCCCGGCGAATACCGCGAGCGCCATGCGGAGAGGGTTGCCTAGAACGACGGTTTTGAAGAGCGGTCCAAGACCCGCCGCTCCTGCCGACGGCGGACCTCAAATCCAAAACGGCAAAATGCACGGCCCCCCATGACAAAAGGTCCCGCTCGGCCTTCCATTGTAGACGACGGTATACAAAGCGGCTACAGACCGCGGCGAACCCGTATCACTGACCCGGAGTCCCCCATGGCCGACATCATCTACACCAAGGTCGACGAAGCGCCTCAGCTCGCCGCCGCCTCGCTCCTGCCGATCATCGAGCGCTTTCTCGGCGAAGCTGGCCTCACCGTCGAAACCCGCGATATTTCGCTCGCGGGCCGGATCATTGCCGCGTTCCCGGAAAACCTGACCGAGGATCAGCGCCAGTCCGATGCGCTGGCCGAGCTGGGTGAGCTGGTCAAGACCCCCGCCGCCAACGTGATCAAACTGCCGAACATCTCTGCCTCCGTGCCGCAGCTCGTGGCGGCCATCGAAGAACTCCAGTCGCAGGGCTACGACCTGCCCGCCTACCCCGAAGACCCCCAAACCGACGCGGAAAAAGACATCCGCGCGCGCTACGACGCGATCAAGGGCTCGGCGGTGAACCCGGTCCTGCGCGAAGGCAATTCCGACCGCCGCGCCGCCACCGCGGTAAAGGCCTACGCACAGGCCAACCCGCACCGCATGGGCGACTGGACCGCCGACAGCAAGACCCGCGTGGCCTCGATGTCGGGCGGCGATTTTCGTTCTTCGGAACTCTCGGCGACACTCCCGCGCGACGCGACCGCGAAAATCGTGTTCACCGATGCAACCGGCAGCGAAAAGGTCCTGAAGGACGGCCTCTCCTACCCGGCCGGCACCGTGGTCGACGCCAGCCGGATGAGCGCCGCGGCCCTCGGCGCCTTCCTCGCGGAGGAAATCGACAGGACGAAGACCGAAGGCACCCTCTTTTCGCTGCATCTGAAGGCCACGATGATGAAGGTCTCCGATCCGATCATCTTCGGGGCGGCCGTCAAGGCCTGGCTCGCGCCGGTGTTCGAGGCCCATGGCGACCGGCTCGCCGCGCTCGGCGTGAACCCCAATTCGGGCCTCGGCGATCTGCTCGAGCGGGTCAGGGACGACGCGGAGATCATGGCCGCCATCGACGCTGTCAATGCCACCCGCCCGCCCATGTACATGGTCGATTCCGACAGGGGCATCACCAACCTGCATGTC
>CAYMMT010000201.1:0-4962 GCA_964391555.1 uncultured Rhodobacterales bacterium
GACCACCGGGCCCGGTCGCCCCGCCGTCGCAACCGAAAAAGCGCGCCCGACGTATTCCGGCAGGCGCTCGGGCCGGTCCACCTCGGCCACCCATTTCGCCAGCGGGGCAAAGAACGCCCGGTAGTCAACTTCCTGGAAAGCCTCCCGGTCCTTGTCGCCGCTCGAAACCTGACCGACAAACAACACCATCGGCGTCGAATCCTGCCGCGCCACGTGGATACCAGCAGAGGCATTGGTCGCCCCCGGACCACGCGTGACAAAGGCCACGCCGGGGCTGCCGGTAAGCTTCCCCATGGCCTCGGCCATCATCGCGGCACCGCCTTCATGCCGGCACACGACGTTCTGGATGCCACTTTGGTAGAGCCCGTCCAGTGCGGCCAGAAAGCTTTCTCCCGGAACCGAAAACACCCGGCGGACGCCAAGCAGTCGCAACTGATCCACGAGGATCTGTCCACCGTGTCGCATGGGCGTTCCCTTCTGAGGCAGTCTGGCAGGACTGTCGGCGAGCCCTCGGCAAAGAGCAAGGGCAGGCGAGCGCGAACCTCCTGGAGGGACGGTGTCAGCAGACCTTGAGCCGACCGGCGTCTGGCCTAACTCTGCTGAAACCAACGCAAAGGGCCGACACATGGCAATTCTACTGGGGATATGCGGATCGCTCCGGGCGGGCTCCACCAATCGCAAATTGATGCTTGAGGCGGCCCGGCTTTTTGAACCGTCGGGATTTGCCGAGGCGGACCTGCGCCTGCCACTCTACGATGGCGACGCTGAGGCGGCCAACGGCATTCCGGGGCCGGTTCAGAAGCTGGCGGATCAGATCTCGGCCAGCGCCGCTGTCGTCATCGCCTGTCCCGAGTACAACAAGGCCCCTCCCGGCGTGCTGAAGAACGCACTCGACTGGGTCAGCCGCACAAAGGGTGCTCCGTGGCGGAACAAGCCTGTGGCCATCATGTCGGCCGCGGCGGGACGCGCCGGAGGTGAGCGAACCCAGTCGGCGCTGCGCCTCATGATGACCCCGTTCCGACCTGACCTCCTGCCGGGGCCGGAGGTGATGATTGCAGGTTCCGCGTCGGCCTTCGATGACAACGGGCGGCTTATCGACGACCGGTCCGTCGCCGTCCTCACCGAACTCATGGCAGCGCTCAAGTCTGCGGCTCAAGCGGGCTGAGACACCTCGATCAGGTTGCCATCGGGATCGCGGAGGTAAAGCGACAGGATTGGCCCGGTTGCCCCCGTTCGAGGAACCGGTCCGTCTTCGACCTCAATGCCCACACCGGCAAAGTGAGCCTGCCAGTTTTCGAGCGGCTCAGCGCTCAGGAAGCACAGGTCTGCGGTGCCGGGTCCCGGTGCCGCGGCGTGCGGAAGAAATTCGGAGCCGGCCAGATGAAGGTTGATCTTCTGTGTGCCAAAGGTCAGCGCGGTCCGTGTGGACCCGTCGGCTACCACAAACTGGTCCACCCCCATTCCAAGGACATCGCGGTAGAACCTCACCGTGTGGTCCAGATTGCGCACCGTCAGAACGAGATGGTCGAGGCCTTCAAGGGTTGGCATTTTCAACGGCTCCCGCGACAGTTGTCTTGACGCTAGCGGAGCCTGCCCATGACCTCCATCCTGTCCGACCCGATGGACCCTGCACGCGCCCGTGCCATGCAGGCCACGCTGGGCCAACCGATGTCGATCAAGACGGGCGATCCGTTGCCGCCTTTCTTTCATCAGCTCTACTTCTGGGACATTCATCCGCCAGCGCGTCTGGGGCGTGACGGGCATCCGGCCCCGGGCGTCGTTCTGCCCGACACGGGCTTGCCGCGTCGCATGTGGGCCGGCGGTTCTCTGACATGGGACAGGCCGCTTCTGGCGGGACAACGCGCGGAAAAGCACTCCTATGCCGATGAGGTGGTCCGCAAGCCCGGGCGCAGCGGTCCGTTGGCCTTTGTGACAGTGCATCATGAAGTCTGGCAAGACGGCGAGCGGTGCCTGACGGAGCGGCAGGACATCGTGTACCGGCAGGACCCGCGCCCCGGTGCCCCGATACCGCAGGCGCCTGAAGCGCCGGGAGGTGCAGACGAGGCGGAGACGCGGATGTTCTCTGAAGTCACGCTCTTCCGGTATTCGGCGCTGACCTTCAACGGTCACCGGATCCATTACGACCGCGACTATGCGAGGGATGTCGAAGGACATGGCGGGTTGGTGGTGCATGGCCCCCTGCTCGCCCAGTGTCTGATGCTGATGGTCCCCGGACTGTCCGAGTTTTCGTACCGGCTGAAATCGCCCGTGATCGTCGGAGAAGAAGTCACCTTTTGCAGGAAAGGCGACGCGCTTTGGGCAAAAGTCGGAGACCGACTCGCGATTTCTGCGGAGGCGCGCGGGGCGGCCTGACCCGACGCCACGCTGTGCATTGAAATGAGAATACGCCTTCAGCATGAGATGCCATGCCGTCAAAACTAAACTGATCAGTTCATTTCCTGCTTGATTTTTGAACTGAACCGTTTAGTTAACTGAACTGATCGGTTCAGAAACCGACTCTTCAACTTGAAAGGCTCCTCAAATGATCCGCTCGACTCTTGCCACCGCATCTGCCGCACTGATTCTGTCCGCCGGCGTCGCTGTCGCCGCACCGGTGCTGGCGATCCCGACCTTTACCTGGCCCCAGCCCGTGGAAACTCCGACGCAGAGTTGCGTCGACGCATCCACACTCTCCGGTCCGACCTGCATCCAGACAGGCAACTAGGGGCCCACGGTCTGGCGGAAGGACGGTTGTCGGGCTCCCGGACAATCGTCCTTCCGCCGCGTTTGTCTTGCCCGACCGGACCTGCCCGGAGTAATAATCTTGCGGGGAGACCAGACGATATGGCCGATGGCGGCGACATCAAGCGTGGACGCAAGTTCGACCAGGTACTCAATGGCGCGCGCGAGGTCTTCATGGCTCACGGCTTCGAGGGTGCGTCGGTCGACGAAATTGCCCGCGCCGCTGGCGTGTCGAAAGCCACGCTCTACAGCTATTTTCCCGACAAACGCCTGCTTTTTGCAGAGGTTGCCCGGGTCGAAAGCGAGCGGCAGGCCCGCCTGTCACTCGAAGAAATCGACATGGCCGGACCGCCGGAGAATGTGCTCTTCGCGGCGGGACAGCGATTGCTTGGGTTCCTCACGTCGACGTTTGGCCAGCAAGTCGTGAGCCTCTGCTTTGCCGAGGCGGCCCGCTTCCCGGAAATGGGATGCATGTTCTACGATAGCGGTCCGGGCCTCGTCCGGCAGCACTTCAAGAGCTATTTCGAGAAAGCCACCGCGGCAGGCCTGCTGGATATCGACGACCCGCTGATGGCCGCAGACCAGTTCGCCGAACTCTGCAAGGCGCGGATATTCGCGCAGATGCAGTGCGGGGTGAAGCGCGAGTTTTCACCCCAAGAGATCAACATGGTCCTGAAAGAGGCGGTCGAGACGTTCATGGCAAGGTACGGGGTCAAGCGGCGCTAGCAACGGCGCGTCCTCCGCCGGATTGCGCTCAGACCTCGACCCAGATTGTCACAGGCCCGTCGTTCGTCAGGCTAACGGCCATGTCGGCGCCGAACTCTCCGGTCTCGACCGTTGGCCCCAAATTGGCGAGGGCCTCTGCGAAAGCCTCGTAGGCCAATCGGCCAGCATCCGGTGGCGCAGCGGTTGAGAACCCCGGACGATTGCCCCGTGACGTGTCAGCGGCAAGCGTGAACTGGCTGATCACCAAGGCTCCTCCGCCCGTGTCCAGAAGGGACCGGTTCATCCGGCCCTCGTCATCCTTGAAAATCCTGAGTTTGGCCACTTTCGCCGCCAGCTTTTCCGGAGCCCCGGGCCCATCCGTTGCCATGGCGCAGACGAGCACCAAGAGCCCCGGTCCCGTGCCCCCGATCGTTTTCCCGTCAACGGCAACTTGCGCTTCGGTGACCCGCTGGATCAGCGCCCTCATAACTCATGCGCCCAAGGTGCGTTGGCGCCCGCCCGGCTCACGACGATGCCCGCACATTTCGCCCCAAGGCTCAGTGCGGCTGCGACCTGGGTTTCGTTCAGGGAGGCAATCGCCTCCTTGGTGAGCAAGCCGGCCCCGTGCAGTTGCGCCAGCAATCCGGCGTTAAACGTGTCGCCCGCGCCGACGGTATCGACCACGTCGGCCTTGGCCGCCGCAACAAAGGTTGCCCCGCCGGCGTGGTATCCCGTCACGCCCTTCGCCCCTTCGGTCACGCAAACGAGGTGCGGTCCCCTGGACAGCATTTCCGCGGCCAGGGATGCCTGGTCTCCATCTCCGGCGAGCCAGTGCAGGTCTTCGTCCGAGACCTTCACGATATCGCTCAGCGCGATCATTCGGTCGAGCCGGGCACGGTATGGCGCCTCGTCCTTGATGAACCCCGCGCGGATGTTCGGGTCCAGCATGATGACGGAATGTGGCGCCTCGCGCGCGGCGAGTGTTTCGTAGACCTCGCCGCAGCCGTCCCCGATCAGGGAAATGCACCCAAAGATGAGGGCATCGGCCGAGGCATCGGCCACGTGATCATGCCGAAGCCCCCGCAGGGCCGTGTTCTCGTCGAAAAAGGCGTACCGCGCCTGCCCGTCCGTAAGTTGCACAAAGGCCAACGTGGTAGGCAGGTCGAGCCTTGGCGCATGGGTCAGGTCGACCGAGGCTTCCTGCAGCGCCGCGAGGAGCTGATCGCCGAACATGTCCGTGGAGAGACCGCAGACAAATCCCGTTGGAACCCCAAGCCGCCCCAGCGCGACACCGGTGTTGAACACCGCGCCGCCAACATGCGGCGCGAATGCGACCTCACCCTCCACCGAAGTCCGAGGCAGCATGTCGATCAGCGCTTCACCACAAGCCAGGATCATCTTGGGTCCTCCCTTTCTTCGGATGTGAGCGGTAACATGCCCCGTCCGCCGAGGCGAGGGGAATCAGATGGCCCCCTCGTTCAAAGCGATGGCATACCCGATGCCCGCGGCCACGAT
>CAYMMT010000202.1:0-4957 GCA_964391555.1 uncultured Rhodobacterales bacterium
GAGGCAAGCGCAGCGTCCAGATCGGGCAGGTCCGACCGCAACGCGGCATGGAGCCCACCGGCATAGACATTGCCCAACGAATACGTGGGGAAATACCCGAACAGTCCCGCCGACCAGTGCACATCCTGCAGGACCCCGTTCGAGGGCCGGTCGACCGGGTAGCCGAAATCAGCCTCGAACCGGTCATTCCACGCCGCCTCGAGGTCGCCGACCTCCAGATCACCAGCGACGAGAGACCGCTCCAGATCAAAGCGGAGCATGATGTGGAGGTTGTACTGAACCTCATCGGCCTCGGTCCGGATATACCCCTTCGAGACACGGTTGACGGCCCCGTAAAAGGCGGCTGCGTCGGACGTGTTGAGCGGGCCGAAGCTCTCGGTCATCTGCCCGAATAGCCAGCCGCAAAAGGCCTCGGACCGGCCGAGCTGGTTCTCGAAGATACGGCTCTGGCTTTCGTGCACTCCCATCGACACGCCCTGCCCGAGCGGCGTTGCCCGATAGGCCGGTTCAATGCGCTGTTCATACGCCGCGTGTCCGACCTCGTGGATCGTGGAGTAGAGGCAGTTGAACGGATCCTCCTCCGCCGTCCGGGTCGTGATGCGCACGTCCGCACCGGACCCCGATGAAAACGGATGGACGGCCTTGTCGATCCGCCCGTGGGTCATGTCGTAGCCAAAGACCTTCGCCAGTTTCCGCGACAACGCCAACTGGGCCTCGGAGTCGAACCGGCCGACCAATGCCGCAGGCGCGGGCCGCTCCAGGATCGCGGCGCGCAGGGCGACCAGTCGCGGGCGCATCGCGTCGAACATCGCCGCGAGCCGCTCACCGGTCATGCCCGGTTCGTAGTTTTCCAGAAGCGCGTCGTAGCGGGTGTCTCCGCCCAGGGCGTCCGCCTCTTGCCGCCGCAGGTTCAGAACCTCGCCCAGAACCGGCAGGAACGCCGCAACGTCTTCGTCGGCACGGGCCTTGGCCCAGACGTGATGAGCCCGCGCGGTAACCCGGGCAATCTCGGAAGCAAGATCGGCCGGAACCTTCGTCGACCTGTCATAGCTGCGCTGAATGTGCCGAAGCTGGGCCGCAGCGACGGCATCGGCGGGCTCCGCCGCGGCGAGCCAGTCGCCAAGGCGCGGATCGGTCCGGCGCGCGTGCAGCATCGTCTCCATCGCGGCCATCTCCTCGCCCCGTTGCTCCGCAGCGCCGGAGGGCATCATGGTCTCCATGTCCCAGCCGAGCCGCCCCGCGACCTCGGACAAGAGCCAGGTGTCGCGCGCGTGACCCAACAGGGCCTGCATGGCAGCGGTGGAATTCGACATCAGGCATCCCTCACGGATTGGGCCAGCGGGTATCGGGCCAGGAACCTGCCGCGCAGGATCAGGACAAACAGCGACACGGCGACAAACTGGTGCACGATGGCGATTTGCCAGGGCGCGGAATAGAGCACGGTCACGATACCGATGACGATCTGCAGCACCATCACGGCGATCATTGCATTGAAGGCAAACCGCGTGGCCCCGTTCCCGGACGCCCGTGACCGCCGCCAGACCACGATGGCAAAGCCGGCGAGAAGGTAGCCCGAGCTGCGATGCACGAACTGCACGAGGCCCGCATCTTCAAAGAGATTCCGCCACAGCGGGGCGATCTGGAACGGGTCGGGCGGCAGCCACCCGTCCCCCATCAGCGGCCATGTCGGAAACGCGCGCCCCGCGTCGATCCCGGCCACGAGGGCGCCGAGCAGGATCTGAAGGAATGCGAAATGCATCAGGCCCGTCGACATCGAATAGAGCCGGGGCTCGCCGGCGCGGCGGGCCTGCAAGAGGTCCGCTTCACGGCGGGGAATCCGGAAAATCAACCAGGCCAGAACGCCGAGGATCGCAAAGGCCAGACCCAGATGCAGCGCCAGGCGGTACGACGCGACGTCCAGCATGCCCTCCTGCAGCCCCGAGTGCACCATCCACCAGCCAATCGCCGCCTGGACGCCGCCCATGAGACCGGGGATCGCCAGTCGCCCGTGCCAGCCCGACGGGATCGACCGTGTCACCAGAAACCCGAGGTACCCCAGAGCCCAAACCAGACCAATGAACCGGCCCAATTGCCGATGGCCCCACTCCCACCAGTAGATCAGCTTGAATTCGGCAAGGCTCATACCCGCATTCTGTATCTGGTATTCGGGGATCTGCCTGTAGGCCTCGAACTCCGCCTCCCAGTCGGCAGCGTTCAACGGCGGCACGGCCCCGGAAATCGGGGCCCATTCGGTGATCGACAACCCGGAATCGGTGAGCCGCGTCATGCCGCCCACGGCGATCATCACGACGACCATCGCAAACAGGATCATCAGCCAGACCCGGATCGCGCCGCGCGCGCCCCGCCCGCCCCGGTCAATGGCGCCGGTCGCCGCCGATGCGACGTCCTGTGCCTCCGAAACCTCTTCGAAAATCGCCCGTTTCCTGTCAGCCATGACTGCCTCTTGTCCCTCTCGGGGCGCAACCTAGGCGCCGCCCCACGCCCCGGCAAGGACCCGTTCCCGGGCGCGTGACAAGGCCCGTGGCGAGGCCCCGGCACCGCCTCGGTCGGCCAGGCGATTTTTCACTGGAAAAATCGCGCCCGGCGACGGCGAAGCCGGCGCAATCCCTCATCCACGATCCTTCCAGCGGACCATCTGTCGCAGCACCCCGTGCAACATCTGCACGTCCGCCCGCGTCAGACCCGCCCGCGGCCAGAGGTTGCGAAGCGACACCTTCATCCCGGCGGCCTTTGTCTCCGGAAAGAAGAAGCCCGCCTCCTCCAGCCGGTCTTCGTAATGCCTTGCCAGAGCCTCGAGTTCCGCCCCCGTCGCCCTGTCCGTGCGTCCCCCGTCGAGCCGGACCGGCTCCGCCTCCGAGGTCGCCCGCCTCCATTCGTAGCCCAGAAGCAGCACGCATTGCGCGAGGTTGAGGGACGGAAACTCCGGGTTCACCGGGACCGTCACGATGGCGCTCGCCCGGGCGATGTCGTCATTTTCCATCCCGGCGCGTTCGGGGCCGAACATCACGGAGACGCGCTCACCCCGGGCGATCCGGCCCGCGGCTTCTGCCATGGCGGCCTCCGGCGTCATCACCGGCTTTGTCAGGCCCCGTGGCCGGGCCGTGGTCGCCAGAACCCAATGGCTGTCGGCGATGGCGTCCGCCGTCGTCTCGAAAAGCTGCGCCTCGTCCAGAAGCCGCCCCGCGCCCGACGCCATGGCGACGGCTTTCTCGCTCGGCCAGCCGTCCCGTGGCGCCACCACCCGCATCGCATCCAGTCCGAAATTCCACATCGCGCGCGCGGCGGCGCCGATATTCTCCCCCATCTGGGGACGGATCAGCACGATGGCTGGCTGGGCATCACTTTTTGGCATCGCGCGGTCCCATACGCCGGGCCGTGCCTCTGGGCAAGCCCGTCCGCAGCCGCTAAGAGCGCCCCATGACCGACGCGCCTGACACCCCCCAGATCTACCTGATCACCCCCCCCGCGTTCGAAGCCTCGCGCTATCCCGAGGTTCTGGCCCGTTGCCTCGACACCGTACCGGTCGCCTGCATTCGGCTCGCCCTCGCCGGAACCGACGAAGCGGCCAT
This sequence comes from uncultured Rhodobacterales bacterium, assembly GCA_964391555.1. Classification (GTDB taxonomy): domain Bacteria; phylum Pseudomonadota; class Alphaproteobacteria; order Rhodobacterales; family Rhodobacteraceae; genus JAMWZF01. The sequence continues at coordinate 3,591 of CAYMMT010000202.1, forward strand.
GGGCCGCGCCGCGGATCTGGTGCGCGAGGTGGCCCATGCGCGGGACGTGGCGCTGGTCATCGAGACCCACCTGGCCCTTGCGGAGCGGCACGGCCTCGATGGGGTGCACCTGACCGACGGGGCCCGTTCGGTCGGCCGCATTCGCAAGGCCATGGGGGACGATGCCATTGTCGGAGCCTTTTGCGGCAATTCCAGCCATGACGGCATGACCGCCGGAGAGCTTGGCGCGGATTACGTGAGTTTCGGCCCGGTGGCCCGGACCGCGCTCGGCACCGGACGCATTGCCGAACCCGAGTTGTTCCGATGGTGGTCCGAGATGATCGAAGTGCCCGTGGTGGCCGAAGGTGCCCTCACCGTCGAAGCCGTCACGGCGCTGAGCCCGTTCACGGACTTTTTCGGCATTGGCGATGAGATCTGGAGCCAAGACGATCCGGCGGAGACTCTTTCCGGTTTGCACAAGGCCATGTCCTAGGTCGCGGACAGCTCGGGAACCCTGACCGCATCTTCCGCCGCCTTTGACAACGCCTTGCGGCCCGTGAAGTCCTTCACCGGCAGCGCAGGGTGATAGCGAACGGTGATCCGGCCCTGCCGCGGCGCCGTGAGGACGGACCACAGGTGCCCCCCAAAGCTCATGTCCCCCCACCAGCCGTAGAACCTCGGGTCGGCTCCGGCGGGCGCCTCGTAGATCACCGAGATCGGCTGCAGATTCAGATTCTCCGCGAGGGACGGATCGAGGAAGGCCTCGAAAAGTGTCGGGTTGAATGGCAACACCCGGCGCCCGTCGGTCGAGGTGCCTTCCGGAAAGAACAGAAGTTCATGCCCCAATCCGAGCCGTTCCCGGAACAGCGCCACCTGCGCCCGCGTCTGGGTTCTCTGACGCGTGATGAAGACGGTTCCCGTCGCGCGCGCCAGCCACCCGATCCCCGGCCAGCGGGCCACCTCTGCCTTGGACACGAAATAGAGCCGGGTACTTGCGTTCAGCGCATAGATGTCGAGCCACGAGGAGTGATTGGCAACCATTGCGCCGCCACCGGCCTGCGCGCGCCCCTCGATCCGGTAGGAGAGGCCGATGATCGCCAGCGATGTCCGGCAGACAAACTGCGTGATCCACGGGGTGATCGGGCGCCGGGGCGCAAACAGCGGCGCCTCGATGGCCCGGACGAGCAGCAACAGCGCGAGGCAGCCGAAATTCACGATGACGAGAAGAATGGCCTTCAAGGATCCGCGCAGCACGCCGGCGATCCCCGGGCGCCCTGTCTCGGGGTCGGGCGCGTCCGTGCGCCACGTCCGGTCCCTCACGAGGGCGCTCCCTGCGTGTAGACCCCGGCCGCCTTCGCGTTCATCCGGGCCGTGTCCATGATCAGGCA
>CAYMMT010000203.1:0-4945 GCA_964391555.1 uncultured Rhodobacterales bacterium
GTGACTTTCTTGCCGCGGCGGACCTCGATCACCTCTTCGGTGGGCACCAGCACCTCGTCAATCTGGTCGCCAAGGTCCTTTTCCTCGACCGACGTCCGGATCTGTTCGGCGATCTTCTTTTCGAAGTTCGACAGCACGCTGACCGAATACCACCGCTTTGCCATCTCGGGCCTTCCTCGTTCCTACGGGCGCGGGGGCCGCGCCGATTGCCTCTTTCTTCCACAAACACGGAGGCCGCAGATTTCAGTCGGGCCAGTCATGTCGGGGAGAGTGTGGCGTCGATATCGCGAGGGGTGCGTTTTGGCAAGGGGGCGCGCAGAGCGTTCAGTCGTCAGCCGAAAATGCCGAGCACTCCGGTCAGGCCCAACCGGATGAGCATGTCGACAAGGCTGAAGAAAAGCGCCGCGACGCTGGCAAGCAGGAACACCATGACCGTTGTCAGCAAGACTTCACGCCGGGTCGGCCAGACGACCTTACCGACTTCGGCACGGACCTGATTGATGAATTCGAGCGGATTGGTGCGGGCCATGGGGCATCCTGTGTGCGTTGCCCGGCTCAGATACGGAGAGCGGCGGGGGGAATCAAGCCCCCCTCATCGTCTGTTGCGACTTGGGTGGGGGGATGTGATGCTCCGGTCCGCTGCCCAGGGTCTGAAAACGGTCTGCCGGATGATCGGGTGACCTCCCACGACGTGTCGCTTCCCCGGGTTCAACTCCGGCAACGTCCTGACGCCGAACGAGCCGCAACAGCGGCGGGCACGGGCCAATCGGGGGCAGTGGTGAGATGAAAAGCTGTCTCGTGGGACGAGACGATGGCCTGGCAGGGGCAGCAGGACTCGAACCCGCGACCCTCGGTTTTGGAGACCGATGCTCTACCAACTGAGCTATACCCCTAAGGCCGGTCTGTCCGATACCTCGCCGGGGCGGTGCTGGCAAGGGCGGGGTTGGCGTTGCCGCAAATTCCGGGCATCACGCGCGGTGATGGAGACATGCTCTTGATAAAGACGCTGCGCCGCAGGCTGGAACGATCCGATGTCCTGACCCGCATGCTCGGCGGGGTCGTGGCGGCGTATGCGTGGATCTGCTACCGGACGATCCGCTGGAAATGGCGCGGGTATGAAGAGCTGAAATCCGCGCTGGCAGAGGGGCCGGTGGTGCTGCTTGTCTGGCATTCCCGACTGATGCTCTGCGCGCCGCACCTGCGCGTGGTGCCCCGGTTCTATACCATTCACGATGAGAAGCCCGCGGGCCGGCTGGCCGGGGCGTCCCAGCGGTATTTCGGGATGCGACCCATCGAGATGTCGACCAAGGGATCGAACCAGACCGCGAACCGGGAGATCCTGAAGGCGCTGAAGACGGGCGCCTCGGTCGGGTTGACCGTTGATGGACCGCGCGGACCGGCGCGTGTGGTCAAACAGGCGCCGCTCGACTGGGCCCGGATTTCGGGGGCGCCGGTGTTTCTGTATGCCTTCAGTTGCACGCGGCAGTGGCGCGCGAACTCCTGGGACAGGCTGCTGGTGCCGCGGCCCTTCGGGCGGGGCTGCGCTTCGGTCCGGCGCTGGGACGGTGCCGTGCCCCGGCGTGCCTCGGAGGACGAGATGGCGGCGCTCCGGGACCGGATCGGAGCAGCGCTGGACGCCCATCAGGCCGAGGTGGATGCCGCGATTGGCCTGCCTCCCGGGCCATGAGGCCGGCGCGGGGCATGAACACATGAAAAGGGCGGCTTTCGCCGCCCTCAATTCCGACAGTGGATGACCGGGTCAGGACCCGCGGCGGCGGGCCAGCGACAGTCCGGCCATGCCGGTCAGCAGCAGCACCACACCGGCCGGAAGCGGAACCTGCGACACGTCCGCAAACTCGACACCCAAAACCATTTCGCCGCCGCCGCTATCGGCCGCGACATTGAAGTCGAACGACTTTCCGTCACCGGCAATGCTGAGGAGCGAAAAGACCTCTCCAGCGGTCGTCGAAATCTCGGACAGGCCGGTGACGACGCCGGAGTAGCCGGTTACGGAAAACGTCCCGCCGATCACTCCCGTGAAGGTCAGCGAGATGTCATTGGCTCCGAAATCGATCGCCTCGCCCGGAAACAGGAAACCCGACAGGCCAGAGGCCCCTCCGCCGACGATCTCGACACCACCGCCCACGGTGAAGCCCGATTCCGACACCGGACAGCCAACCGAACACCCGCTGAAAGTCATGTCCAGCGTTTCGCCCAGGAGGTCCACCGTGGCCGCCTGACCGGCCCCCGCCGCCAGACTGATCGCGGATGCGGCACAAAACGACTTAATCGAATTCATTGTTTATCCCCCGTATACAAAAGCGGCGCAATTACGAGCCCTTAACCACAATGTTGCCCAAAACGACCCGGGCGGCAATCGTTTTAATTCCGTAGCGTCAGTGCGCCGACGGATACTGCGCGTTGGCGGCGATGCAATACATCATGTGCAGGTAGGGCTGGCGATTTTCATGCGCCGTTGGCGTCGACCCGGCGGCGGGCCAGTCGGCGCAGGCGGCATCGTCCATCGGCAGCACCACGACGTTCATCACCTTTCGGTAGATCGCGGCCTGTCCCAGCGCCTTTTCACCAGAGGCGTCCGGCGCCGCCGCTGCGGCCATGACGCGATGAGAATGGCGGGCGATCTGATTGCCGTTCAGCGTCACCTCCGCCGCGCCGCCCTTTTCTCCGATCTGCCTTGGGGTCACGCCAGACCCGCTTCCGGCTCCCATCAGCGCCCGTGCCCGCAGGTCGGGCAGGCCGAAGGTTGTGCGCCCGTCCCCCCCGTACATGTTTCCGAGCAATGAAAACAGAGCGTTGAAACTCGCCACGCTCTGCAGCGACCCATCGCAGGGCAGCCAGCCGGAGGGAACGAAATCAAGAGCGAAGAGCCGGATTTCTCCTGTATAGACGGTCATGGTCCGGGTCCCTCTCAGCTATGTGACGGGAACAACCCGTCGACTTTGATGCAGTAGTTGGCGGTGGTGTAGGGCATGATGTTGCTGTGATCGGCCCCGCCCAGGTTCTCTTCGATCACGTCCTGGTGCATCAGGTCCTTGTATTTGGCCTGTGTATAGATTGGGGCCTGTGACGACAGGAGGTTGCCGGCACCGGCAGCTTCGGACGCAGCGGCATCGACGGTGACCAAGTCGTGCGAATGCGGCGGCATCTGGTCGGGGTCGATGGCAACAGTCTCACTGCCGAAGCGCTGGCCATGCTTGTGGGTGTGCGTGTCGAGCGTTCCCGCGCCGCAGGCCAGGAACCCGCGCATGTCAGGCAATGCAAACGTCGTCTTGCCGTCGCCACCAAAGGTAGTTCCGATCAGGCTGTAGAGCGATTGGTTCGATTGTATCTGCAGGATCTTCCCGTCGCATGGGGCCCATTCGCGCGGAACGACGGCATAGGGAAACGCCCGGATGTCACCGATGTAGTCCTCGTCACCATCGTCGGCACCGCCCTGCGGGCCGCCTTTCGGCGGAAAGAAGCCATAGGCCGAAATGACGTAGTTCAGCGCGATGGTAGGCTGCATGTTGGAATGCGGCTCGGATCGGCCGGAATTCCCGATGCTTTCCTGGCGCAGTTTGCCATGTGCCCCGGCGCCGGGCGGGGCATAGACCGATTGCGCGCGGGGCGCTGCCGCTGCAAAGATCGTGTCGTCGGGCGTGGTCTCTTCCGCGGACTCGCTGGCAACGTTGATGCCGTGGCTGTGGGGCGGGATATTGGCGGCATCCAGCGTCACCTCGTACCTGCCGCCCGTTGTCCCCACGAGAGTTTTCGATTTCGACGATATGGGCACCCGGACCTGAAGGTTCGGCAGCCCGAAGGTTGTCCTGCCGTCGCCGCCGTAGCGCGTGCCCAGAAGGGCAAAAAGCGCGGTATGGCCGTCGATCTTCAGCAATCGGCCGTCGCATCTCATGTAGTCGCGGGGCACGAAGTCATAGGCGACGAGCTTCACCTCTCCCATGTAGGCCATGTTGTCTTGTCCTCCCCGCTAACTGACATGTTTCCGTCAGGTCAGCCTAGCGGTGTTTCTCGGTGGGGCAAGGAAAAATGCTGAAATCGAAACTGTTTAGGGCGAGCACGGGTGTGTCCGGGAATGGACGGCGGGAGGCGCTCGCCGCGACGCTGAGCGTCAGGGGGACAGCCGCTCCAGAGCGTCGATATCACTGCCGCAGATCTCGGCCTCGGCTCTTGCGATTGCCTCGATCGGCCAGTGCCACCAGGCAATGTCGAGCAGACGATCGATGTCGCTGTCAGAAAACCGGTGCCGGATGACCCGGGCGGGGGACCCCGCGACAATGGCATAGTCGGGCACGGTGCCCGACACCACTGACCCGGCCCCGACGATCACGCCGGTCCCGATCCGCGCGCCGGGCAGCACCATGGCCCGGGCCCCGAACCAGACATCATGGCCGACAATCGTGTCCGGCCCGGGACCCGGCATCGAGGGTCGGTTGCGATCCATGTCGGTGAAGACCGCGAACGGAAAGGACGAGATCCCGTCGTAGCGGTGGTTGGCAGAGGCGGTGATGAACATCACGCCGTCGGCGATCTGGCAGAACTTGCCGATGACAAGCCGCTCGGGGCTGGTCGGATAGATGTAGGGGGCCAGCCGGTAGGCCCAGTCTGCGGGCGGGTCGAATGCACTGGCATAGGTGTAGTCACCGATTTCGATTCTCGGGTGGTCCAGGGCCGCGTTCAGGAACACGGTGCCCTTGTGCAGGGTTCCGTCGGGCAGAATGACCGGATGGCGCGTAGTCGGATCGGGAAAGTCGCGGGGTGGGAGGGGGGGCATGAAACCTCCAGGCTCAGACTTGGTCATGTGTCGCACGATCGGTCGCGTCCGCAACAAAAAAGGCGAGGTCCGAACCTCGCCTTTCGCTGGTATTGTTCTTGTGGGAGGTCCCTTATGTGGGGCCTCCCGGCGGTTTCACCGGGTGCTGCATCC
>CAYMMT010000204.1:0-4865 GCA_964391555.1 uncultured Rhodobacterales bacterium
GCGTCGGCGGCGTCGATGGCCGACAGGCAGGCTTCGGTCAGTTCGACGGAGGACGTTTCACCCTTGCGCAGCGCGTCCCGGGCTTCGGAAATCTTCAGTTCATTCAGCTTCGTCATAACGATCTGGCTTTCTGGGCTCTGCCCGTTCGTCACTGAAATCGCACCGGGTGGAGCGATTTCCGGGCCTCCTCACTCGACCACCTTCGGCACGGCAAAGAACCCTTCGCGGGCATCCGGGGCATTGCTGAGGACCTTGGCCTGCTGATTGCCATCGGTCACCACATCCTCTCGCCGCTTCAGCCGCATGGGGGTCACGGAGACCATGGGCTCGATCCCGTCCACGTCCACTTCCTGCAATTGCTCGATGAACCCGAGGATCGCGTTGAACTCTCCAGCAAGGGCCGGCAGGTCGTCGTCCTCGACCCGGATCCGGGCGAGGTGGGCCACCTTTCGGGCGGTGTCGACATCAATGGACATGAAAGCACCTCCGCTTAGCGTATCGGTTCGGGCTTTAGCCCCCTGCCGCCGGGGCTGCAAGGCTTGCAAAGCCGGGGCCGACCGGGGAGCTTGCCCAAGGGAGGACGGGTTATGAAGCTCACGCTGCACCATATCAATCTCGCCACGGACAAGGTGGCGGAGATGGATCGCTTCTACCGCGATGTCATGGGTCTGGAACGGCCTTCGGACGTCCCGGAGGTGGACACCACCAAGGGCTTCAACGGGGACGTGACCTTTGTCAGCGATGGACAGGTCCAGACCCACATCGCGCGCAAGGACACGGAGATCGGTTTTCGGACCGGACAATTGGTGAACCCGCTCTCTCGCGGTCACATTGCCTACCGGACCGACGATATCGCGGCGTTCAAGGCGCATCTCGACGCGAGCGGCATCCCCTATTCCGACTGGGGCCACACGGCCACGGCGGAATGGAGCCAGATCTTCTTCTACGACCCCGACGGCAACGTCATCGAAGTCCATCAGGTGGTCGAATAGCGACCCTTGTGACGCCGGTAGACCTCGATCACCCATCCCAGCACCACGGCATTGAGGATGTGCCACAGGAAATGGGTGCCCATGGGGATGGTTTCACACAGCATTTCATCGGTCGACCGCGCCGAAATCGACGCGCTCAGGATCGCACCCGCAATCAGGAGCCCACGGCCGGTTTCGGGAGATCTGCGCCACAGCACGGCCCCATAGATAAAGAACAGGATCGGGAAGGCCCAGTAGACCGATGAGATGCCGAGGAACGGCACGTCCCGCAGAACGACCCCGACCCCGGCGGCAAACGGCAGGAACGCGGCCGCCGCGGCAACCGCGACCCACACGGGCCAGCCGAGGTAGTCGCGGTTGGCCGCAAACAGGTAGAGAAGCCCGAACACGAGGATCGGCAGCACGTCCGCCGTCGCAGCCCAGACCGTCGCAAGCGTGTGAAAGAGGTATGACCCGATCCCGATCAGCCCGAGGATCACGCATAGCGCCCGGGCCAACGGCAATCCCGCTGTCCGCCGCCACAGAATCAGCGCCGCGATCAGGAAGGCCGCGTTGGTCAGCGCATTGAACGGCTCGGACCAGTAGCTCAGGTCCATCCGCTCGCAATAGCCGTCGATCTGTTCTGCCCAGTTCATGCCCGCCGCCGTTTTGCCGTGGAACGCATCTGCGATAGCCTTGGGTTCAAATTAGGGAGTCGCTCATGAAAATCACCTTTCTTGGCCATTCCGGCTTTCGCCTCCACTCCGGAGATACCGTGCTCCTGGTTGACCCGTGGCTCGACGGCAATCCCGTCTTCACCGAAGGCCGGGAGGCAGAGGCGACCTCCGGAACCACCCATATCGCGCTGACCCATGGCCACGGCGATCATGCGTCCAATGCCGTGGCCATAGCCCGGCAGACCGGTGCGCAAATCCTGTGCGGGCATGAATTGTCGATCCTGCTTGGCGGCGACGATGGGGCCGAAACCGTCGGGTTTGGCAAGGGCGGCACGGTTCAGGCCGGAGATTTCACCCTGACCATGGTTCACGCCGTCCACTCGTCATCCATCGAGGGCGCGGGTCTGGCCTACGCGGGCGGCGAGGCCGGCTTGATCCTCCGGGCCGAGGGCCGAACGATCTATGTCTCGGGCGACACCGACGTCATTGCGGACATGGGGCTCATCGCGGACCGGTATCAGCCGGACATCGGCATCCTCTGCTGCGGCGGCCGCTACACGATGGACATGGAGGGGGCGGCCTATGCCGCCAGAAAGTTCTTTGATTTCAATATCGTGATCCCCTGCCACTGGGGCACGTTCCCAATCCTCGCGCAATCCGCGCAACCGCTCGTGGACGCGCTGCCGGGGATCGACGTGCGGGTGCTCGACCCGATGCAGACCACCGAGGTCTGACTGACACCCGGCACCGGCCCAACCGCCGGATCTGCGGTGTCTGTCGAGGGAAACCCCGCCGGCGCCCCTGTCATCGGGGTTCCGAGATACCCCCGCCGTCTCCTCACCCGCGACGGTTCACCCGCCGCCCTCGGCGCGTCGATCCGCAAAGAAGGCCTTGAGGAGTGCCTCGGCCTCCGCTTGACCGATGCCGTCATAGATCTCGGGGACATGGTGGGCCTGCGCGTGGGAAAAGATGGCCGGGCCCTGCGCCACGCCGCCGGACTTGGGGTCCGACGCGCCGTAGTAGAGCCGCCGGATCCGCGCGAATCCGATCGCCGCCGCGCACATCGGGCAGGGTTCCAGCGTCACATAGAGGTCATGGCCGGTCAGCCGTTCCGACCCCAGGGCCGCGCAGGCCGATCGGATCGCGAGGATTTCGGCGTGGGCGCTGGGGTCCGACAACTCCCTTGTCCGGTTGCCGGCCCACGCCACCACCTCGCCCGATGGTCCCACGATGACCGCCCCCACCGGTACTTCACCGCGGTTGCCCGCGGCCCGCGCCTCGGCCAGTGCCGTTGCCATATGGGACCGGAATGCCATGGCTCTCGGTAGCCCTACCGGCCGTGGCGAGGCAAGTATTGCGTCCATGCGGCAGTCTTGCTCTTGTCCGGCCATGGAGGAGGATATCCACGACCCGGCCTTCGTGGCGGCGCTGTTCGACCGGTGCTCTGCCCGGTACCGCTGGTGGAGCCAGGTGGCCTCCTTCGGGATGATTGCCGCGTGGCGGACAACGGTCGCCGCGCGCCTCGCCGGAGCCCGCCAAATGGGCCGCGTCCAGCACGGACAGGTCGGACCGGAGCCGGGCGCCGCCCCGCAGGTCGTGGATCTGATGGCCGGCACCGGAGAGATCTGGCGGCATCTCGATCGATGGTTTCCCGACGCCCGGATCACGGCCATCGACATTTCCCCCCGAATGCATGACCGGGCGGTGGAGCGGCTGCATCGGTCGCGCACGGACCGCATCACCCACCGGACCGGCGATGCCCTTGATTGCCCCTTGCCCGACGGGTCTGCCGATCTGGTGATATCGTCATTTGGCCTGAAGACGCTCAGCCCCGCGCAGCAACATGCGTTGGCGCAGGAAATTGCCCGCCTGCTGCGTCCGGGCGGCGCGTTCGCCCTGATCGAGGCGTCCGATCCGCGCGGCTGGGCTCTGCGCCCGCTCTACCGCTTCTACCTCGATGGCGTGCTGCCGCTGATCGAGCGCCTTTTCCTGCGCGGCGCCCGGGATTTCGCGATGATCGGGACCTATACGCAGGTCTTTGGATCCTGCGACGGCTTTGCCGAGGCGCTGCCGCAGGCCGGCCTGATTGCCCGCGAGGAGCACCATTTCTTTGGCTGCGCCACCTCGGTCGCCGGGATCCGTCCGATTGCCACGGCGACCGAAGGGGCCTAAAGCCGCATCCATGTCTGACACTCCTCCTCCCGGCGACCGGATCGCCAAGGTTCTGTCCCGCGCCGGTGTCGCCTCGCGTCGCGAGGCGGAGCGCATGATCGAGGCCGGTCGCGTGCATGTGAACGGAGAGCGGATCACTTCACCCGCCCTGAATGTGACCGGGACCGACGCGATCCGCGTGGACGGCAAACCCGTCGCCGCGCCGGAGCCGCCGCGCCTGTGGCTCTACCACAAGCCCGCCGGCCTCGTGACGACCACGAAAGATGAAAAAGGCCGCGCCACGGTGTTTGAGGCCCTGCCCGAGGACATGCCCCGGGTGATGAGCGTCGGCCGGCTCGACCTGAACTCCGAAGGCCTGCTGATCCTGACAAATGACGGCGAGGTCAAACGCCGGCTGGAGTTGCCGTCGACGGGCTGGCTCCGGCGATACCGGGTCCGCACCCACGGGACACCCGGCGACGACGCGCTCGACCGCCTGCGCCGCGGGATCGAGGTCGACGGTCTGCGGTATCAGCCCATGACGATCACCCTCGACCGGACCCAGGGGGCCAATGCCTGGCTCACCGTCAGCCTGCGCGAGGGCAAGAACCGCGAGATCCGCCGCGCGATGGAGGCGATCGGGGTAACCGTGAACCGGCTCATCCGGCTGAGCTATGGACCGTTTCAACTGGGGCAGCTGAAACAAGGCGCGGTCGAAGAGGTCAAGCCGCGGGTGGTCAGGGACCAGCTCGGCTTTTCGGAGAAACCGAACGTGGACCGGCGACGCAAGACGCCGGCAACCGGGTCGAGGCCCCGGCGCCCCGCCTCCTAGGGTCTGTACTCAATTGCGGCATATCCGGCAGCTTTGAAGGCTTTCCGCATTCGTCTGGCGGGAAGAGGTCGCATGTCCGTGCGACGGATGGGACGGGCGCGTCGACGGCGCGGGCCTTGAGCCTTCGGAGAGGTGCCTTGAATTTGGAGCACGCCATTTCGATCCGGTTGAGGTCGGGCAGGTACCGCGGCAACCGGGGCATACACCCCGTCGCCTCTTGCGGTGCACGATCCG
>CAYMMT010000205.1:0-4828 GCA_964391555.1 uncultured Rhodobacterales bacterium
GGTCCATTTCAGTGCGACCACCGCCTTCTTGGGGTCGGTCACAACGGGCGAGAGAAGGTGCGGGATGCCATCGTAGACACTGAGTTCCAGCATCTTGGGATCGATCATGATCAACCGGCACTCGTCGGGTGTCAGCTTGTAGAGCAGCGACAGGATCATCGTGTTGATCGCAACGGATTTCCCGGAGCCGGTCGTGCCAGCGATCAGAAGGTGCGGCATCTTGGCGAGGTTCGCGACGATCGGATCGCCACCGATGTCCTTGCCGAGCGCCAGTGGAAGCTTCTGGTTGCCGTCGCCGAAGTCTCGGGACGCGAGCATTTCGCGAAGGACCACCATCTCCCGCTTGTCGTTGGGCAACTCTATCCCGATGACCGACCGGCCTGGCACGGTGGAAACGCGGGCGGACAGGGCCGACATGGACCGGGCGATATCGTCGGCAAGGCCGATCACGCGGGACGCCTTGAGGCCCGGGGCGGGTTCGAGTTCGTACATCGTGACGACCGGGCCGGGCCGAACCGACACGATCTCACCCTTGACGCCGTAGTCGTCGAGGACCGTTTCGAGCATGCGGGCATTTTCTTCCAGCGCCTCGTCCGAAAGGTGGTGGCGTTCCACCCGTTCGGGGTTGGTCAGAAGCGACAGCGGCGGCACTTCGTAGGCCGGGCGCTTGGGTTCCTCGAACTGGAGGGTGGGTTGCGCTTCCGCCTTGGCCCGTCGCGATGGTTCCGGCTTGGACGGGGACGTGTGGACAACGCGGGTCGCCTCGTTGCGGGCCGCGTGAAGCGGGCCGTCGGGACGGGCATGGATCGGGCCGTTGGTCGGGGCCGACAGTCTTGGCGGCACGCCCGGGCGCGGCGGGGTGTCCGCCGTGGATTGAGGCGGCAGATCGGTGCGGGCTGCCGGCGCCGGTGCCGTCGCGGCCAGGGAGACGGGTTGTTGTGAATTTTCGATCACCCGCGACATGAATGCTTGTTCCTGCTCCGGTGTCTCGGGTGCGGTCAGGGGCGGTTCGGGCGGCAGGTGGCCGGCGCCTGTATGCGCGATGATGGGATCCGGGCGACGACGTCGGTTGCCGATTGCGGCGGCAATGCGCGCCGCCGGTCCCTCGGTCCGATCCGTGGTGCGGACCTCACCCGTCTTGGCGCGGATTGCTTCGGCAATGCGGGCGCGAACCCGGTCGTCATTTGCCTCTGGTATCGCGCCGTCGGCAATTGCGTTCTCGACAAGTTCGGGTTCTGGCATTGCCTCCGACCCCCGGCGCAAGAAGGACAGGAGGCCGGTTCTGGCGTCTGGCCGGGGCGCGTGGGCGGGGGCGAGTGCCTCCGCGGCCTCCACAATGATGCCGTCGTTTTCCATCTCGGCGGCGCGCTGAGCGCGGATCACTGCCGCGACGCGCGCGGTTTCATCGGGAACGGGCACGGCCTGCATCGCGGCGGCTTCGGCCGCAGCGGCATCCCGCTCGGCGCGGGCCACTTCGCGGCGTTCCCGCAGGTTATGCGCAACGCCGCCCGCGGCCCGCATCGAGACGTTGGCGCCGGAACCCGCGACGCGCAGGACCTGCGAATAGAGAACGACGAGGCCAATGGCCATGAACCGAACGGTTGCCCGAACCTCGACCCATGTGACCCCGAGCACAAACAGCCCAAGCACAGCCGCGCCGATGCCGGTCGCAAGGGCAAGGGCGTTGATGCCAAACGCGGCCTTGAACGGAATGATCGTCAGCAGGATGGATAGGACCGTATCGCCGAAAAGCCCTCCAAGGCCAAAGGTTTCCGTCCAGTTCGCGCCGGGTGTGGCGGTTGATGCATAGACCGACACAAGCGCCACGGCGATGGGTGCAAAGATCAGCCGACCCAGCGCGCGCTCCTGCCCGCGGTGCAGCGTCATGCGCAGGCCCCAAACAATGAACAGCGCGGCGATCGCCCAGCCGCCGGCGCCAATGATCATCATCATCGGGGCGGCGATCATCGCCCCGCCAAGACCCATCCAGTTCTCCGCCGGCGCGTCCGAGGCCGACATCCACGACGGATCGGACGGCGAGTAGGACCACATCAGCGCGGCAACCGCGATCCCGAGCGTGACAAACACAAGGCCCAGGAGTTCCTTGCCCCGGCGCTCCAGCGTGGCCTGGGTTTCGCTGTCAAACAGAGGGTCGCGACCCCGAGTGGGATAAGCCATGTGTCAGGTCCCTTTGGTGTAAAGGCAGTCGCGGAGGGCGGAAAGGCCGCGCTGCACATCTTGTGTTGGGGCCACCAGAGCGACCCTGATATACCCTTGCCCGGGATTGCCCCGGCCATCGTCGTGCCCGAGGTAGGCCCCGGGCAAAACCCGCACCCCCACCTCGCGCCAAAGCTTCAGCGCCGCCTGTTCGCCATCCTCGACCGGGAGCCAGAGAAAGAACCCCGCTTCGGGGCTGGAGTATCCGGGTGCATCGCCGAGGATGCGATCGGCGATCTGGTATTTTTCCGTGTAGAGCCGCCTGTTCTCGGCGACATGGTCCTCTTCCGCCCAAACCCGTGCAGCGACCATCTGCATCGGCATCGGCAGCGGGCACCCGGCATAAGCGCGAAGCTGCCGCATGCGGGTGATGCACTCCGGACCGCCCGCAACGAAGCCCGAGCGGAGACCGGGCAGGTTGGATCGTTTCGACAACGAATGAAAGGCCACGACCCGTTCGGGGTCCGCGCCGATTTCCGTCGCCACTTCGAGGGCCCCCGGAGGCGGTGCGTGCCGGTAGATCTCGGAATAGCATTCGTCGGCAAGCACGCGGAAATCGTGCGTCTCGGCGAGGCCGATCAGGTCGCGCCAGTAGTCGCGGCTCGCCACGGCGCCCTGCGGGTTTGCCGGGGAGCAGATGTAGCACAGCGCGGTGCGGTCGAGCACGTCTTCCGGAAGGGCGGCAAAGTCGGGCAGATGGCCGGTTTCGGAGGTGGCGGGCACGTAGACCGGTTCCGCGCCCACGCTGCGGGCCGCAACGGCATAGACCTGGTAGAAAGGGTTCGGGCACAGAACGACGGGGCGCCTTCCCCTCTTGGTTTCCGGGCAGAGCGCCGCACCGGCGTTGTAGAGCCCCTCGCGGGTTCCGTTCAGCGCCATCAGCCGGTCGGTTGACAGCACCACGCCGTAGCGTCGGCTGATCCAGTCCGAAATGGCCCGCAGAAGCTCTGGCGCGCCTTCGTTGACCGGATAGCGGCCAAACCCGTCGAGATTCTCGGCCAGAACCGCGCCGACCAGATCGGGAAAGGCGTGTTTTGGCTCCCCGATCGTCATGTTCACGGGGTCGGCGCCCGGAGTATGGGCGTCAAGAAGGCTCCGCAAACGCGGCCACGCATAGGGCGGCAGGTTCGAAAACCGCTCGGGAAACACCATGACTGCCTCGGTTCGCGGGATCATTGGCGTCCCGCTTCGGCTTGCAAAGTAGCCCGGCGGGGCGGAATCTGTCCAGAAAAACCCCGGAGATTCAGGGGGTCAGGTGGCGTAAGGTGTGGCTTTTGGGTCGGAATGGTCAGCCGGCACCGCATTCGTCGGTGGCGGCTGACGGCCCAGGTCGCGCGGCGCGGCTCCACTGGCGGGTCAGTTCGGTGGTGTTCCGGTGGTTGCGTCAAGTCCACCAAGTCGCGGGGTGTCCGGGGTGACCAACCCCGCGGGACCCATGCCGCGGAGGGAATCGGACGATAGCATCGCCGTCCGACGGTTCGCATCGGACGTCCGCCGCTTGGGTCGAAGCGGCCTTGTCATGTCCTGGGCAGGACAGGTCGCACTGCTACGACAGCGCCGCCTCCGCCGCGACGCCCAATCGCAGCAGCCGCGCCTCGGCTCCCGGAGCCGCATTGAGCAGGATCCCGCAGGACGGTACCCCCGTTGGCAGCGTCAGGCCGCATAGCCCCATCAGGTTGCCCATGCGCGTGTTGCGCAGGGTCGCGAGATTCGCGTCCACATAGTAGCTGTCGTCGGACAGCAACCGCACCACGTTCGGTGGCAGTATCGGCGCGGTGGGGCAAAGCACAGCGTCGTAGGATGCGGTGAAAGCCCGATATTCGGCCCTGATCGTTTCGAGCGCGCGCCACGCGATCAGGTAATCCGCCGCCCCGACATTGGCCCCGGCGGACACGCGGTCGCGGATGTGATGAAACATCAGATCGCCCTTGTCCTCCACCAAGTCCCGCCAATGTGACCACGCATCGGCCGTGTACAGCGGTGCGGTCAACGCGTAGGCGTCCCGCAACCTGTTCCAACTACCCGTCTCGATCACCGCCCCGGCGGCAGCCAGTCGCTCGACTGCGCCACTGAACGCGGCTTTGGGGGCCTCTTCGAGGTCTTCACCGACAACCGTATCGAGCACAAGGAACCGGGCTCCCTCAAGACTGGCCTCGCTTAAATCAGGTGGGGCTTCTCCGGCCATGGCGGCAAAGAGCAGGCCGGCGTCCTCGACGCTTCGCGCCAGCGGTCCCACCGTGTCAAAGGTTGAGCAAAGCGCCACAACGCCTTCGGTCGACAGCCGCCCATGGGTTGTCTTCAGCCCGACCAGGTCATTCCAGGCCGCCGGAACACGCACCGATCCGCCGGTGTCGGAGCCGATGCCTCCGGCGGCGAGGCCAAAGGCCATGGACGCAGCGGCCCCGGACGACGACCCACCCGGAACGGCATCAGGGTCATTGCGGTTGGGAGGCGTCGCGGTCACAGGGTTCAGGCCGAGACCGGAAAAGGCGATTTCGGACAAATGGGTCTTGCCAAGACAGACCAGCCCGGCGGCCGTTGCCCGGTTCAGCACCAGAGCGTCGCGCGTGGGCACCCGCCCGGCCATCATCGCGGTTCCGGCTTCCGTCGC
>CAYMMT010000206.1:0-4808 GCA_964391555.1 uncultured Rhodobacterales bacterium
TCGTCGAACCAGTCCTTGCGGAACCAGTAGAGGTTCGCGAACTGCTGGTCGGGCAGCTGGTAGAGGTTGCCATCCGGACCGGTGGTGAACTGGATGCCCATGAAGTCGTCGAGGTCCAGTGTCGGGCTTGTGGTCGCCGCCCAATCGCCGGCCATCATCTCGGTCAGGTTATAGGCAAGCTGCAGACGCGAATGGGTACCGATCAAGTCGCTGTCGTTGACGTACCCGTCATAGAGATTGCGCCCGGTCTGCATTTGCGTCTGGACCGCTTGCACGACCTCGCCTTCGCCGAGGATCTGGTGGTTGACCTTGATCCCGGTGATTTCTTCGAAGGCTCTGGTGAGCACTTCGGATTCGTACGAGTGCGTCGGAATGCCTTCCGACAGAACGTTGATTTCCATTCCGGCGTAGGGCGCCGAGGCCTGGATGAACCACTGCATCTCTGCCATCTGTTCATCTTTTGTCAGCGTTGACGGCTGGAATTCCTCGTCGATCCAACGCTGCGCCGCGGCTTCATCGGCCACAGCCATATGGTTTCCCGCAATGACGGCCGACACCGCCACCGCGGAGAGCAAAAGCTTCCGCATGATTTCCTCCCAATTTGATCGGAATTGTCGTGAACCCCGATATCTCGATACTAGTCAGAGCGATCACATTCTTGTCAAACTAATTCTTTAGTAAATCACAAAACACTGATTTGAAACAACTTATCGAATGCATGCGGACTGAAGTCGAACCGGCCGAGTGGGTTCGCTCATCACTCTTGCCCTGTTCACACTCGCCCAATCGTTCAATTGGAGCGCGATCCGACTGGCCAAAAAACAACTGGGCAACCGAGGGAATCAGTGCAATGCGCCATGTTCGCTTCTCGGTCACATGTTTTCGATTGTCTTCGTTCGCATCGCAGACCTTGACCGATCATGTTGATTTCGACGGGGTGCCTGACGCAACATGCGCGCGCTGCCGAAGTGGACGTAACGAAAAGGAACCCTGCCGCGTTGGAGTCGTTTCGAAAATCCCAGATTCTGGAGTTGGCCCGACACGAGGGCGAAGTCCATGTGGACGAACTTGCCACACGGTTTGGGGTCACGACCCAGACGATCCGGCGGGATTTGTCGGACCTTGCCGAGGCCGGTCGCCTCGAACGGGTTCATGGCGGCGCAATCATGCCGGCGAGCCACCGGAATCCCGGCTATCGCGATCGTCGGGTCATGCACGAAGACGCCAAGGCGCGAATTGCCCGCCTCTGTGCCCGCCATATCCCTGCGAATGCCTCCGTGCTGCTCAACATCGGCACATCGACAGAGGCAGTCGCCCGTGAGCTCGTGGGGCACCGGAACCTCACGGTGATCACAAACAACCTGAATGTCGCCCATATCCTGTCCGAGAACGACAGTTGTACCATCATTGTCGCAGGTGGTGTCCTGCGGCGCGAGGATGGCGGTCTGGTCGGCGATCTGACGACCGAGACAATCCGCCAGTTCAAGGTGGATTACGCGGTTATTGGAACTTCCGCGCTCGATCTGGAAGGCAACTTGCTGGACTTCGATTTGCAGGAGGTTCGGGTCAGCCGGACCATCATCGAATGTTCGGCGCGAACGTTCCTGGTGGTCGACAGTTCCAAGCTTGAGCGATCGGCGCCGGTCCGGATCGCATCCCTGCAAGACATCGATGCGATCTTCACAAACAGATTGCCGAGTGCGCTTCAGGACCGGTGCGAAGAGTGGGATGTCGCCGTATTCGAGGCCGACCGCGCCCTCGACGGGACCGATGCGCAGCCAGCGAACGGGCCGGCCGGCTAGCGACATCATTGCGCCCTCATCGGGTCGGCCGGTGCCCGGTGTCGCGGGTCCGACCTGTCACCTGTCTTTGCAAATTCATGCAGGACGAAATTCCGATCATTGGCAGGGCTGGCCACGATCTCGCCACAATTGTGACCCCATTCCGCCGCAGATGACGCTCAAGATGAATATCAAAAGCATCAATCTGGGGGGCAATCCTCCCGGGGGCCGCTGCACCTCGGGCACTCTGAAAGAGGCCGAGCCATGACACAGCAAGACCCGCCCAAGACCAAGTCGCCACCTCCGGCACCCAAATCGGAAAAGCCGCGCCCGCCAAAGGACAGGCCAGTCCTCTTCAGGGACTACGCCAGTATCTGAGGACCATTCGTCCGAAACTGCATGGGGCCAACCGCTATCTCGCACGGTCGCGGTCTGTCTGCGCTCCCGAACGCACGGGCTGGCCCTTTGGATCGACCCACGGCATGATCGCTCCATGGCAGCGATCTCGACCATTCGTAACCTTGGACCCGCCATGGAAGAGGCCTTTGCCCGCGTTGGCATCTCCACCGCGGAAGACCTGCACGCCATGGGGGCCGACGCCGCTTACAGGTGCCTGCTGGAGGGGGGGCAACGCCCTCATTTCATCGGATATTACGTTCTGCACATGGCCCTTCAGGGACGGCCCTGGAACGATTGCAAGGGCGCAGAAAAGGCCGAGCTTCGCCGCAAATTCGATACCCTGAAGGTTGAAACCGCAGCCTCCGTTCCGGTGGGGATCGAAGCGGAGCTGGAACGACTGGGTGTGGGCGACCCTTCCCGCCGCCGCCGCTGACCTTGCCGGACGCGAAATCGCGCAGCTGGCCGGCAACGTCCCCCGGGCGGCGATGGTCTGGCCAATCCCACCGCGCTCGTGTTTGATCCGCGCCATGGCCAAGCTCCGCGCATCACCCGGCAAAACCCCGGAAGACAGGCTGAGGCGTGCATCCAAAGCCGTGGCCGCCGACCGCAGCGCCGAGGCAGAGCGCTTGCTACGGCCTCTCATCGGCAAACGGTTGTCGGTGGAGGATCAGGCCGCACTGGGCGCGCTTCTTGGCCAACTGGACCATCCAAAGGCGGCAGAGGAACTCGCCAAAGCCGAAACCGCAATTGCAAAGGCCGACCCCGGCTCCGCATCGGATCAATTCGCCGCCGCGCGCGCGCTCAGCCTCATGGGGCGCAACGCCGCTGCCCTGGACGCGCTCTCTCGATGTCTGTCCTTGGATCCGACACTGGCCGAGGCCGGCATGCTCGCCCTCAGACTGTATCTGTTGCAGGACGACCCCGACGCGGCCATCGCCGCGCTTGAGCCTGTATTCTCGGGCCTTCGGGATCCGCGACGCATGATATTGAATGCCGCCAAGGCGTTGGGGGTCGCCGGTCACGCAGGACCTGCCCTGACCCTGTTGTCCCGGCTCCAGACCGGTGCGGAAGACCCCGAGGTTTCCTTCATCGCCGCCGGACTGGAGGGGCGCGACGCTGACCGGCAGAGCGCAATGGCCGAAGCAATTTTCGACGGCTTTGCCGAGAGTTACGACGCGAACCTCGCCAAGATTGACAACAACGGTCCGGCGATGATCGGAACGCTCCTGACATCGATTGGTCCCGGCAAGGCTCGGGTCCTTGATGCCGGTTGCGGGACAGGGCTCTGCGCCCCGATCCTGCGGCCCCACGCGCGCGAATTGGTTGGCTGTGACATCTCGATCCCGATGCTGGAACAGGCCAAGGCGAAACGCGGCTATGACGCCCTTCTGCGCAGCGATCTTGGCGCGCCCGTGACCCTGCCCCCCGGACCCTTCGACCTGATCATCGCGGCGGATGTGATGACCTATTTCGGTGATCTGACCCCGGTTCTGCAGGGTCTCGTCGGGATCATGTCCCCCGGCGCCTGGCTCATCTTCACTGTCGAGGAGGCACAGGATGGACCGCCCCACAGCCTCTCACCGACGGGTCGGTACAAGCATACCGCCAAGGGTGTCGGAGACATGATGACCGCTGCCGGCCTGACCCGGCCCAAGCAGACGCATCGCGACCGGTTGCGGACCGAGTTTGGCGACCCCGTTCAGGGTCTCGCGCTGGCCGCGCAGAAGCTGGCGCTCTTTGGGTAGCCGGTTCGATTTGCGCGGAATGCACGAAAAAGGGCCGCCACCGGGCGACCCTTCGGACGTTCGGGGAATTCCCGGTTGGTTTAGCCCACCAGCTCGAGGCCGGAGAAATAGTAGGCGATCTCTTCGGCGGCCGTATCCGGCGCGTCGGAGCCGTGAACCGAGTTCTCACCAACCGACTGTGCGAATTCGGCGCGGATGGTGCCGGGCGCGGCGTCGGCGGGGTTCGTCGCGCCCATCACTTCACGGTTCTTGGCAATCGCGCCCTCCCCTTCGAGGACCTGCACCACAACCGGGCCGGACGCCATGAATTCGCAAAGCTCATCGTAGAACGGGCGTTCGGCGTGCACGGCGTAGAACACGCCTGCCTGGGCCTTGGTCAGGTGGATGCGCTTTTGCGCGACAATGCGCAGGCCCGCATCTTCGAATTTGGCATTGATCCTGCCGGTAAGATTGCGGGCGGTGGCATCGGGTTTGATGATCGACAGCGTGCGTTCGGTGGCCATGGGAGATGTCCTTTGACGGCGTGAATTTGCGCGGCGCGTAGCATGGGCCGCTGCCGTTGAAAAGGTCGGATCACGTGCGCCCGGCGCTGCGCGCTGCCGTCACGCATGGGCTGGCTTGCACGGTTGGCGCCGTCTGCCGCACCACGGCCCGGAGCGGGCCTGGCCGGTGCGACCTCGCGGAGACGTTCTCGCTCACATTGTCCGTGCCAAGGTCTCTTCCGGTTTGTCGCCTCCGACGGCGCGGCCTTGGCGCTGATCTTGCGGCAGATAGGCGCCGGTCGAGCGGCCCTTCCAACGCCATCGGCCCCCTTTTCCGACCCAATATCCTCTGTTAACTGGCGGCCCATGCTGCGTCTGACAAACATCTCCTACTCCGTTGA
>CAYMMT010000207.1:0-4799 GCA_964391555.1 uncultured Rhodobacterales bacterium
CGGCCCGGTCAAAGTCGTAGTACCAGCCGTCCTTGATGACGGGGCCGATGGTGACGTTCACGTCGGGCCAGATCTCCTGCACGGCGCGGGCCATGATATGGGCGAGGTCGTGGCGGATCAGTTCGAGGGCCGGGGCCTCGTCCTTCATGGTGTTGATGGCGATGCTGGCGTCACGCTCGATGGGCCACTGCAGGTCCCAGTGGTCGCCATCGACTTGGGCGCTGATCGCCTTCTTGCCGAGTGACGTGGAAATGCTCGCGGCCACGTCCGCCGGCGTGGTGCCTGCCGGAAAGTCGCGGGAATTGCCATCGGGAAAGGTGAGGGAAATGTCGGCCATATCGGCTCTCCTCGTCGGTTTGGCGCCTACCTACGCCCGGTTGCGGGTATGTCTGCGGGGATGACGCGTTGCGTGCGCGCGGTCAAGCGCTATCGCCACCGCGGGCGGCCCGTTTCGAGGAAACCCGGATGGACAGGCCTACTCGGCAGCGACCGGACGCGGGCGCGAGCGCTTGCGCGGCCTGCCGGAATTGCTGTCGATGAAATCAAGCACCAGCGGCCGGATGTTGGTCCGCCAGGACCGGCCTGCGAAGATGCCGTAGTGGCCGGCGCCCGGTTCGACATGCCAGGCTTTCTTGTCATCGGGCAGGCCGACCAGCAGGTCGAGCGCCGCGCGGCACTGTCCGGGGGCGGAGATATCGTCCTCTTCCCCTTCGACCGTCTTCACGGCGACGGTGGTGATCTTGTCGAAATTCACGTGGCGGCCATCGACCCAGAAGTCGTTGCGTGCAATCTCCCGCTTCTTGAAGATGCGCTCCACGGTGGAAAGGTAGAACTCCGCGGGCATATCCATGACGGCGAGGTACTCGTCATAGAAAGTGTTGTGCCGGTCATGGTCGGACGCCTCGCCCTTGGCCACGCGCATGATCTGGTCCTGGAACGCCTTGGCATGGGTCGCGGCGTTCATCGACATGAAGGAGGCCAGTTGCAGGAGACCGGGATAGACCGGGCGGCCGACGCCCGCGTATTTGAACCCGACCCGCTGGATCATCGTCTCTTCCAGCTGACCCATGGTCACGGTGCGGCCGAAGTCGGTGACGTCGGTGTGGTTCGCCTCCGGGTCGATCGGGCCGCCGATCAATGTCAGGGAGCGGGGCTGCGCATCCGGGTGATCCTCTGCCAGAACCGCGGTGGCGGCGAGCGTCAGCGGCGCGGGCTGGCAGACCGCGATGACATGGGTGTCCGGGCCAAGCTCCAGCATGAATTCGACAAGGTAGCGCGTGTAGTCCTCCACATCGAACTTGCCGGCACTCACGGGGATGTCGCGGGCGTTGTGCCAATCGGTGATGTAGACTTCGCAATCATTGAGCAGCGAAATGACCGTCTTGCGCAGCAGCGTGGCGTAGTGGCCCGACATCGGGGCGACGAGCAGAACCTTGCGCGGGCGGTCATGGCGACCCGCCACGCGAAAGTGGATGAGATCGCCGAACGGCTTTTCCAGCACCTTGCGAATGCCCACCGGGTGGTCCTTGCCATCCTCGCAGGTGAACGTCTGGATGCCCCAGTCGGGCTTGGCGACCATGCGGGCAAAGGAGCGTTCGGTGACCTCGCCCCAGGCCTTGACCAATTCCATCGCCGGATTCGGCCACAATGCCATCGCGGGGTAGGACCCCATGGCACGCGCGGTGGCGCCCAGCCACTGGTTCGTGTTACGCATACTCTCCATGAAGTCGTAGTTCAGCATATACTTCACGGTGTCATCCCCTGATCAGGGCCCGGTCACGTCCGAGCGTTTAGTCGCATTGACCTGACCACCCTTCCAGAAGCAATGCTGCATGCGCAAAATAGAAGTCCGGTGGGGCCATGACAACACAAGATTACGATTCCGTTGACGCTGTGCCTCAAAATCTAGAGAAACTCGAGGAAAACATCGCCCGGATGGAGGCGTTGACACAGCGTTTCCTGAACGCGATTTCGCATCGGCGGCATGTGCCGCCCGCGCTTCAGGGGCCGAGTCAGGACCTCTACATGAAGGCGGCGACTCAGTACTGGTCCGAGATGATGACGAACCCCGGCAAGCTGATCGAGCAGCAGGTCAGCTACTGGGGCAAGACGCTCAAGCACTTTGCCGAGGCGCAGGCCGCGCTTGCCGCCGGCAAGTTCGAGGCGCCCGAGGATGACACGCCAAACGACCGCCGGTTCAGCAACCCCCTGTGGTCAACGCATCCGTATTTCAACTACGTCAAGCAACAGTACATGCTCAACGCCGAGGCGATCACCACGGCGGTTCACGAGGTCGATGGCCTGACGGACAGCGAGAAGCGGCGGCTAGAATACTTCAGCGAGCAGATCGTGAACATGATGTGTCCGACAAATTTCCTCGGAACCAACCCCGATGCGCTGGAAAAGGCGTTGGAGACCGACGGCGAAAGCCTTGTGAAGGGCCTCGAGAACCTGGTGCGGGACCTCGAGGCCAACGACGGCGACCTTGTGGTGACGCTGGCCGACAAGGACGCGTTCCGGGTCGGGGAAAACCTCGCCACGACACCGGGGTCGGTCGTGTATCGCAACCGCCTGTTCGAGCTGATCCAGTACGCCCCCACCACCGAGACCGTGCACGAGATACCGCTGCTGATCTTTCCGCCGTGGATCAACAAGTTCTACATCATGGACCTGAAACCCGAGAACAGCCTGATCAAGTGGATCGTCGATCAGGGGTTCACGGTTTTTGTCGTGTCCTGGGTCAACCCCGATGCCGGCTATCGCGACACGGGCATGGCGGACTACATCGAGGATGGGTATCTGGCGGCGATGCGGGAAGTGCGCGCGATCTGCGGCACAAAGAAGCTCAATGCCGTGGGATATTGCATCGCCGGCACGACGCTGTCGCTGACCCTGTCGCTGATGAAGCAGCGCAAGGACAGGTCGGTGAATTCGGCCACCTTCTTCACGACACTCACGGATTTCTCTGATCGGGGCGAGGTGGGCGTGTTCCTGGAGGACGATTTCGTCGACGGGATCGTGTCCGAGACAGAGGAGACCGGGATTCTCGACAAGTTCTACATGTCGCGGACGTTTTCCTTTCTGCGGTCCAACGACCTGATCTATCAGCCCGCGATCCGCAGCTACATGCTGGGAGAGGCGCCGCCCGCGTTCGACCTGCTCTACTGGAATGGCGACGGAACGAACCTGCCGGGCAAGATGGCGGTGGAATACCTCAAGGGGCTTTGTCAGGCCGACGAGTTCGCCGAGGGCGGCTTTGACATTGCGGGGGGCACGGCCCGTATTCAGGATGTCGACGTGCCGCTGTGTGCGATTGCCTGCGAGACGGACCACATCGCCGCGTGGAAATCGTCGTATCGCGGCGTGCAGAAGATGGGGTCCAAGGACAAGACGTTCATCCTCGCCGAGTCGGGGCATATCGCCGGCATCATCAACCCGCCGACCAAGCGGAAGTACGGGCATTACACGAATACCGACCTGAGCCTGTCGCCCGAGGATTGGCAGGCCGGGGCCGACAAGCACGAGGGCACGTGGTGGCCCCGCTGGGGCGACTGGCTGGCCAGTCGCGCGGGAAAGAAAGTGCCTGCGAGAGAGCCCGGGGACGCGTCCCATGCGCCGCTGGGCCCCGCTCCGGGCACCTATGTTGTCGGTACCCCGGAAAGCTAAATCCGCTGCACTGCAGCATATTCGCCGTTCGGCCTTGCCCCATTGAAAAATTTCTTTTGCTGCAGTGCAGAAAAAACTTGCAATGCTGCGGCGCGGCATCTATGTAGCTTGCAGACGCAGCAAACGTCTGAACCGAGATACTCCGCCGTCGGGATGACGGCGACCAGATAGCCGAAGAGGATAGACCCATGGCCGCAGCCAAGACCCAGGACTTCACCGCCATCATGAAAGACATGATGGGCGCGTTCCCCGTTGACACCAAAGCAATGGAAGACGCTTTCAAGACCCAGACCACGCTCGGTGAGAAGCTTTCCGCCGTGACCATCGGTGCCGCGAAGGACTCCGCCGATCTCTCCGCCAAGTGGACCCAGGACACTCTGGCCAAGCTGACCGAGATGACCAAAGCCAAGTCCGAGCCGGCCGACTACGCCAAGGCGATGACCGACTTTGCCTCCGCCTCCGCCGAAAGCGCCGCCGAGCACATGGCCGCCTTCGCCGAGATCGCCAAGAAGGTCCAGACCGAAACGCTGGAACTGATGATGGCTGCCGGCAAGGACATGTCCGAGGACATGACCAAAGCCGCCAAGAAGGCCACCGACGAAATGACCGCCGCTGCCAAGAAGGCCGCTGCTGCCAAGTAAGTCGTTCGAAACACTGAGCATCGGCCGGTATCCTCCCTTTCCGGCCAAGCTAGTGGGGACGGGTTCGTGTGACGGACCCGTCCTTTTTTTGTCGGACGGGTGCGGACGAAGATTGTCAGCGGAACCGCGCTTGCGACGGCGTGGATAGCGCCTCAGCCCTTCAGGTCCGAGGCAAACCGCGCGGCGTTTTCCAATGGGAAGTCTCCGGCATCCGCCGCGCGCTGACCGTCACCGCAAAAGCAACGGCCGGGCCATCCAGTCCCTGATGGCGGACAGCAGCAGGTCCGGGGTCTCCAGAACCGGGACGTGGCCCGCGTCTTCGAAGACACGGATTTCGGCACCGGGGATCATCTCGGCAAGCCAGTCGTGACGGCGGGGCGGGGTGATCTGGTCCTGCGCGCCGCAAATGACAAGTGTGGGCTGTTTGATCGTGGCCAGGGTTGCCGTGTGATCCCGCCGCCGTTGCATGAGGCGAGACTGGCGGCGAAAGAC
>CAYMMT010000208.1:0-4791 GCA_964391555.1 uncultured Rhodobacterales bacterium
GGTCAGCCGCTCTCCGTCATGGGCGACAACCTCGCCGAGGAAACCGCCGCCGAGTGGGAGACCTACAAAGACGCCGAATTCGCCCATTTCGCCGAGATGAAACGCCAGCTTGATCGCGATGATCCCGACTACAAGGACTGAAAGCACCCAATGACCATCAAGACCAAAGTGACCGCCGCCCTCCTGACAGCACTGTTCCTCGCGGGCTGCGAAACGGCGGGGGACGGGGTCTACATGCCACCCTCGGTCATCGAGTTGATCCCGCCCGGCATCAGCCAGGAACAGATCTACTCCCGCCCTTCCACGCCCGCGGGCGTGCGGTGCTACATGTATCTCGAGACCGAGATCGAGATCCTCGTCGGCTGCGCGGATATCGGGATCTTGGGATGAGATCGGTGGCTCCTCTCGCAGCGATTGCGCTGGCCGGCTGCATGGGCACGGGCACCGAACCCCCTGCCGGATCCACCGGCTCTCCCTTTGCCAGCCTGCCTGACGGCGTCACCCGGGACATGGTCTACTCCCGACAACCCGACCCGCGCGCGGGGCCCTGCTATTACTACCGGGTCGAAGGCTTTGAAGTGCAGTTGAGTTGCGAGGCCTGACAGGAGAATCGTTAACGCTTTGCCGAGGGCCTGCTAGGCTCGTGTTGCGAGAGGTTTTTAACCCCCAAGAGGAGACAGACAGATGAAACGCATTTCCATTCTGACCGCCTTGCCGCTGGTGCTGGCCGGGTGCATGGCCCCGCCCCCTGAAACACCCGCAGAGCGGGCGGGCGCGGTCTCAACTCTACGCCCCGCGCCATCGCCCGTGCCACTCGATGTGCTGCGCGCCCTGCCTGCCGGAGTGAGCACCAGCTCGTTGCAGGTCGACGCCGCGAACTGCTGGTTCTACGACGACGGAACCGGTCCACAGGCGATCACCACAACAACCACGTCCGGCCAGCAACCCTACTGCGGCCTGGTCTGACCTGACGAAACGAGCAAGAAGGACATCCCCATGGCAAGCACAGTCATCAAGGGCGGCACCATCGTCACCGCGGATTTGACCTATGCGGGGGATGTCCTCGTCGAAGGCGGCAAGATCGTCGAAATCGGGCCTGACCTGAAGGGCGACGACGTTCTGGATGCCAGTGGATGCTACGTCATGCCCGGAGGGATTGATCCTCATGTGCATCTCGAGATGCCGTTCATGGGCACCTATTCCTCCGACGATTTCGAAAGCGGCACCCGCGCGGCACTCGCGGGCGGAACCACCATGGTCGTGGATTTCTGCCTGCCCAATCAGGGCGAAAGCCTGCTCGACGCAATCAAGCGATGGGACAACAAATCCACCCGCGCGAATTGCGACTATTCCTTCCACATGGCCGTGACGTGGTGGGGGGAGCAGGTCTTCAACGACATGAAGACCGTGATCGAGGATCGCGGCATCAACACGTTCAAACACTTCCTCGCCTACAAGGGCGCGTTGATGGTGAACGACGACGAACTCTTCGCCTCGTTCAATCGCCTCAGCGAGTTGGGCGGCATTGCCATGGTGCACGCCGAAAACGGCGACGTGGTGGCCGAGATGACCGCCAAATTGATAGCCGAGGGCAATACGGGTCCCGAGGCCCATGCCTATTCCCGTCCCAGCCAGGTCGAGGGTGAGGCCACGAACCGCGCGATTATGATTGCTGACATGGCTGGCGTACCGCTCTACGTCGTTCACACGAGTTGCGAAGAGGCCCACGAGGCCATCCGCCGCGCGCGCCAGCAGGGCAAGCGTGTCTGGGGGGAGCCGCTGATCCAGCACCTGACGCTCGATGAAAGCGAGTATTTCAACAAGGATTGGGACCACGCCGCCCGCCGGGTGATGTCACCGCCATTCCGCAACAAGAAGCATCAGGACAGCCTCTGGTCCGGGCTGATGAGCGGGTCGTTGTCGGTTGTGGCGACGGACCATTGTGCCTTCACTACCGCGCAGAAGCGCTATGGCGTGGGTGATTTTTCCAAGATCCCCAATGGCACAGGCGGTCTCGAGGACCGGATGCCGATGCTCTGGACCCATGGGGTGGAAACCGGGCGGCTCACGCCAAACGAATTTGTTGCCGTGACCTCGACCAACATCGCCAAGATCCTGAACTGCTACCCCAGGAAGGGGGCCATTCTGGTGGGGGCGGATGCCGATATCGTCGTCTGGGACCCGACCAGGACGAAGACAATTACAGCCGGCGCGCAGCAATCCTCCATCGACTACAACGTCTTTGAGGGTCACGATGTCAAAGGCTTGCCGCGCTTCACCCTGACGCGCGGCCAGGTGGCGATCAGCGATGGCGAAGTGCAAACCCAGGAAGGCCATGGCGAATTCGTCAAACGCCCCGGCAACGGCACGGTGAACAAGGCGCTCTCCACGTGGAAGGACCTCACCGCCCCGCGCCCCGTGAAGCGCACGGGCATCCCGGCGACCGGTGTGTGATGAGCGACGAAGGGATTCTCTGTTATCCTTGCCGACGCGATTTCGGCATCGCATTGCGCGCTCCGTTTTGGAAGGGTGGCCCGGGCTGCGGAACCGCGGTGCGCCGCGGTCGTGACGCATCGTGATCCCAATGGTGCCGTTCACGGGACTTTCAGCCTTTCCGGTCACGCCCATTGATGCCGGTGGCAAGGTCGACACAGACCACCTGCAACGGCTCGTGACCCGGCTCGCTGCGTCAGAGGTGCAATCCATCGGGGTTCTCGGTTCGACCGGCGGCTATGCCTATTTGTCGAGCGACGAACGCGCGCGGGCCCTGTCCGCAGCGGTTGAAGCGGCTGGCGCAACGCCTGTCCTTGCCGGCATCGGGGCGCTGACCACCCGGGACGTGTTGCGTCACGCAGAAGATGCAGCGCAGGCCGGGGCGGCGGCCCTGCTGCTCGCGCCCATGTCCTACCTGCCGCTGACCGATGATGATGTGTTTGCTCTCTTCCAGGAGACGGCCCGGGCCACAGAACTGCCGATCTGTGTCTACAACAATCCCGGCACGACGCATTTTGACGTGTCCGAAGAGCTACTGACCCGCCTTGCCGCAATCCGGGGAGTGGACGCCGTCAAAAACCCCTCTGCCGGGGATATCGCAGGATCCATCGAGCGATTGCGTCCTACGGTGACGGGCGGGTTCTCTTTGGGCCACTCGGGAGATGCCACCATCGCCAGCGCGCTCAAGGCGGGAAGTGACGCATGGTATTCGGTCTTGGCCGGAACCTGCCCCGACCTCTGCGTCAGGATGTGGGCATGTCGCGGGGACGGACGGGCGCTCGACGCATTGAACCGCAATCTTGACCCGCTCTGGGCGCTCTTTGCGCGGCACGGGGGCATCCGGGTCATCTACGAGGCGACGAACCTGATGGGGCTTGGTCCGGTGGCTTTGCCGAGGCCGCTCTTGCCGCTGCCAATAGACGTACGGGCCGAGATCGCGGCCGCACTCGAAAGAGCGAACATCACCATGGAAGCGGCCGCATGAAGACACCGGTCATCGAAGCAAGGGCCGTCGACCTTACATTTCAGACCAACGACGGGCCGGTTCATGCGCTCAAAGGCGTGGACCTGACCATCGGCAAGGGCGAGTTCGTGAGCTTCATCGGCCCGTCGGGTTGTGGCAAGACCACCTTCCTGCGCTGTGTCGCGGCGCTGGAGGATCCCACGGGTGGCACGCTGACTGTCAACGGCCTTACCCCGGACGCGGCCCGCAAGGCCCGGGCCTACGGCTATGTGTTTCAGGCGGCGGGGCTCTATCCGTGGCGCACCATTGGCGGCAACATCCGGCTGCCGCTCGAGATCATGGGGTTCTCCAAGGCCGAGCAGGCCGAGCGGGTCATGCGAACGCTGGAAATGGTGGACCTCGCCGGGTTCGAAAAGAAGTACCCGTGGCAGCTTTCGGGTGGCATGCAGCAGCGGGCTTCCATCGCCCGCGCACTCGCCTTTGACGCGGATATCCTGTTGATGGATGAACCTTTCGGCGCCCTCGACGAGATCGTACGCGACCATCTCAACGAACAACTCCTTGCCTTGTGGGCTGCAACGGAGAAAACGACGCTCTTCGTGACCCATTCCATCCCGGAGGCGGTCTACCTCTCGACCAAGATCGTCGTGATGTCGCCGCGCCCGGGTCGCATCACCGACGTGATCGACAGTTCATTGCCGAAGAAACGCCCCCTCGACATCCGTGACACTCCCGAATTCCTTGAAATCGCTCACCGTGTTCGCGAGGGCCTCCGTGCAGGGCACGCCTATGACGACTAGTCCCGACCGAACACGTTCCGTCCCGGGGCCTGTTCTCGGGATCATGGATCAATTCTACGGGTCGTGGAGCGGGCTGACACGCGGTGGGATCACCGCTTGGATCCTGACCGTCGCCGGTGCGCTGAACGTCGCGTCGAGCCTGCAACTGATGAAAAAGGCCCGCAACTGATGAGGATACGCCGGGCCACACCAGACGACGCGCCCGCATGCGCGGCGATCCTGAACGACTGGATCGATGGGCGGGACTGGATGCCTCGGGTGCATTCGGCAAAAGACGTCATGGCCTTCTACGCCGATTTCGTTCTTGTCGAACGGGAAGTCTGGGTCGCCGGCAATCCGGTCCGGGGATTCCTGGCGCTGGACGCTGAAGGAGCCATGGTCACCGCGCTTTACGTAGCGTCGCCGGGACAGGGCATCGGGCGGGCGCTTCTGGACCATGCGAAGTCGGGACGCGATAGGCTGGATCTCTGGACTTTTCAGGCCAACGAGGACGCGCAGAGGTTCTACGATCGTGAAGGGTTCGTCCCGATCGGC
>CAYMMT010000209.1:0-4779 GCA_964391555.1 uncultured Rhodobacterales bacterium
TAAGCTATTGTTAACGTGCCGCATTGATTGCTGCAACGCAGCGCGATAGCAGTGCCGGACGAACCGGAGACCCCTGTGATGCCGCGAATTGTCCACATCGACCTTGACGACGCAAACCTGCCGCCGCCCACCCCGGAGATCGAGCAGGAGCGTCGGGTGGCGATCTTTGACCTGCTGGAGGAGAACTCCTTTTCCCTCCCCAGCCGCGACGATCGCGACGTTCCGAATGGCCCCTACCGCCTTGGCCTTGCCATCCGCGAACGCCGGCTCGTTTTCGATGTCGTCACCGAGGACCATAAACCTGCCGGTCAATTCCATTTGTCGCTTGGCCCCTTCCGACAAGTCGTGAAAGACTACTTTCAAATCTGCGAAAGTTACTTCGACGCCGTGAAGACCGCCGCCCCGTCCCAGATCGAGACTATCGACATGGCCCGCCGTGGTATCCACAACGAGGGGGCACGGGTGCTTCAGGAGCGTCTCGAAGGGAAGGCGAGCGTGGACGAGGACACCGCCCGGCGTCTGTTCACCCTCATTTGCGTGCTGCATTTCGGCGGCTGAGGCATGGCGGAGGACGGAGGGACTGGCAACACAACGCTTCCCGGCTCCGTCCTGTTTTGCTGTGACCACAACGCGGTCCGGTCGCCAATGGCCGAGGGCACGATGAAGCGGCTCTACGGGATGGAGTCCTACATCCAGTCCGTCGGGGTAAAGAACGACCTCGAAATCGATGGTTTTGCCATTACGGTTTGCGCGGAACTGGGCGTGGAACTGTCGCGGCACAGGTCGCGGTCCTTTGATGAGATGGAACAGTGGGGGGACGACCTGTCGTCCTTCGATCTCGTGCTTGCGCTGTCTCCCGCGTCCCAGCGCCGGGCGCTGGAACTGACCCGGTTCTTCCATCTCGATGTCGAGTATTGGCCGGTGCTGGATCCGACCGGATTGGGCGAAACCCGGGAAGCGAAACTCGATGCCTACCGGCAGACACGTGACCAGATCATCGAGCGGCTTGTTGACCGGTTCGGTCCGCCGGTTCACCCGCTTGAGTACAGTTCCGGGCCATGAGCCTCGACGTCCGACCGTTGACCGGAGACGATCTCGACCGCCTTCTGCCTGATGTGGCCCGGCTGCGGATGGAAGTGTTTCGGGAGTGGCCGTACCTCTATGACGGCTGTTTCGACTACGAGCATCGTTACCTGCAGAGCTACCGCGACAGCGCGGGGGCCGTTCTGATCGGCGCCTTTGACGGTGCCGACATGGTCGGCGCGTCGACCGGCACACCGATGGAAGACCACGCGGAGGATTTCGCCGCCGCATTCGCGGGCCGGGACGAAGCGCTGAGCGAGATCTTCTACTGCGCCGAGTCGGTTCTGAAACCGGCGTATCGGGGCAGGGGCATCGGCCATGCGTTCTTTGACCTGCGGGAGGCCCATGCGGCGGAACTCGGACGCCGCTATTCGGCCTTCTGCGCGGTTGTCAGGCCACCGGATCATCCCCGTCGAGACGCGAGTTACCGGTCCCACGACCCATTTTGGCGCGGGCGGGGCTACGCGCCGCTGCCCGGTGTGGTTGCGCATTTCGGTTGGAAGGATCTCGACCAGCCCCGGGAGACTGAAAAGCCCCTCCAGTTCTGGATGAAGGCGCTGTGATGCCGCGGATTTCTGCCATTGCCTATCGCGTGGACCGACTGGCCGGTTGGGCGGAGCAGGAGACCAAGCTCGGCAAATTGCTGGACGGCTGCGATCTGGCGCTTCTGCCCGAATACGCCGGCCTAGAAGCGGCGATCATGTCGGCGCCGGCGTCAGGCACACCGACAGACTGGCGCGACAGGGCGGTTGAGCGGGCCGATGACTGGGCCGCGCAACTCGCCCATCTCGCGCGGAAACACAGGTGCTGGATCGCCGGCGCGACAATTCCGGCCAAGGCGGACCATGGCATCGTCAATCGCGGGTTTCTTGTCGCGCCATGGGGAGAGGTGCACCATCAGGACAAACTGATGCTCACGCCCTATGAGCGCGACGTGCTGGGCATGGTTCCCGGAAACGGGCTCACGGTTGTCGACACCGTGCTGGGCCGCTTCGGGATGCTGATCTGCTATGACAGCGAATTTCCTATTCTGGCCAGAGGCTTGGCCGAAGCCGAGGTGGACATGATCCTCGTCCCGTCCTGCACCGACGCGCCCGCCGGGCAAACCCGCGTCCGCCAATCCGCCCGGGCGCGCGCCATAGAAAACCAATGCCTCGTCGTGCAGGCGCCTCTTGTCGGGGAGGTTCCGTTCTGTGACATCATCGATGCCAGCACCGGTCAGTCCGGCTTCTTTGTCCCGCCCGATCACGGGCTCCCCAGCGACGGCATTCTTCGCGACGGAATGGCCGACAGGCCCGGCGCGGTCACCTGCGACGTCGATTTTGCCGCCATTTCGGGATCGCGACACTCGGGCCAGGTCGACAATTTCGCCCGTTGGCCCGCGCAGTTTGCCGGGAACACGACGGTGCGGATACTGGAGCTTTGACGTCTTTTTCACTTGTAAAACCGTCCACCCCGGCGCATTTAACCGCGCATCCGGGCCAAGCCCCGGCAATGCAACGATGGAGACCCCATGGCCAAGGAAGAACTGCTCGAATTCCCCGGCGTCGTGAAGGAACTCCTGCCAAACGCGACATTCAGGGTCGAGCTGGAAAACGGCCATGAGATTATCGCGCATACGGCAGGCAAGATGCGGAAGAACCGCATTCGCGTTCTGGCTGGCGACAAGGTGCAGGTTGAAATGACGCCCTATGATCTGACCAAGGGCCGGATCAATTACCGCTTCAAATAGCCATCCGGCGGAACACTCCGTGGGTGCGACCGGTGTCTGACACGCCCAAGCTGATCCTTGGCTCCGGCTCTCCGCGACGGCTGGCGCTGTTGGCGCAGATCGGTGTCACTCCCCACGCCGTGCGTCCCCCGGACATCGACGAGACACCCGGCCCGGGCGAACAACCGCGGCCCTACGTGCGTCGGATGGCGCGCCAAAAGGTGGCCGCGACGGACTGCGGGGACGACGACATCGTTCTGTGTGCCGACACAACCGTCGCGCTGGGGCGCCGGATCCTCGGCCAACCGGTCGACGCCGACGAAGCCGAGCGCTTCCTCCGGCTTCTCTCCGGTCGTCGTCACACCGTCATGACGGCCGTGGCCGTCCGGCGGGGGGAGACGATCCGCCTCCGCGACGTTGTGAGTACCTGCCGGATGAAACGGCTGAGCGACGCCGAGATTGCAGGATATGTCGCGACGGGTGACTGGCACGGCAAGGCCGGCGGCTACGGCATCCAGGGGCCCGCGGGGGCGCTGATCCCGTGGATCTCGGGGTCGTTCACCGGAATCGTGGGCTTGCCCCTCGCAGAGACCGCGGCCCTGTTGTCCGCCTGCGGCTATCCCGTCTGGAGGCCGGCTTGAGGGGCCGTCAGGTGGTTCTCGACCGCATTGGCGGGGTGGAGGCCGCGGCGCTTCTGGTGGACGGGCGGCTCGAGGACTTTCTGCTCGACGCCCCGGACCGTCCCAGGCCCGGTGCCGTCTTCGGGGCGGTCGTCGATCGGACGATGGCAGGTCAGGGCGGCGCGATGCTGCACCTCGGGGCGGGCCTGACAGGATATCTGCGCAGGGCCGACGGACTGGACCCGGGGCATTGCCTCGCCGTGCAGGTCACGGGATACGCCGAAGAGGGTAAGGCTGTTCCGGTTCGGGCCAAGTTGCAGTTCAAAGGGCGCTTGGCCGTTGTCACGCCCGGTGCGCCGGGGATGAACCTGTCCCGCAGGATTTCTGATCCGGGAAGGCGGGCCGAATTGACTTCGCTTGCCGAGGCAACTGCCGACCCGGCCTTTGGTCTGATCCTGCGGTCAGCTGCGGCCGATGCGGACCGCCAGCAGATTGCCGATGAGATTGCCATGCTCACCGAGCAGGCGCACCGGGCCGCGACGGGAGCACAAAGCCAGGGTCAAATCCTCGACGGCCCCGGCCCCCACGCCATTGCGATGCGTGACTGGGATGGCGCCATGTCTCGGGACGAGTTCGAGCAAACCGGAGTCCTCGATCTGCTGGTTGACCTGCGCCGTCCCGAGTTCTCTCTCGGCCCCGCCCGCATGATTATTGAGCCGACTCGCGCTCTGGTCGCTGTCGACGTTGATACCGGTGCCGACACTTCCCGGGCGAGCGGGCTGAAGGCCAATATCGCCGCCGCCACGGAACTGCCCCGCCAACTCCGATTGCGTGGCCTGGGCGGACAGGTGGTTGTCGACGTTGCCCCCATGCAGAAAACGCACCGCCCAAGGGTCGAGGCCGCCTTGCGGAATGCGGCCAGCGATGATCCCGGCCAGATAACCATCGCAGGCTGGACGCCCATGGGTCACCTGGAGCTCCAGCGTCGGCGCGACCGGCTGCCTCTAGTGCCGCGATTGAAACAGATGGACATTTGAGTCCGTCGCTTTGAACCCCGTCTGCCGGGTCGGTCCCGCACGAACATCGCGCAAGGACCGAGGGGCGTGTCGCGGCCTTGGGTGCAGGCCGGGTGGGAGCTCCATGGACCCGACCGATGGATCTGCATCCCCGCGGTGGCGCCAATCCCGGGATCGGTGTCGCCCCAACGCTCCTCGGCCCGGCTCGCACCTCGTTGATCAGCGCGTCGAAATCGGTCTGGACATCCGATTTTCCCTGACCTACACCCCGCCAACCCGAACGAGAAATCGTTCCCCGTGCCCGGGTAGCTCAGGGGTAGAGCAGTGGATTGAAAATCCTCGTGTCGGT
>CAYMMT010000210.1:0-4711 GCA_964391555.1 uncultured Rhodobacterales bacterium
CCTGGGTGTCGAGCACACCGCGCAGGATGTGGTAGCGCACACCGGGAAGGTCTTTCACACGGCCGCCGCGGATCAGCACAACCGAGTGCTCTTGCAGGTTGTGGCTTTCGCCGGGGATGTAGCTGATCACCTCGTAGCCGTTCACAAGCCGGACCTTCGCCACCTTCCGCATGGCCGAGTTCGGCTTCTTCGGCGTGGTGGTGTAAACCCGGGTGCAGACGCCGCGTTTTTGCGGGGACTGTTCCAGGTGCATCGACTTGGAGCGTTTCACTTTCGGCTGCCGGGGCTTCCGGATCAGCTGCTGGATCGTTGGCATAGGGCGTTCTTCCCGTCTCTATTGAGGCACTTGGCCTTGGCTCTCGCTTGCGCGGGCCCGGGGGTCCGCCAGCATTGGTTTTCGGTTCCTGCGCCCAACATGTCTGCCAAGCGCAACAAGCACCGCGGGCGCACCCTGCGAGGGGGCGGCGCGGTGGGGTTTCCAGAGGATCGAGGCGCAGGGCCCGGATCATGACCACTTCGAATTTTGATCCCACGGAACAGGCACCTGCCCGCGAGTGCGCGCTCTATAGGGGGAGTCGGAGGACCTGTCAACAAGCCCTGACCCCGCGTTTCACCCTTGTGTTGCGGGCTCTGTCGTCAGCCGCCGTTCGCGCCAGAGCGCATAGAGACCCGAACCGACCACGATCAGGCTTCCCGCGATGGTCCAGCCGTCGGGGCGTTCGCCGAAAACCGCCATGCCGGCGATCACCGCCACCACCAGCGAGGCATACCGGAACGGCGCCACGAAGCCCACATCGCCCACCCGCATCGTCATCACGATGGCGAGATAGGCGAGGCAGATCATTCCCGCCGCGGCGCACAGGATCACCGCCGACCGCAGCGTGACCGGCGCCCAGGGATCGTCGGTCAGGCTCATGACGCCGCCCAGCCCCGCCACCACGACCGCCGTGATCAGGGCCACGGTCACGGACGGGAGTCCGGGCGACAGGCGCTTGGTGGTCAGGTCGCGGATCGTGGCACAGGCCACGGTGGCCACGCCGAAAAGCGCATAGACCGTGAAATCCTCAGTTCCCGGCCGGATGATCATCATGACGCCGACAAAGCCCACGGCAATCGCCGTCATCCGCCGCCATCCCACGGCCTCGCCAAGAAACAGCGCCGCACCCAGCGTCACGGTCAGCGGCAAGGCCTGCAGGATCGCCGAGAGGGCCGAGATATCCATGTGAAAAAGCGCCGTGAGGAAGAAGTAGGCCGCCGCGCCTTCGGCCCCGCAGCGCAGGAGCAGAAGCAGCCGGTCCCGCCCGGTCACCCTTATCCGCAACAGCCCGCTCCATGCGGCCCAGGCCCCGAACGCCATCACCACAAGCAGCGAGCGCAGCACGATGACCTGAGACAGGGGCAAGGTCCCGGCGAGCAGCTTGATGAAGACGTCGTTCACCGTGAAGGCGGTCATCGCCAGCGCCATGAGCCCTGCCCCCCGCAGGTTGTCTGCAACACTGGTGTTGTTCGAAAGCGCCATGACGGCTCCTTGGCAGGTCTTCTCGATGGACGCCAGTGCCCCGGACATGCTTCATCCGACCATGCGGGCGGCGGACGAAACCTTTCTGGTCTTTGCGGGCATGCGGGATGAAGGGCCCTTCATCGTGGAGTGGGTGTCCTGGTACCGGATGCTGGGATTCGAACTGCTGATCGCGACGAACGACTGCACGGACCACTCGCCGGACCTGCTCGATACACTCGAACGGCACGGCTGGCTGACCCATGTGCGCCATACGCCCAAGCCGGGCCAGCACCCGAAGATGTCCGCCTACCGCGCCGGGCGGCAACACCCCCTATCGTCGCGCGCCGACTGGGTGCTGGTGTGCGATGTGGATGAGCTTCTGGTGCTGCACGCCGCCGACACAATCCGGGATTTCATCGGGGACGGAGAGCGCGACTTTCTCGGGATGGCGATCAACTGGCGCTGCTTCGGCACCGCCGGTCGGCCGCGGTATCAGGACGGCCTCGTGCACGAGCAATTCCGGCGCTGCGGACCGGTGGACATGACCCCCAACGGCTCCTTCAAATCCATCTTCCGCCGCCCCCGCGCGTTTCAGCGCTGGTCCGACCACACCCCCATCGGGCTCAACGACGAATGGGGCAGCGGCAGCAACATCTGGGTCAATTCCGGCGGGCGGCACCTCGCGCGGTTCGACGACCGGAGCAATCACCCGATCCGCCACCTCTTTCCCGCAGAGCGCGCCCACGCGGCAGCCCAGATCAATCACTATATCCTGCGGTCGCAGGATCATTTCGCGATGAAGAAGGGCACGCCCAGCCCGTCGGCGGGCA
Organism: uncultured Rhodobacterales bacterium; assembly: GCA_964391555.1. GTDB lineage: Bacteria > Pseudomonadota > Alphaproteobacteria > Rhodobacterales > Rhodobacteraceae > JAMWZF01. The sequence continues at coordinate 2,332 of CAYMMT010000210.1, forward strand.
AGGACCGCTACACCAATCGGTTCTACAAGGCCCACAACCGCAATGGCTACCGCGACGCCAGCGCGCTGCGCTTCTCCGGGCGGTTCGCGGCCATTCATGCCGAGGCCATGGCCCTGCCCGGCGTGCGCCGCCTGCATCACCTGTGCTGCGCGGACTACGTGGCCCGGCTCTGCGCGCATCAGGGCAAGGACCCGAAGACCGACGAACGCTGGGCGCTGCACGTGGAGGCCGCAGGACGCGCGGACCAATAGGCGGTTGGGCAGCGCGACATGCCGTCCGCGGCGGGTCACGGGTCGGACGCGGGGCCGCGTCGCGCACTATCGGCGGCGCGTCAGAGAAACCGGTGCAAGGCGCGGGGCGCCATGATCCGCAGGGCATTGTCCCGCAGCCGGATGTGGCGCCAGGCGTGAAACCCGGCGTGAAAGAGCGCAAGGCCCGCGAGGGCATAGAATTGATAGACGTGGAGCCAGCCGACGATGTCATTGGCGTCCCGCAGGCCGAGGGGCGGGGCAATCGGCAGGATGCCACCGGCTTTCATGAGAACGCTGGATGTCAGGCCGAGCATAAAGCCGCCAAGCGCAACGAGAAACAGCCCCCAGACAAGGGCATGGTGCAGGACGCGGTGCAGCGCACGGACCCAGCCGCGAAGTTTCGGGCCGGGCCGGCCAATAAGCCCGCGTCGCAGGTAGAATGCGGTCCAGACCAACGCCAGCGTGACGAAGACGAGGCCCATGACCGAATGGAACCGGAACCAGCCGGGACCCATCCCCCTCAGCGCTTCCGGATCGGCAAAGAGGAACCACGTGAAGACCGGCAGGATGCCCCAGTGCAGCCATTTGAGCATCACGCGGCGGTGCGGCAGACCGGGCCATCGCGGGGTTTCTGAATGCGCCATGCCCCTGAACATAGCGCGCCGGACCGAAAGTCACCGGTCAGCTCGGACATCTCCACCTGCGGCCAGCCTCGATCACCCGAATCCGGCGGTCGGCCATGGTGTCCCCGGGTCAGACCCCGAGGCACCAGCGCATGATCGCTTTCTGGGCATGCAGGCGGTTCTCGGCTTCCTCCCAGATGACCGAATGCGGCCCGTCCATGACGTCGGACGTGACCTCGTCATCGCGATGGGCCGGCAGGCAATGCATGAAAAGCGCGTCGGGACGGGCCCTGGCCATCAATTCGGCATTGACCTGATAGCCACGCAACTGGTTGTGGCGCCGTTCCCGCGCGGACTGCGGATCATGCATCGAAACCCAGGTGTCGGTCACCACGAGGTCCGCGCCCTCGACAGCCTTGTCGGGGTCCCGTTCGATCGTGATCAGACCGTGCAGATCCGGCTCCGGGTCCAGCGGTTCGGGGCCGGTAAAGGTCAGGTCGAACCCGAAGCGTTCAGCCGCGTGGGCAAAACTCGCAAAGACGTTGTTGCCATCGCCGGACCAGACGACCTTCTTCCCCGCGATGGGGCCGCGATGCTCCTCGAAGGTCATGACGTCGGCCATGATCTGGCAGGGGTGGGTGCGGTTCGTGAGCCCGTTGATGACCGGCACGTCGGCATATTCCGCCATCTCCAGCAGGGTCGCCTCTTCGAATGTGCGGATCATGATGAGATCGACATAGCGGCTCAGAACACGGGCCGTGTCGGCGATGGTTTCGCCATGGCCGAGTTGCATGTCGGTCCCGGAGAGAACCATGGTCTCCCCGCCCATCTGCCGGACGCCCACGTCAAAGGAAATGCGGGTCCGGGTCGACGGTTTTTCGAAGATCAGCGCCACCATGTGTCCGGCAAGCGGGGTCTCGTCGTCCGGCGATCCCCTGGGGCGGCCATTGCGGGAGGATTTCATGGCGACGCCGCTGTCGATCATGGCTCTCAGGTCGTCGGGTGCTGTCTTGTTGATGTCGAGGAAGTGATTCATCTCGCGCTACTTTCGTCTGGCGGGGAGGGGCTCTGCCCCCGGCCATTCGGCCTCCCCCGGGATATTTCGGAGCCGAAGAACGGCTCAGGGTGACAGGGTGGCGGCGGCCCGGTCAAGGCGGGCGACCGCTTCGGACAGGTCGTCGTCCGGAATGTTGAGGGCCGGCAGGAGGCGCACCACGTTGTCGGCGGCGGCGACGGTCAGCAGTTCTTCGGCATGGCCCGCCGCCACGACGTCGGTATTCGGCCGCTTGCATTTGAGGCCGAGCATCAGGCCGGCGCCACGGACGCTTTCAAAGACGTCGGGATGGGCGGCGACGAGGCCTTCGAGTTTCTGGCGAAGCAGCGCGGCCTTGCGGTTCACCTCGGCCAGAAAGCCGGGGGCGGAGACGATCCCGATGACGGTCTCGCCCACGGCGCAGGCCAGCGGGTTGCCGCCGTAGGTCGAGCCATGGGTGCCCGCGCCCATCG
>CAYMMT010000211.1:0-4708 GCA_964391555.1 uncultured Rhodobacterales bacterium
CGGATCGGCCATTGCGGCAAACAAGCTGTCGATTTGGTTAGCCATTCGGCTAAGTAACAGTGTTGACCCATTTCGGTCAAGAGACTTAGCCAAACGACTAAATAATCGTCCCGAACGCCATCATTGCAAAGGGCACTGGGGCAACCGCGATGGCGACGGTCGCGAAGAATCCAAGCGGCGAGTAGGCAAGGCTCAATCCCGCAAGCAGTGACAACCCACCGCCACCGCCCAGCACCACGTTCCCGGGTGTGTTGATCAGGAGCGCCAGCGCAATGTATCGGCGGCGCGCCACCTGTCGCAGGGCCGGATGGTCGATCAGCGAGAGCAGGATGTCTTCGCGGTCTCTCGGGGGTGCAACCTCGATCGCCGTGATCAGATCGGCCGTGCGCACCTGTCCAATCCGTCGCAGGAACCGGCACGTGACCTTTGCGGGGATGGTGCGACCGACGAGAAAGGCGAGGCACAGCACCGCGACCGTCGCCCCGTAAATGATCGGAGCGACACTGGCACCGAACACGGCGAGAAGGGTCACGCCGATTTCCGCCCCGGGCACGAAGGGAATGGCGAGCAGGACAGTGTAGACCAGTATGCTGAGAAGGATGACCTTGTAGGCCATGGCTTCGTTGTGGGGCAGAATCTCGATACCCAACGCGTCCTTGACCTGATCGCCGATGTAGATGGCGCCCCAAACGAGGAGGGCGAGCGCCAGAAGCCGCACGCAGACCCAAATGATCTGGCGGCACGTCAAGTGAAGGACAGGTCGGCACGCTCGGGCGACAGACTGCCCTCGAACTCAAGCCTCGCCTCATGGGACCAGAAGAGGCGTCGTGTCGACCATTCGACTGTCCCGCTCACGTCATTTTCGGTGACAAGTCCTCGCCAGATCATCGACGTGGATTTGGTGGGACAATAGGCTTCGACAAAAAATTCGGTTCCCGCTTCCGTCCGCCGCGTGAGGTAGGCGCTTGGCGGATAATTGCAGCGATCCTCGCATTCCTGCGACATGAACAAACCGCGGTCGAATTGAACAAAGTCCTGAAGGCGTTTGCCGCCCGGCGGTCCCATCGTCGTGTCAAACCGGAGTCCGTCGAGGCTGCCGATGCCGGGTTGGTCGGCATGCTCCACCAGCATCTCCGGCGTCGTTGCAAGAGCATGGTCGACATCGCTCGGCAAGCGCAAAATCGCGAGTGCCGCACCAGCGATTATTGCGAACACCGAGACGAGTGCGAATAGTCGCATGGCACTCTCCGTTGGTAGAGACGAAGCGTAGACCGGTTCAGTCGGCCTGCCCAGCCCTTATGGGTTTTCTGTCCCGGCCCCCCAACATATGGTCACGTCATGGCGGACACCCCTCGATTCATCCATCTGCGGACCCACTCGGAATACTCGCTTCTCGAAGGGGCGCTGCGGCTGAAGAAGCTGCCGGACATGGTGGCCCGCATGGGCATGCCTGCCGTGGCGCTGACCGATACCAACAACATGTTTGCCGCGCTGGAGTTTTCCGAAACCGCAGCAAAGGCCGGAGTCCAGCCAATCATCGGTTGCCAGGTGCATGTGGCCTATCAGCGGGCAGACCCCGGCCATCGCGTGCCGGACCCGGCTCCGCTGGTCCTGCTGGCCCAGTCGGAAGAGGGCTACGAAGCACTGATGGCGCTGAACACCTGTCTCTATCTGGGTGAGGACCGGGACAGACCGCAAGTCACCCTCGATGAGCTTTGCGCGCGGACAGAAGGTGTGATCTGCCTGACCGGAGGGGCCAACGGCCCCTTGGGACGACTGGTGGAAGCCGGGCAGGGTGGAGCGGCAGCGGCGCTTCTGGACCGGCTCGCCACGGCGTTCCCTGAGCGGCTTTATGTCGAGCTTCAGCGGCACCCGCGCGACGACGGCACTTCGCCCGAGGCGGAGCGCCTCACCGAACGCTGGTTTGTCGAACGGGCCTACGAGTTGCGGCTGCCGCTGGTTGCGACGAACGATGCCTACTTTCCCAAGGCCGATATGTACGAGGCCCACGACGCGCTGATCTGTATCGCCGAGGGGGCCTATGTCGACCAGAACGAACCTCGCCGCCAACTGACCCCGCAGCATTACCTCAAGTCGCCTGAAGAAATGGCGGTGCTTTTTGCCGATCTGCCCGAGGCGATTGAGAACACGGTGGAAATTGCGCGTCGCTGCGCGTTCAAAGCCTACAAACGCGATCCTATCCTGCCGCGGTTTGCCGATGACGAAGTGGAAGAGCTGCGCCGCCAGGCCAACGAGGGTCTGAAGGCGCGACTTGCCGTCATTCCCCCTGCCGACACGACCGAAGCCTATCAGGAGCGGCTCGAATTCGAGCTGGGGATCATCGAGAAGATGGGATTTCCGGGCTACTTTCTGATCGTTGCGGATTTCATCAAGTGGGCGAAGGATCACGGGATTCCGGTGGGACCGGGTCGGGGGTCGGGGGCCGGGTCACTCGTGGCCTATGCTCTCACCATCACCGATCTTGACCCGTTGCGCTACGCGTTGCTGTTCGAAAGGTTCCTCAATCCCGAGCGTGTCTCCATGCCAGACTTCGACATCGACTTCTGCATGGACCGGCGGGAAGAGGTGATCCAGTACGTTCAGGAAAAATATGGCCGCGACAAGGTGGGCCAGATCATCACCTTCGGTGCGCTGCTGTCGAAAGCGGCGGTGCGGGATGTCGGGCGGGTCCTGCAGATGCCCTATGGTCAGGTGGATCGGCTGTCAAAGATGATCCCGGTCGAGGGTGTGAAACCCGTCAGCATCGAAAAGGCACTGGCCGATGAGCCGCGTCTGAGGGAAGCCGCGAAGGCCGAGCCCGTGGTGGAGCGGCTGTTGACCTACGGCCAACAGGTCGAGGGGCTCTTGCGGAATGCGTCGACCCATGCGGCGGGGGTGGTGATCGGGGATCGGCCGCTTGACCGGCTGGTGCCGCTATATCGCGACCCGCGCTCGGACATGCCCGCCACCCAGTTCAACATGAAATGGGTTGAGCAGGCGGGGCTGGTCAAGTTCGACTTTCTGGGGCTGAAGACCCTGACCGTGATCCAGAATGCGGTGGAGTTGATCCTTGGCTCGGGGCGCAATCTGCACGAGGCCGCCGACGGCACCCGGCTTTACGAGCCGAAGCCCGGGACCGAGAACGATATCAACGCGATCCCGCTTGATGACGAGAAAAGCTACCAGCTTTATTCGGCGGCCAAGACCGTGGCCGTGTTTCAGGTTGAAAGCTCTGGCATGATGGATGCGCTTCGGCGCATGAAGCCCACCTGCATCGAGGATATCGTCGCGCTGGTGGCGCTTTACCGCCCCGGTCCGATGGAGAACATCCCGAAGTATTGCGAGGTCAAGAACGGCATCTCGGATCGCGAAATGCTGCATCCGACCGTCGATCATATCTTGGATGAGACGCAAGGCATCATTGTCTACCAGGAACAGGTGATGCAGATCGCACAGGAAATGGCAGGCTATTCGCTTGGCGGTGCTGACCTGTTGCGCCGCGCCATGGGCAAGAAGATTCAGGAAGCGATGGACGCCGAACGGCCCAAATTCCTGTCCGGGGCCAAGGAAAACGGGGTTGATGAGAACAAGGCGCTGGAGGTCTGGAACCTCCTCGACAAGTTCGCGAACTATGGCTTCAACAAGTCCCATGCGGCAGCCTACGCCGTGGTCAGCTACCAGACGGCATGGCTGAAGGCGAACCATCCCGTGGAGTTCATGGCCGGCGTCATGAACTGCGATATCCATCTGACGGAAAAGCTGCGGGTCTATTTCCAGGAAGTGAAGAAGGGCCTTGGCCTGCCGGTTGTTCCGCCGTGCGTGAACCGCTCTGACGCGACTTTTACCGTGCGCGACGGGGCGCTCGTCTATGGTCTGGGAGCGCTGAAGAACGTCGGCGTGGAAGCGATGAAGCTGATTGTGGACGCACGGAAGGTGGAGGCACCGGATCAAGTCCGGGGCGTGGTGGAAAAGCCCTTTGCTACGCTATTCGACCTCGCGCGCAGGGTGGACCTCAAGCGGGTTGGCAAGCGTCCGATGGAGATGCTGGCCCGGGCGGGGGCCTTCGATGAACTCGACCGCAATCGCCGCCGCGTGTTCGACAGCCTTGACCCGCTGATAGCCTATTCCGGTGCGATCCACGAGCAACGGGCCTCCAATCAGGTTTCGCTATTTGGCGAGGCTGGTGACGACCTTCCTGAACCGCGGCTGTCGCCAGTTGACGACTGGATGCCTGCAGAACGGCTGATCGAGGAATCCCGGGGTATCGGCTTCTTCCTGTCGGGCCATCCACTGGAGGACTACTCCGCCTACCTTCGTCGGACCGGGGTCAAGACGCTCGCCGACGTGGAACGCGAGGTCCTGCGCGCGCCCGCGGTGGTCAAGATCGCGGGCTATGTCGAGGGGCGCCAGGAACGCAAATCCGCACGCGGGAACCGGTTTGCCTTTGTCCAGCTCACGGACGAGGAGAACGGCGAATACGAGGTCACCGTCTTCTCGGAGGCGCTGGAAAACGCGCGGGAACACCTCGACACAGGATCCAAGGTTGTCGTCACCGCCGAGGCCACGATGGAGGCCGACCAGCTGAAGCTCCTCTGCCGTGGCGTGACACCGATCGACGAGGTCGCCGCAGCGGCCGGTGCCATGGCGCTGCGTGTCTTCATCGAAGGGGTCGAAGCGCTCGATCCCGTAAGATCCGTATTGGAACGGG
>CAYMMT010000212.1:0-4704 GCA_964391555.1 uncultured Rhodobacterales bacterium
CGACCTGCCCGGTGAAGATGGCCAGTGGAAAATTCCACGGGCTGATCGCGGCCCATGTCCCCGATGGCGCGGGGTCCAACCGGTCGGCCTCGGCGGCGTAGAAACGTAGAAAGTCGACCGCCTCGCGTAGTTCCCCCACAGCGTCGGGCAAGGTTTTCCCGGCTTCGCGGGCGAGGAGAGCAAAGACTTCCGGCGCGGCGGTCTCGTAGGCGTCAGCCGCCTGTCGCAGAACCTTGGCGCGGTCGGTGGCCGAGGCGTCCCAGGGCGCGATCGCACGGACCGTGGCGGCGACGATTTCGGGGCTCGCCGGCGTCACGGTGCCGACCGTGTCGCCCGGGGTTGCGGGGTTCGTGACCGGGCTGGGTGCCGCGGACGCCTCTGCTTCCCGCACGGAGGGCGAAAGCGGGTGCGCCGACCACGTTCGTCCTCGTGGTCGATCCGCATCGATGGCCGCAAGGGTTGGTCTGTCGGTCAGGTCCCATCCCCTCGAATTCCGCCGGCCGGGCGCAAAGAGGTCTGGTCCGGCCGGAACCGGTGATGCGGCGTCCGGCGCGGCGAAGGGATCGCGCGCAACCTCGGTCGCCGGCACATCCTCGTCGACGATCTGGTTGACAAAAGAGGAATTCGCGCCGTTTTCCAGCAATCTGCGGACAAGATACGCAAGCAGGTCTTCGTGAGCGCCGACCGGGGCATAGATGCGGCAGCGGCAGGATGTGTCGGAGAGCAGCAGATCGTGCAGGGTTTCGCCCATGCCATGCAATCGCTGAAACTCGAACGTCCCGCGCGGGAGGCCCGCGCCCATGTGCAGTATTGCCGCCGCCGTATGGGCGTTGTGGGTCGCGAACTGCGGATAGAGCCGATCCGTCATGCCCAGCAATTTGCGCGCATTGGCGATATAGCTGATGTCGGTTGCGGATTTGTTCGTGAACACAGGGAAGCCCTTGAGCCCGAGGACCTGGGCGCGTTTGATCTCCGCATCCCAATAGGCGCCTTTGACAAGGCGGACCATGAGGCGGCGGTCGAGGCGCCGGGACGTTTCGTGAAGCCAGTCGATGACCGGACCGCAGCGCGGACCATAGGCCTGAACCACCACGCCGAAACCGTCCCAGCCAGAGAGGCCGGGATCGTTGAGCGTGGCGTCGATGACATCAAGGGAAAGTTGCAGGCGGTCGGCCTCTTCCGCGTCGATGTTCAACCCGATCCCGGCGGAGGCGGCAAGATGGGCGAGCGACCGCAGGCGCGGGACCAACTCATCCATGACCCGCCCTCTTTGCGCCTCCTCATAGCGGGGATGAAGGGCGGACAGCTTCACCGAAATGCCGGGGTTTGCAGCCACGGTGGCGCGGGTTGCGGCCCGGGCGATGGCGGAGATCGCTGTGGAATAGCTCAGGTGAAAGGCACGGGCCTGCGCGTCCGTTCGGGCGGCCTCCCCCAGCATGTCGTAACTGTAGGTATAGCCCTTGGCCTCCATGCCGCGTGCGCGGGTCATGGCCGCGTCAATGTCTTCGCCCAGAACGAATTGCCGACCCATTTCCTTCATGGCGCGCGCGACGGCGGCGCGAATGACGGGCTCGCCCAAGCGCTTGACCGCGCCGCGGAGGTGGCCAACCGGCCCCGGAGGCGCATCCGAGAGCACCTTGCCGGTGAGCATCAAGGCCCAGGTCGACGCGTTCACCAGCGGCGAGGCGGAATGGCCAAGGTGCCGTCCCCAGTCGGACGGCGCGATCTTGTCCTCGATCAGAGCGTCGATCGTGGCGGTGTCCGGGACGCGGAGAAGCGCCTCGGCCAGACACATCAACGCCACGCCTTCGTCGGTCGACAGGCCATATTCGGCGAGAAAGACCTCCATCAAACCCGGATCGGAGGCGTCGCGGATGCGGGACACGAGATCCGCACCGCGGGCCGAAATCGCGGCGCGGTCCGCCTCGGTCAGGTCGGCCTCGCGGCGGAGTCGGGCGCGGGTCTCGGACTGGCTGGCCAGGGTTGCGGCGTCAATCGCCGCACGCAGATCTTCAGAATTGTCGCGGGGCATGGGTTTCTCTTGCTCTTTGAACCAAGATAACGTGAAATCATGGGGAAATGGGTCTGATATTTGCCGGAGAGCAGGCCAAATGATCTGGAAACGGGAGAAGAAGTGACCAAAAGACCTGCAGAGCTGGATTCGTTCGACCGCAAGATGCTCGATGTGCTGGCTGTTGAGGGCCGCATCAGCGTGACGGAACTCGCCCGGCGCGTCGGATTGTCGAAATCGCCAACCCAGGCCCGACTGCGCCGGCTGGAAGATTCGGGCGTCATCACCGGGTATCGCGCGCTCTTCGATCCGATCCGTCTGGGGCTCGACCACGTGGCCTTTGTCGAGGTGAAGTTGACGGACACTCGGGAAAGGGCACTGGCCGCCTTCAACGAGGCGGTCCGGGCGGTCCCGGAGGTGGAGCAATGCCACCTGATCGCCGGGGCGTTCGATTACCTCCTCAAGGTGCGCACCGGGTCAATGACGGGATACCGGATGATACTGGCAGAGCGGATTTCGACCCTGCCCAACGTTGCGCAGACCTCGACCTACGTGGCGATGCAGGCAATCAAGGAGGAGGGCGTCGCCGGTCCGGGGGCGTGACCGGGGCTTGACCGGGGAGAGATTAGCATCATCCTTTTGCATATGCGCTTGATCCTTTCCATGTTGGTCCTCGCGGCCCCCGCCTTCGCCGAATGCCCCGCAGCCCCGGATATCGCGGGTCGGGAAGATGGCCTGTTTGCCCAGATGAGCAGCGCCGAAAACGAACTGGCGGCGCGAGAGGTGTCCGACGGGCTTTGGGAATTGTGGGTGATGGCGCCGGATGAGGCGGCGCAGGAGATGCTCGACGAAGGCATGGCGCGCCGAGAGGGCTATAACTTCGTCGGCGCGATCGACGTTTTGGATCGGTTGGTGGAGTATTGCCCCGACTATGCCGAGGGGTGGAACCAGCGCGCATTCGTGCATTTCCTGAGACAGGATTTCGAAGCGGCTCTGGCGGATCTGGATGTCGCGATCGACCTCAATCCCCGCCATGTAGGCGCGCTGTCGGGCAAGGCGCTGACCCTGGTCGGACTGGGCCGCAAGGCGGAGGCGGAACTCGCTTTGCGGGCAGCGCTGGAGCTGAACCCATGGCTGTCCGAGCGGCATCTGCTCGACGTTCTTGCCGGCGAAGATATCTGACTTTCGCCCATCCCCGCGCTCGCATAAGGTCCGCCGCACGGTCGCCCGCGTGGTGGAATGGTAGACACTGGGGACTTAAAATCCCCTGGCCTGAGGGCCGTGCCGGTTCGAGTCCGGCCGCGGGTACCGTGACCGGCTGACAGCGACACGACAGGCGGTCCAACGCTGGCAAAAACAGATCCTGTTGGTAATGTCGGTCCGTGACCGGGCCGAACGTGAGCGCGACATGCCAAAGATCGACTTCTGGTTCTCCATCGGGAGCACATATAGCTACCTGACAGTGATGCGTTTGGCCGAGGCGGCTCGTGCCGCGGAGGTCGCGGTTCGCTGGCGTCCCTTCAATGTGCGCCATGTGATGGTCGAACAGAACAACATTCCGTTCAAGGACAAGCCGGTAAAGACAGCCTACATGTGGCGTGACATCGAGCGCCGGGCGGCCAGCTACGGGCTTCGCCCCAAGGTGCCGGCGCCCTATCCGCTACCCGGGCTGGTGCTGGCCAATCTCGTGGCCACCGTCGGGGCCGAGGAAGGCTGGGTGGAGACCTATGTGCGCGCCACCTACCGGCGATGGTTCGAAGAGGGGGACCCGGCGGGCGAAGACCCCAATCTGACAGAAAGCCTGAGGGAAGCGGGTTGCGTGCCCGAACGTGTGCTGGCCGAGGCTCGGACTGACCGCATCGCCGACAGCCTTGCCGCCGCCACCGACGAAGCCATGGGCCTCGGTGTCTTTGGCGCGCCGACATTCGTTGTCGATGGCGAAGTCTTCTGGGGCGACGACCGGCTCGAGGATGCGCTTGTCTGGGCCAGGGGGTCCTGAAGGCCGGCAAGGTCCGGCCGGGTTGGCTGGCTACATCCGCGCGGCGGCCAGTGCGATGGCCTGCTGGTAGACCGTGGCGGCATTCCATTCGTTCAGGACCCTGAAATTGTGCGTGCCTTCGCCAAAAGGCTCTCCCGCGCGCCAGCCTTTCTGGCGCAGGAAATTGGCGGTCGAGGCAAGACTGTCGCCCACGGAATAAAGGTCCACGCGGCCATCGCCATTGGCGTCAACGCCGTAGCGCAGCGCATTGCCGGGAAGGAACTGGGTGTGACCCATCTCGCCATGGGCCGCGCCGCGTTGCGACGGACTGAGCACCCCCTGATCGACAAGGATGAGGGCGGCAATGGCGTGGGGTGTAAAGAAGTCGGACCTGCGGCAGTCATAGGCCACGGTGGTGATCGAATCCACGACAGACGTGTTGCCCATGGTGCGGCCAAATCCGGTCTCCATCCCGTGGATCGCCAGCACGATCCCGGCAGGGACGCCGTAGGCCCGTTCGAGCGAGGCATAGAACTGCGCATTGCGGTCCCGTTCGCGCCGCATCTGGGCGGCAAAACTGTCGAGCGAGCCGAGCCGGATGCGAACGAACTCGTTCAACTCGTAACGCACGCCGCGCTGGTTGCGATCGGCGGCGATGGTCGAGGTCGAATACTGCGCCCCGGCCAGCGCCTGCAGTCCCGCCTGGCCGACACCG
>CAYMMT010000213.1:0-4680 GCA_964391555.1 uncultured Rhodobacterales bacterium
CCGCGGGCGGGCTGTTCCTGACCGCCGGCGCGGATGTGCAGAAGGACCGGATCGAGGTCGATGTCTGGGCCTGGGGCCGCGGTCTCGAAAGCTGGCTCGTCGATCACGTGGTGATCGAGGGCGGCCCGGCGCGACCCGAGGCCTGGGATGCGCTGACCGATCTGCTCGGGCGGAACTGGCGGCATGCCGGCGGCGCGGAGCTCGGCCTCGCGCGGCTCGCCATCGACACGGGCTACGAGACGGCCGCGGTCTATGGCTGGGCGCGCTCGGTCGGCTTCGCGCAGGTGGCGCCGGTCAAGGGGCTCGAGGGCTTCAACCGGGCGAGCCCGGTGTCAGGGCCGACCTTCGTCGACGCGACCGCGGGCGGGAAGCGCCTGCGCCGCGGCGCGCGGCTCTGGACAGTGGCCACCTCGACCTTCAAGGCCGAGAGCTACCGCTTCCTGCGGTTGGCGCGGCCGACGGCGGAAGAACTGAACGATGGCGCCGCGTTCCCGCCCGGCACTGTGCATCTGCCCGGCTGGGCGGACACCGAGTGGATCCGGCAGTTGACGGCCGAGCAGCTGGTGACGGTGCGCAACCGGCGCGGCTTCGCGAAGCTCGAATGGCAGAAGATCCGCGAGCGCAACGAGGCGCTGGACTGCCGGGTCTATGCCCGCGCCGCCGCCTGGATCGCCGGAGCCGACCGTTGGTCGGATGTCCAATGGGATGAACTGGAACGACAGGTGGCCGTGCCGAGCGATGATGACGGAAAAGGCGTGGTGAATGTGCGGGTGAAACGCCCAGCGTCGCGCCGACGCACGGTGCGTTCGAACTACATGGGGTGATCAATGGCAACGCTTGTGGAACTGCAATCGCGCCGGGAGGCACTGACCGCTGCACGATCTTCGGGCGTCGCACGGGTCAGCTATGACGGCAAGACCGTGGATTACCGTAGCGTCGCCGAGATCGACCGGGCCATCGAAGCGCTCGACCGCGAGATCGCCGCTGCCGAAGGACGCCCGGTGATCCGGCATCTGCGTGTGACAACGGACAAGGGCCTCTGATTCATGGGGCTGTTCAACGTGTTTCGATCCCGCTCTGGCGGGGCGAAAGGCGTGCGCGCGCGTCTCGAAGGAGCGATGGCGCGGCGGCGTCTGCGCGGTTGGCAACCGCCGCTCGAGAACATCAACTCGCTGGTCTCAAGCGGTGGCCCAAGATTGCTGGCACGCTCACGCGAACTGGTGGTCACCAATGGCTATACCGCCAACGCCTGCGAAGCCTTCGCAGCGAACCTCGTGGGCGACGGAATCAAGCCGTCCTCACTCATCGAGAATGCCGAGCTTCGCGATCACGTCCAGCGGCTCTGGCTGGCATGGACCGGCGAGGCGGACGCCGACGGGCTGACGGACTTCTATGGCCTGCAGGCCATGGTGGCGCGGGAGATGTTTGTCGCGGGCGAGTGCTTTGTCCGGCTGCGACCAAGGCGACCCGAGGACGGTCTGCGGGTACCATTTCAGGTCCAGCTTCTGCAATCGGAGATGCTGCCTTTCGAGAAGACCGAGACCGCGACGAACGGCAACCGCATCCGATGCGGGATAGAGTTCGATGCAATCGGGCGGCGCGTAGCCTATCATTTCCGCCGCCGCCACCCGGGCGACAGCACGGATCACGGCGATGTGATCCCCGAGACGGTGCGGGTGCCAGCCGAGGACGTGCTGCATGTCTTCCGGCCGATCGACGCAGGTCAGATCCGGGGGCTGCCGCATGTGGCGCCGGCCATGGTGCGGCTCTTTCTTCTCGATCAGTATGACGACGCCGAGCTGGACCGGAAGAAGACCGCGGCGATGTTCGCCGGTTTCATTACCAAGACCGCGCCCGAAGAGCAGCTGATGGGCGAGATCGAGGATGCCGAGGACGGCACCGGGATCGCCAGTCTCGAACCCGGCACGCTGCAGGTGCTTCTGCCGGGGGAGGATGTGAAGTTCTCGAGCCCCGCCGATGTCGGTGGCGGTTATGAGGCGTTCCAGTACCGGACGCTTCTGTCCATCGCCGCTTCGGTCGGGCTGCCCTATCACCTGGTCACCGGCGATGTCCGGCAGGCCAACTATTCGAGCCTGCGCGCCGAACTCGTTGAGTTTCGGCGCCGCAGCGGCCAGCTGCAACACGGAGTAATCGCGCATCAGCTTTGCCGTCCGATCTGGCGACGCTGGTTGGAGGCTGCAACGCTCTCTGGTGCGCTCGATCTGGACGACCTCGACATCGCCTTGCCGGCACAATGGATCCCGCCACGTTGGGACTGGGTCGATCCGCTCAAGGACATCCAGGCGCAGCTGCTGGCGATCGAGGCCGGGCTGCTCTCGCGCCGCAAGGCGGTCGAGGCCACCGGCTATGACATCGAGGAAATCGACCGCGAAAACGCCGCCGACCGGGACCGGGCCGAGGGGCTCGGTCTGACCTACCGTGCCAGCCCCGGCGAAACGCAAGGCGCGCGCACCACGCCGAACCGACCACCCGAGCAGGACGGCGGGGACGGCGCCAATTCCGAACAGGAGTAATCCCATGAACAGCTGGTATTCGATCCGGGCCCGCGAGGCGGGCGCGGAGCTCTCGATCTATGACGAGATTGGCGCCTATGGCGTCAGCGCCAAAGCCTTCATTGCCGAGATCGGCGCGTTAAAGGCGGGCACAAACCTCGAATTGCGCATCAATAGCCCCGGCGGCTCGGTCTTCGATGCTGTGGCGATCTACAACGCGCTGAAGCGTCACGATGGCACGGTCTCCGTGACCATCGACGGCATCGCTGCCTCGGCCGCCTCCTATCTGGCGATGGCAGGCGATGAAATCGTCATGCCCGAGAACGCCTTCCTGATGATCCACGATCCCTCGGGGCTGGTGATGGGAACCGCAGGCGACATGCGCGACATGGCCGAGGCGCTCGACAAGATCGCCGGCAGTTTGATCAAGGGCTACGCCGCGAAATCCGGAAAACCCGACGATGAGATCGCCACGCTGATGGCGGCCGAGACCTGGTTCGATGCCGCGGAGGCGGTGGAGGCAGGCTTCGCCGACAGGATCGCCGAACCTGTACGGATCGCCGCACGCTTCGACATTGCCACCTTCCGAAACGCGCCCCCGCTTCTGGTCGAGGCGGTGCAGGACGAAACGGTGGCGCTCGAAGAGCTCGAGCCCGCCGCGGATGCGACGGAGGATGACGCTCGGGTCGAGGATCCGCCGACGCCGCCAGGCACACCGGACCCGGAGGCGATCCGCGCCGAGGCGATGGCGCACGCGAAGGCCATCGTCGATCTTTGTCGCCTTGCGGGCCAGCCACAGATGGTGGCCGGTTTCCTTGAGAACGAAACCAGCCTCGACGCAGTTCGAGCGACGCTCCTCGTAGCGCGCGCCAAATCCGACCCTGAAATCTCCGCCAACCATCCGCAACCCGGGCCGGGCCCGGCTGCCAAGCCATGGGGCGAGGTGATCGCCCGCACCTTCAAGCGCAAAGGACAGTGACACATGCCAACTCTCTCTGAGACGACCCATCCCGGAGGCTTTCTCGTCTGGGAGGCCTTCCGCGACTATACCCGCGAGGTGGTGACCATCGCCGCCGGCGATCTTGCCCCGGGCACCGTGCTAGGCCGAATCACCGCCTCCGGCAAGTACGCCGCCCACGCCCCCGTTGCCACCGACGGCACCGAAACCGCCGTCGCCGTGCTCTGGGGCAAGGCCGACGCCACCGGCGGCGATGTCGAAGCGGTCGCGCTCATTCGCGGCCCCGCCATCGTCAACCGCCACGACCTCGTCTTCACCGGCACCCCGACCCAGCCTGAAATCGACGCTGCCCATGCGGCGCTGCTGGCGGCCGGCATTCTCGTCCGCTGATCCCAATTCAAGTGAAAGGAACAACCGATGGCCACCATGGACATCTTCGAGTCCGATGCCTTCTCGGTCATCGAACTCACCCGTGCGCTGGAGAACATCCCGTTCAAACCGGCTCTTCTCTCCAGCGCCAACCTCTTCAGCCCACGCGGCGTGCGCTCCCGCACCGTGGTGATCGAGAGCCGCGACGGTACGCTGTCGCTGATCCCGTTCTCCGAACGCGGCTCGGCCTATGAGCAGCAGGTTCCCGAGCGGCGCGACATGCGCGCATTCGTCTGTCGCCAGTTCAAGAAGCAAGACGTGCTTTGGGCCTCCGAGATTCAGTCGGTGCGCGACTTCGGTTCGGAAACCGCGACCCAGCAGGTGCAGACCGAGGTGGCCCACCGGCTGCGGCGATTGCGCCAGGATGCCGAAGCCACCTTCGAGTATCACTTCCTGAACGGGATTCAGGGGATCGTGAAGGACCCGAAGGACGGTGCCACGGTGATCGACTATGCCGCCGAGTTTGGCATCACGCCCGCCGCCGAGATCGACTTCGATCTGGACAATGCCTCGCCAGCCTCGGGCGCGCTGCGCAAACGCTGCCAGGCGCTGATCGAGAGCGTCGAGGAAAGCCTCGGCGGGCTCGCCGCTGGCGCCGTTCAGGTCCGGGCCGAGTGCGGTTCTGCCTTCTTCGCCGATCTCGTCGCCCACAAGGAGGTGCGCGAAACCTATCTCAACACCGCCGCGGCTGCCGATCTGCGCGGCCGTGTGGCCGACGAGGTCAGCTTTGGCGGCATCACCTTCCGCCGCTATCGGGGCAGTTCCGCCTTTGGCGTGCCA
>CAYMMT010000214.1:0-248 GCA_964391555.1 uncultured Rhodobacterales bacterium
TCAGGATCTGCTCCATGTTGCGCTGCGCGTTTGCGGGCAGCCAGCCGTCGGTATAGGCCTCACCCACGATGGTGATGGCGCCGCTGTCGATGGCTTCCTGCAGGATTTCCTGCTGACCGCCACGCAGGAAGTCCGCGTTCGGGTCCTGAGCCGAGCCCTTGATCATCACGTAGTTGCCTGTCGGCTGAGCCGCGAACACGGCGCGCGCCTGCATCCGGCCAACTTCGACGTTGTCAAAGGTCAGGTAG
>CAYMMT010000214.1:258-4627 GCA_964391555.1 uncultured Rhodobacterales bacterium
CGGCTGTCGTCGATCAGGCGGTCATAGCCGACCACCGGAATGCCTTCGTTGGCTGCCGCTTCCACCGCGGGCCCGATGGCCGAGGAGTCCTGAGCCAGGATGATCAGCGCATCAACGCCCTGAGCGATCAGGCTTTCCACATCCGACAACTGCTTGGAAGCCGAGGATTGCGCGTCGGCCGAGATGTAGTTGGCACCCGCAGCATCCAGAGCGGCCTTGATGGCTGCCTCGTCGGTCTTCCAGCGCTCTTCCTGGAAGTTGGACCAACTGACCCCGACGGTCATGCCGTGGCTTTCCGCCCAAGCGGCTGTAGTGAAGCCCGCCGAAACTGCGACGGCGGCAATAAGTGCCTTATGCATTTATATTCCTCCCTGTGAACAAGGTCCTGCCTGTCAGCAAAACCCCCGAGTCGTGTGACTCTGACATGTTGATCGGAAAATTTACTTCATTTGTCAAAATAAATTTGACAGCCAAAGGAAAATAACTAACGATTCAATCCCATCGACGGGTAATTTTTGGAAATATCTTGCTGCATTTGCAGCATTTTATGCGGCACCGCAGCATGAATGACCCTCGATCGGCAGGTATCGGGTAACTTGAACCCCGACTAACTTTGATGAGTGAAGTAATGGACAGCCAGGTTATCTCACGCGGTGGCGACCAGATCCCTCGGCCGGCCGAGGGTTTTGGCCCGTTGCTGCAGGAGACCGGTGCCGGTGCAAAACCGCTGCGCCAGCAGGTCTTCGAACATGTCCGTGGGCAAAGAACGGCGACACGGGCCGAGATCACCAGAGCTCTGGACATATCCGCGGGCTCGGTCACGCAGCTGACCGCCGACCTGATTGCGCGGTCCTTTCTGGAAGAAGTCGACGACACGCAGCGGGAAACCGGTCGCGGCCGCCCGCCCACCGCCTTGCGGGTGGTACCGGACACTCGGCTGGTCCTCGGCATCAAGATCTCGGACGAGACCCATACCGCCGTCATCACCGACCTTGCCGGAAACGAGCGCGGCAGTGCGACCAAGTCCACCCGCCCCCACAAGCGAAGCATCAACGCGCTCACCGCCGAGATCGAAGAACTTCTCCAGCGGGCCGTGGCTGATGCAGGCTGTGACCGCTCCGAGCTTGCGGCGATCGGGATGGGGCTCGCGGGATTGGTGGACCATCCGACCGGCATGGTGGCCTGGTCGCCCTTTCTGTCGGGGCGCGATTTGCGTCTGAAGGACGAGTTGCAGGATCACCTCGGCTTGCCGGTTTACGTCGACAATGACGTCAACCTGCTGACCCTCGCCGAACTCTGGTTTGGCGCCGGCCGCTCGATGTCCAACTTCGTGGTCGTCACCATCGAACAGGGCGTTGGCATGGGGCTGGTCATCAACAATCAGGTCTATCGGGGGGCCCGGGGCATGGGTCTGGAACTTGGCCACACAAAGGTGCAACTCGACGGTGCGCTGTGCCGGTGCGGGAAACGCGGTTGCCTCGAAGCCTATGTCGCGGACTACGCGCTCGTCCGGGAGGCCTCGACGGCCCTCGATCGGCCCTTGCGCAACCTGCAGAGCCCGCAGACCACCCTTGACGCGCTGTTTCGCGAGGCCAAGGCCGGCAATGCGACAGCCTTGTCGATTTTCCAACGGGCAGGCCGCTACCTGTCACTGGGACTGTCCAATGTCGTTCAGGTCTTCGACCCGGAACTGATCATACTTTCGGGCGCGCGCATGCAGTACGACTTCCTCTATGCGGATGAAGTATTGGCCGAGATGCAATCCCACGCGCTCGATGATCACCGGCCGCAGTCACAGGTTGAAATCCACACCTGGGGGGATTTGGTCTGGGCTCGCGGCGCAACTGCACTCGCGCTCTCCGCCGAAACGGACCGCGCCATGGGGGAGGCCTGGGGGGCGTGAGGAGACTTCTTGCATTCACGGTCATGGCCGCCGCCGCGACATCAGCAGTCGCGGAACCGAGATTCGAGCCGGTTTCGGGACCGGTGTCAGAACATGTCTATTCCGGCGGGTGGGAGCACTTCGTGGGCGGCGGTGTGGCTGTTCTCGATTGCAATGACGATACCCTGCCCGACATGGTTCTTGCCGGTGGCGAGGGCCAGACGGAGCTTTTTGTCAACGAGGGCGAGATGGTGTTTTCAAAGGCGCCGCTGCCGCCGCTGTCTGGGGTGACCGGCGCTTATCCGCTCGATCTCGACGCTGATGGCGTGCTCGACCTCTTCGTCATGCGCGTCGGTCCGAATGTGGCCTTGCGGGGCCTCGGCGGCTGCCTGTTCGAAGACGCGACGCAGTCACTGGGCCTCCCCGACGGTGGCAGGGGTTGGACCACGGCATTTTCCGCATGGTGGGAAGCCGGGGACGCGCGCCCGACACTGGCCATCGGCAATTACGTGGATCGGGACAATCCCGACGGCCCGTTCGGCACCTGCGATAACAACGCCATTCTCCGCCCCGTCGAAGATGGCTGGACGGAAGAAGCACTTTCACCGGGGTTCTGCCCGCTCTCGATGCTGGCCGCACAGGATGCCCGAGGTCGTCCCACCCTCCGGTTGTCCAACGACCGCCACTACTATGTGCAAGGCGGGGCCGAGCAGATGTGGGACATCGAAGAGCGGCGCTTTCTGGGCCCCGAAGACGGTTGGGACGGTCCGCAACTCTGGGGTATGGGGATCGCGTCCCGCGATCTGGATGGCGATGGGGCGGATGAGGTGATGCTGACATCGATGGGTGACCAGCACCTGCAACTGGCCCGCGACGGTAGCTATCTCCCCGCGCCGTTCGAGATGGGCGCGACCGCCCATCGCCCCCATACTGGCGGCGACGGACGTCCCTCCACAGGCTGGCACGCGCAGTTCGGCGATGTCGATGACGACGGGCGCGCCGACCTTTTCATCGCCAAGGGCAACGTGGATCAAATGCCCGGCATGGCGATGGAAGACCCCAATTCTCTCTTGCGCCAACTCCCCGACGGAACGTTCGCCGAAGTGTCGGTCGCCGCCGGGGTCGCGACCCTCGATCGGAGCCGCGGCGCCGCCCTGGTTGATCTCGACCTCGATGGTCGGCTCGACCTCGTGGTGGTGAACCGCCGCGCTGGTGCGGAATTGTATCGGAACGTGACCCCGGAGTCCGGCAACTGGCTGAGCGTGGATCTGCGGCAAGCCGGCGGGAACAGCTTCGGGATCGGCGCCCGGGTCCGGGTGAGCAGCGCCGGGTGGTCCGAGGTGCAGGAAGTGGTCATCGGCGGCGGCCACGCGGGCGGCATCGCCGGACCGCTGCATTTCGGGTTGGGGTCCGCCGCTTCGGTGACCGTCGAGATCACCTGGCCCGATGGCACGTTCAGCGAGATACGACAGGTCCCGGCCAACGAGGCGGTCATTTTCACCCGCTGAGCAGCCGTTGCTGTCACTGAGGCGATTACCTTTCCACCGGCAGTCCGCTCGGCACCGCGTCCGGTACCCCCAACCGCCCTTCGATTGCGACCGGGTCCGTCAGACTCTCCAGAAATGCCACCAGAGCCTCGACCTCGCGGGGGGTGAGCATCCCAAAACCTGCGGGGCTGTCCTGCATCGTCCTCACGGACGCGTCCGCAATCGCGGCCATCGCGTCGGTGTCCCGCAAGATCCTCAGATCGTCGACCGGCAAATCCGGCAGGGCCAGCTGGCTGGGGTCATATTCGATCAACCCCATCGGCGGGAGCGCATGCGCAACGATAAAGGTCCCGAGGTCGGCATGGGCCCCGGCATGCCCATAGGGCCCCGTGAGCGCCACGTTGCGCAGGGACGGCGTGCGGAAGGCATAGGCGTCCGCCGGGTCTCCCGTCACGCGCATCCGGCCTTCGTCCCGCGCATGCGTTTCGAACCGAGCGGCCTTGCCGGGCCCGATCTGCGGCGCCGCCATGGCATGGAAATCCTGATCGGTCAGCAGCGGTCCGGAGTGACAGCTGGCGCAGCCAAGGGCCCCGTAGAACAGGGACATCCCTGCCTCCGCCGCGGGTTCCAGCCGTGCCTCGCCCCGCAGGAACGAGTCGAACGGCGAGGTGTCGGACCGCCATTCCCACGCCACGAACGCCGCGATCGCATTGGATATATCGGTGAAATGGATGTCCTCGGGCGCGAGGCCGTAAACCGCCTCGAACCGCTCGCCGTACTCCGGGATCTCCGCAACCCTGCGCGCCAGCAAATCCCAGGCACCGCCGTCGCCCGTGATCAGACCCTGCCGCACCGAGCGGGATATGTCGTTCTCGCTGTAATGCCCCGCCATCTCGTCGGCGGACAGGACAGGGAACATCGTCTGCGCCGACAGGAGGGAGGCAAAGCCAGCCTCCATTTCCGTCCCAAGGGGCGTGCGGAAGCCCGAGGGCCGGGTCTC
>CAYMMT010000215.1:0-4624 GCA_964391555.1 uncultured Rhodobacterales bacterium
ATCGGCGGCTACGCCCAGCAGTCCTACGGCTTCAACTACTACGGCACCGTTGGCTGCAACCGGGATGAGTTCGTGATCGTGCGGAAAATGCAAAAGGTCGACTGGCTTGATCGACCCGCGACCCGGAAGGAGGCCGCAGAATGAGAGTCCGTGCGCAAATCGGCATGGTGCTGAACCTCGATAAATGTATCGGCTGCCACACCTGCTCTGTCACCTGCAAGAACGTGTGGACCACGCGGGACGGGGTCGAATACGCGTGGTTCAACAACGTGGAGACGAAACCGGGCACCGGCTATCCGACCGATTGGGAGAACCAGGCCAGGTGGAATGGCGGCTGGGAGCGAACCAAATCCGGCAAGCTGCAGCCCAAGCAGGGTTCGAAATGGCGGATCCTGTCCAACATCTTCGCCAACCCGGACCTGCCGGAGATCGACGACTATTACGAGCCGTTCGATTTCGACCACGATCACCTGAAATCGGCCCCTGAAATGGAGGCGTTCCCCACGGCGCGCCCCTACTCGAGGATCACCGGCGAGCGGATCGAGAAGATCGAGAAAGGCCCGAACTGGGAAGAAATCCTCGGCGGCGAATTCTCGAAGCGGTCGGCCGACTACAACTTCGAAGGCGTGCAGAAAGAGATCTACGGGGAGTACGAGAACACCTTCATGATGTATCTCCCCCGGCTTTGCGAGCACTGCCTGAACCCGGCCTGCGCCGCGTCCTGCCCCCCGGGTGCGATCTACAAACGCGAGGAGGACGGCATCGTCCTCATCGACCAGGAGAAATGCCGCGGCTGGCGGATGTGCGTCTCGGGATGCCCCTACAAGAAGGTCTATTACAACTGGTCCACCGGGAAATCGGAGAAATGTACGCTCTGTTATCCGCGTATCGAGTCGGGCAACCCCACGGTCTGCTCCGAAACCTGCGTCGGTCGCATCCGGTATCTGGGCGTGATGCTCTACGATGCCGACAAGATCGACGTGGCGGCGAATGCCGAAAAGACGACCGATCTCTACGATGCCCAGCTTGACGTGTTCCTCGATCCGAACGACCCCGTGGTGATCGAAACCGCGCGTGCGGACGGCATCCCCGAGGACTGGATCAAGGCCGCGCAGGAAAGCCCGATCTGGAAGATGGCGATGGAGTGGAAGGTCGCCTTCCCGCTGCATCCCGAATACCGGACGCTGCCGATGGTGTGGTACATCCCGCCCCTCAGCCCGATCCAGAATGCGGCGGAAGCGGGCAGGATCGGCTCCGAGAACGCGATGCCCAACGTTCGGGATTTGCGTATCCCTGTCCGCTATCTCGCCAATATGCTGACGGCGGGCGATGAGGAACCGGTGGTTCAGGCGCTCGAACGCATGCTGGCGATGCGGGCCTACATGCGCACCAAGACGATCGACGGTGTCGTTGACGAGGGGATCGCGGCCCGCGTCGGCCTGTCGTCCCGCGTGATCGAGGACATGTACAAGATCATGGCGCTTGCGGATTACGAAGATCGCTTCGTGATCCCGACGACCCACCGCGAGCAGGTCGAGGAAGCCTACGATCTCAAGGGCGGGTGCGGGTTCACCGATGGTAACGGATGTTCCACCGGCACCTCGAAGGCATCGCTTTTCGGCAAGGCCAAACGCCCCCTCAACATTCCGGAGACGATGTGATGACCATGGACCGCACACTCAAAGCGCTGTCACTAATCCTGAGTTACCCGACCAGGGAACTGCAGCAGGCGATGCCGGAAATCGGGGGCGTGCTTGCCTCTGAGACCCGGCTCACCGCTGCGGCGCGTCGGGGGTTGCGCCCGCTCGTGGAGGAGCTGAGCGGGCGCGACATCTATGACCTGCAAGAGACCTATGTCGGTCTCTTCGACCGGTCGCGGACGCTGTCGCTCAACCTCTTCGAGCATGTCCACGGCGAAAGCCGGGACCGGGGCGGCGCCATGGTGTCGCTGGTGGAGATGTACCGCGACGCGGGGTTTGACCCGGTGACTTCCGAACTGCCGGACCACCTGCCCATGCTGCTCGAATTCCTGGCCACGCGTCCCAGCGCCGAGGCGCGGGATACGCTGGCGGACGCGGCGCATATTCTGGAGGCTTTGAGCGCCCGGCTGGTCCGGCGCGGCAGCGCCTACAGCGCCGTGTTTACCGCGTTGTTGCAATTGTCGGGGGCCAAGGTGGACCGCGAGGCCGTGGCCGAGTTGCTGGACGAACCCGAGGTCGACCCCGACGATCTCGAGGCGCTCGACAAGATCTGGGAAGAGAGCGAAGTCCGCTTTGGACCCGATCCGAATGCCGGCTGCCCCGCCTCTCGCGACATTCTCGCGCGGATGGATCTGCCCGCCCCCAATCACGCGGCCGAATAAAGGAGTCTACGGATGAACTACTTCCTCTTCGGTATCTACCCCTACATCGCCCTGGCGGTGCTGTTCCTCGGATCGGTGGCCCGCTACGAGCGCGATCCGTTCACCTGGAAAAGCTCGACTTCGCAGCTTCTCAGGCGCAGACAGCTTGTCTGGGGATCGATCCTGTTTCATGTCGGGATCCTGGTGATTTTCCTGGGCCATCTGATCGGGCTTCTGACGCCGGTCGATTTCTTCCATGCTCTTGGCGTCTCGAACACGTTCAAGCAGACCGGCGCGATCGTCGTCGGCGGCATCGCCGGAGTGATGGCATTGATCGGCGGGGCAATGCTGTTCCACCGCCGCTGGACCGACCCGCGTATCCGCGCCACGTCGAGCTTTTGGGACATCACCATTCTGGCGCTGTTGCTGGCGCAACTCGTACTTGGGCTGGGAACAATTATTGTCTCGGTGCAGCATCTGGACGGTGGCGAAATGGTCAAGTTCATGACCTGGGCGCAGATGATCTTCACCTTCCAGGCAGGCGCGGCCGATCAGGTCGCCGATGTTTCGCCGATCTTCAAGGCGCACCTGTTTCTCGGGCTGACGATCTTCCTCGTGTTCCCGTTCACGCGGTTGGTGCACATGATCTCGGGTCTCGTGGCGCCATTCCGCTATCTGATGCGCTCGGGCTACCAGGTCGTTCGGTCGCGTCGCAGGGTTTCTCTGACCAAGGCTCGTTCTGCGGTGCCCGCCGGTGCCCGCGTCAACAGGACCGGGGCTGCGACGACAACCACCAGGCCGGCGGAGTAAGCCACATGAATGCGCTTTTTCCCGATCTCGTCGTCAATGGTGAAGCCGTTCCCGCCGCAGAGGTCGCGGCTGAAGCCCAGAACCACGAGGCGCCGAAAGGCAAACCCGGCATCTCTTGGCGCAAGGCCGCGAACGCGGTCGCCGTGCGAACACTCCTGTTGCAGGAGGCCCGGGCGCGCGGGATCCCCGCGCAGGTCCAGGAAGTCGGTCCCGGCCGCTTCGAGACCGCAGAGGAGGCCCAGATTCGGGGCCTTCTCGAAATGGCGGTGCAGGTGGACAAGCCGACCGAAGCCGATATCCGCGCCGAGTGGGAGAGGGACCCGCTCCGCTTTCGAACGCCGCCCCTTTGGGAGGTGTCGCACGTCCTGATCGCCTGCGATCCGCGGAACGAAGCCGCTCGGAAAGAGGCACAGGCGCGCGCCGTCGACCTGACGGGCCGCGCGCTCGACGATCCGGGGGGCTTCGCGCGGCTGGCGACGGAGTTCTCCGACTGCGGGTCAAGAGCCTCCGGCGGCGCGCTCGGGCAGTTGAGCCCGGGCGATACGCTGCCCGAATTCGAGGCGGCACTGCGCGATTTGCCCGAAGGCGCGATCACCGCCGAGCCGGTCTTGACGCGCCACGGCTGGCACATCATCCGAATGGACGCGCTGGCGCCGGGCGCCGTTCTGCCGTTCGACGCCGTCCGGCAGAAGATCTCCGACGCCATGGAGAAAGCGGCTTGGGTCCGCGCATCGCGCGACTTCGTCGCATCCCTTGTTGCATCCGCCGAGATCTCTGGCGCGGACCTCCGGCCGGCCTCAACCGCGCGGCCCGCGTGATCCGTTCGCGACACGAGGTTATCGGGCAGGGCTTTGAAGGCGGGGACGAAATGAAGACACCGGTTACGAATGCGCGGTCCGGCGACCGCCACCACTCCGCGACCGACATGGACCTGCTGGTGCATCCGCTGGATGCCCTCGAAGAGGATCATCTGCGATTGCGAACGGAGTGTGTCACTCTGGACCGGCTGTCGGACGACGACCTGACCGAGCTTCGTTCCGCCATGTTTCAAAGACGTCCTGCCGAATTGCGAGACAATCGGATCTGACCGCCATGACCATCAGGAGGCTCGGCGCGTGTCGATTATTGAGAAAATAGAGGGTGTTACGTGCCGCTGCGACGTTGCGGGCACCCGGTCGGGATTGGTCGGCGGTGACACGGCAATGACGGTCATTGCCGGACACGTAGGGGCCGTGGTCGATGTCGATGAGGCTGCGCTGGTCGGCGCAACAGATCGCCGTCTTGCCGGGCCAAACCGCGCCCGGGCCGCCATGCCCCGGTTCAATCCCGCCGCCATGGGCGGATTTGCCCTGCGCGGCGCGGTCCCGATCGCGTTTCTGCAGTTTAGTCCAGGATAAGGAAAACACATGAAGATCGCTTACACGATGGCTCCGGGCCGAGGGGATGTGGATCAGCTCTTGCAGGGTGTCGCGG